>JABIWF010000075.1 GCA_018701175.1 Methanobacteriota archaeon
AATTGAGAAAGGCTCTACGGTTCGAAACGAGGCATATTCTCTTGCCCTCGCAATGTTTCAACACCTTGGTTTTCCAACAGATTCACTGGATACTGCGCGAGATAATCTGCGATGGCTTGCACGAATGCAAATCCTTCCCAGTTCCTTGACTTTATCCCATCCATACCTGCTTGATGCAGCCCATAACCCATCTGGGTTGCTCCGTATTTTACCAGAACTTGAGCAAGAAATTGCGAAACATGCGCCAAAATTGAGTGGAAAGCCAGTTTGGAGTCTAATTTTCGGCACCTCTCCCCAGGAAGAATTGAGTCATTTCCTTGAACCACTGTTGGACTTTTGCCAGAAATATCCTCCAAAGAACATCGTTCTCACAAAACCCCAGGGCGGCAGATACCCCGGCGTCTCACTCGACTCGTTGTCTTACCTTGATTGGAATCGTGACGATGTGCAGTGCCACGAATTACCGAGAGATGCGATCCATTCTCTAGCATCCTATGACGCTGAGGAAGTTGGTTTAGTCGTCAGCTTAGGCTCTCTGTATTTGCAAGGAAATATCTTGTCCGTCTTTGGTTGGGGCTCGGATGAGGACCTTTCGTTGTATGCGAAGGACTGATAGAGCGATAGCCTGTGAGACGACCGTTGAGAGCCATGAGTGAGAAATGGGACAATCGTTTTCTGGAATTGGCAAAGCACATTTCGGGATGGAGTAAAGATCCTTCGACCAAAGTCGGTTGTGTTGTGGTTGGAGGCGACAGAGAGATTCGCTCGACTGGCTTCAACGGTTTCCCTCGGGGAATCAGCGATGATATGGACCGCCTAACAGACCGAGAAAAGAAGTATCCTCTGATTTGTCATGCAGAGGAAAATGCAATCATGCACGCTGCACGGATTGGTGTCTCACTCAAGGGGAGCACCGCTTACGTTACTTGGCCGCCTTGTTCCCGTTGCGCCCGTTCGTTGATTCAAGCAGGTATCGTGGAAATTGTTTATCCTGAGACAAATGGCATACCCGAACGATGGCAAGATGATTTCAATACCTCAAACGGCATGTTGCATGAGGCAGGAATTCAAGTTCGTACCGTTTGATGATGAACCGACGACTTGATGTTGTCATTTGCTATGACCCTACCATGCGAGGTGGTCTCTTTGCAGTTTTCTTGACCCTCGTGCTGTTGAGTTCGGGCTATGTAGCACCGAACGTTGATACTTCCTCAATTCAAGAAGATGATGACTCTGAACTACCGTCCGAGGCTTGCAACGGCTTAGTTGTACTTTGCCAAAGAACCTACGATAACGTCACATTCCCTGAAACACACAATGCCTTCTCAACCCATCAAGATGGGATCTATTATCCAGCGAGTAACCACCAAACCGGTCTCGATGCGCAATGGGCGGCTGGCATGCGAGCTTTCATGATTGATACACACTATGAGACACTTGGCGATGAGCGTGTAGAATCGGTGCGTTTGTGCCATGGAGACGATGACCGAGGATTCAGTCCGTGCTCCTACGGCAATGTAGATTCAGTGTCTTGGCTTTCTAATTTACAAACGAAGATGAACGAAAATCCACGTGATATCGTCACTTTGTTGGTTGAAAATTACGTACAGCCTGACCATTTACTTGCTGTATTTGAACAAGCGAATCTCCGAGAAAAGATGTACATCCACACCCTCGACACGGCTTGGCCAACCCTTCAAGAAATGATTGAACAGGAGACGACTTTGGTCATCTTTTGGGAGCAAGGGGGAGATACTTCTCACCCCTGGGTTCATGATTTTCTGACCTACAGTTGGACAACCAACTACGCCGAAGAGAACACTGAAGACATGAATTGTGATCTCCTTCGAGGTGATGTCGAACAAGAAGTCTACCACATGAACAACTGGCTTCGTGGTCCTTTGGGGCTTTCAGACCCATCGCGAGGAGATGAAGCGAACGATGTTGATTTTCTCGTTCAACGAGCTACAGAGTGTTGGCAACAGCACGGTAAGCGACCAACGTTTATCGCAGTAGATTGGTGGGAGGATGGAGACGTGGTAGCGGCAGCATTAGCCATCAATCAACTTGAACCATAGAGCGATTAATTCCAGAACCTTCTCGTTCGTGCGTATTCAATTTCCGCATTGTGAATGGTTTCAAGCAACCCTTCCATATTATTCCTCTGAACTTTACGCAGAATACGTTGAGCTGTCGCTTCGCCAATGCCACGGCCCATGAGGCTGAGAACGGCTTCATAGCCCCTCGATTGGACGATTGACGCATTTTTCAACATTCGTGACTGATCCTTTTCATCGTCCGAACTTACCCAATCAACGAGCATAGATTGCATTCGTTCAGGAGCGCACGCCAGCATTGAACCTCTGCATTTTAAACACGATTTTATCCCATCAATTTCAAGATAACGAGCCACTCTGAATCGGCGAATTGCTTTGCACTTCAAGCAGCAGAGTACCGCTCTCTCATTGGTAAGTCGGCCTTTCAGTTGTTTTCGAACTTGAGCGTTATCCCAATTTGGTAGTAGCATGTCCCTGCTGGAGTGGTTGGACAGGCCAATCGGCCCTGATGCAGTTATTTTCAACTGAATATTTCCATTTTGAATTGAACGCATGACGTCGCGTACGCCGAGGACATCCATTCGTTCATGGAACAGTTTTGACAGCACTTCTTCCATGACCACCGTCCCACGGTACTTTCGCAGAAGCGCTTGGAGGTTGATTTTGCGGGGATCTACACCGTGACGCAGGATACCAAATGTCTTAGCCACCTGAGCAAATCTCCATCGAACTTGACGAGAGTTTGGCAAGGTTACGCTCAACAACCCTTCAATTGCATCAGGGGGGGTTTCCATTAGCCACGCTTGTATTTCTTCAGGGTTTACCGCTCCAGTTTGCAGAGCAATGCGGGTCGGTTCTACGACCAACCGCCCCCACTTCCCCGTCTTGGTTGTCGCCATAGCCATCAGGAAATGCCCCAAACCTTCGTTGATACGAGAGCCATGGCAGGAATTAATCACAATAGCATCTTCACGCCTTTCAAGTGTCATCAACCGATCGGTTGGCAAATAGTCCGTCGCCTCAACGTGAGCAGTAATGCTCTCAGCCATAACACCGAGAGCTTCGTCATCGATGGGGTGTTCTGCAAGGGTTGAATGTCGGTCAGCAAAAATCCCTTCTGTATCGATGGAAAGAACGTCGGGATCCCCGTTGCTTGCGTTGTCAAACAATTTCAAATCATCAGCAATAAGTTGACGTAATCGTCCTATGTCGCGCCCGATTGCTTTGGGGACGGGTGGTAATTCTCCGACCCATCGTGGAGCTTCCGCTTTATCTGAAACAGGCGCTACGAGCAGTTCTGATTGTTCGGGGTCTGCATCGATAATCAACCAAGTACGGCCAGCCATTACGAATTGGCGACGGCTTCCATCGTCGTCTTCTCCGCTGTCGTTTAGCGACAATACGAACGCCTCGTCAACGCTTCCTAAACTGCGACGAGTAACCGCATCCCGAACTCGATACGATTGTTTGTCTGGAATCATCGAAAGGTGATTTGTCACCCATTGACGGGTTCTGCCCGCAGTCGAAAACCATCCATCTTTGAATGGAAGCGGTACATCGACATCGCGATTTTTGAAGGAATCAGGCACTTCTTCATCAGGCAATGAGAACAACGGTCGTTCTTCCGGTAAAGGGTGTCCTTTGTTCAGCGCTTCTTCCATTGCAACGGTGTAAACTGCCTTCGGCCAGCGGTACCAGGGAACTTCACTTGGATCGGGTGTGAATCGAAGTATCCATCCATCCGCTAGGACTCGAAGAAGGGATTCAGTGTCAACTCGTTGCCATCCCTCAAACTGAGATACTTTGGCAAGAATATCGGTTGCTTCATCGATCGACACTGCATTCATTGAATGTGCCATGAGAACAAGTTGGTTGGCAGCAACGGATAGCGGTCTATTTCGCCATTCAATTGACTCAATGTGTCCAAGCATTGCTCGGCGACCAACCACTGCACTTTCTGCTAGGTCGTCGGTGTCCCAAGACAACAGGTGTCCTTTACCAATACCATCGAGACGATGGTCTGCTCGACCAACCCGTTGAAGCATTCTGTCAACGGAGCGTGGGCTCTTAATCTGCAGTATTCTTCGAATCTTTCCAACATCGATTCCAAGTTCCAGGCTTGATGTACACACCAAGCCTGCTAATTCTCCACTGCGTAATTTATCTTCCATTTCACGACGGGTTTCGGCGGCCAGTGAACCGTGATGGACACCTATGTCTACATCCGGTGCCATCGATTGAAGACGACTGGCTATCGTTTCAGCATCGCTTCTGCTGTTGACGAAAACCAGACATGGTGGTTCAGTTCTCAGAATTTCCACCATGCGTCGGAAACTTGCGTGGGCGCGAGGCTGGATACTCAATTCGAGTGCTCCGATTTCATCTTCAGGAAGTGTTTGAGCACACTCGACGGAGAGATCCGTTGTTCTGTTTCCGGTTGTAAGGAGCGCTTTGCCTTTTTTGGGCGATAGCCATTGTGCGACTTCATCAGGGTTTCCAACCGTTGCAGAAAGGCCAATCCGTTGTACTGGATGGCCGGAGAGCGCTTCCATTCGCTCTAAACCAACGGAGAGTTGCCATCCTCTTTCACTCGCAGCCAAGTCGTGAACTTCATCGATGATGACCGCCTGAACTCGCTTCAATAACTCACGCAGATTCTTTCCAGTAAACATCAACTGAAACGTTTCAGGTGTGGTAACCAGCAAGTCTGGTGGGTTACGCACCTGCCGGCTTCTTTCACTTTGTTTGGTATCTCCATGCCGTAATCCTACTTTGAGGCCCACAGCTTCAGTAATTTCGTTCAGTCGTCGGTCAACGTCTCGATTGAGTGCTCGAAGCGGTGTGATGTAGAGTATTGACAGGGGTTTCCATCCTTCAACGAGACATCGGTTCAGCATCGGCAGCACGGCGGACATCGTCTTTCCTGAGCCGGTTGGGGCAACGATGATTCGGTCACCTCCATCGCATAAATCAGGTAAAGTAGCAACTTGTACTGGGGTAGGTTTCCACCCCTTTGAATCGAGTGCAGCGGCCAAGCGAGGGTCGAGATTGGAAAAAACATCAGACATACTCTCCCCACCCCTATGGAGTGGGGGTTTCGTCGACCTCTTTTGAGGATTTGTAATTTATGACAAGTTGAATACGAAGCAATCAGTAGTCGTTGTCGTCTTCATCATCGTCATCGTCTTCGAAATCGTCTTCGAATTTGTCTTCATCCCAATCTTCTTCGTCATCTGAGAAGGCACCTTCGCCATGGTCGATGGTTGTTCGTGCCGCAACGGTTGCAACGGCAAACAAGACAATAATTGAAGTGATGATGAAAATCCATGCAAGTGGGCTTTCACGAGGTGAGTCGAACCATCCGAAGTATTCGCCGTAAGCGATATCGATGGAGTGTTCTGCACTGTTGTCATCATCGTTAACTTCGACGATGAGATTGTCATAATCAACAACGACACGGATTCTGTCAACGTCTTCCGCAGACCATGTGGTACTGACTTCAACCACTTCATCACCGTCAATTCCAGCGACTCCAACGGTTTCGAAAGGAGTTTCTTCGTCTCCTGCATAGAAGGCGACCTTGAACATCGAAGGTGTCGAGCCGCCAACATTGGTGACTTGAGCATCGATGGTTATTTTCGAACCAGGTGCAATGTGATCATCGGACAGAGAAATTGACTTCACTCGCAATTCCGGGCCTACAGCACCCAAACGAATCCATTGCCGTTCGAAGTCTGTATCGTCAACGGCAAGTTCAGGAATTGGACTTGCTTCTGAGTTGGATACAACTGGGAATTGGTTTCCAGCAGCATCGTAACCTGTAACATAGAATCCTACGAAGTCTCCAGCTTGGGGTGTGATTCTTCCGCTGTCGGTAAGGTCCACATAACCTGTCCAATTGACAAATTGACCGTCTTGTTGCATCCCGAGCAATGTTGAGCCAGCACCGATGGTAACGGTACGAGTCGCATCGCGCATGACCCAATGGACCATTTGACTCGTACCGGTCAAATCAGCATCTTCGGTACCGTGGAACTCTACTGCAACATTGCTCAAGTCGTTGTTTGCAGAGATATCGATGACGTTGAGCGGTGAGATTCGACGAACAACTCTCGGAGCAGCATCGTCGACGACGACACGCAGTGTGGTCGAAACCAAGGTGCCGGTCATGTCTTCTCCACGTCCAGGGATATTGGTAATTGAAATCAAGCATGTACGGGTTGGTGAGGATTGTAATGTTGATGCCGATGAGAGGGGTACTTCCACAGCAAATTCGCCGGTCGACGAAATCGAACCGTCACTCCACATCTTTTCACCATCGAAGACCTCCACGAGGATTCCAACGTCCCGTGGCGCTGCAACAGTGCTTCCTTCGTAGACAACTCTTCCCGTGAAGGCAAGCCTGTCGTCCTTGCGAACTCTGCTTCCGTCCGCTACAATGCCTGTGCGTGGCTCGGAGATATCCTCAACCAAGTATTCGGTTGGTGAAAGCATGAGGTCGTTTTCAACTCTGAAGGTGTGTTCAAGCAGGAGTATTTGTGAATCATCGGTCGATCCTCGTTCTTTGTATCGAAGTACGACATCGCCCATCTCTTCATCTGGCCAGTCCCAACTGATCACGAAATCAAAGGTAAGTTGAATCCATGGAAGGCCAGATTCGTTGATTGTTTCGACCATCTTACTGCTTGTCAGCAATGTAATGAAGTTACTTTCAGACCAGAATGTGTTGTTGATTCCGGAATAGGAGATTTGCTGAGCGTCTCGCATTGGGTTCGGCCCTTCAAAGTCAAAGATCAATGAGATGTGCTCAAAGTCTATTGCAGTGTTTGCATCAATGAATCCAAGTTCAATTCTTTGATCCATTCCAGCGAATACAGGTCCATTATCGACATGTCCGACCCATTCTAAGCCGGTGAAAATTGCAGTTGAGTCCTTGCGTGTACGGAAGGTGGCATCGTCATAGAGGAAACCTGGTCCGGAATTAAACGACAGCAGTTCATCGTCGCTGTTCATTACGGTGTAATGCAGTGGATTGCCTGCTTGGTCTCCACCGACCCAATAATACGAGACTCGACCCATGTTCGAGTTGCGAGAGTGGTCGATGGTGGTGATGAACCACTTGTTCTCGGCGACCGTGGAATTGTAAACATTCTTGCTGACGTATTCCTGTGGATCTGCTTCACCGTTTCTGTTCAAATCATGGTTCGCTTCAACCCAGTACATGAGTTCAAGTGCCATCGGATGGCCGATTTCATCGTTCACCAAGATCTTGACTTCTTGGACATTGCTTGCAGCTTCATATGCGTCATCAAGCGGTAAGAACGCTTGTCGTTGAGGCGGGGTTGCATCGACCTTGTAGGTTCGCTTCCAGTCCAAGTTAGTAGCCATAACATGTGTTGGTTCTTTCTCGTTATAGGTTTGAACTTCATAGGTGAGTCCATCGGCAACGTCAATCTCAGGAAGGTCGACGGAGATGAAGAAACTGCCGTTGTTATTGGTGGTGTCGCGAGCAGTGCTTTCGACCCATCCATTTCTTGAGACTCGAACGTCAAAGGCGTTGTCATTCGGAGCATCTTCAGTGTTTTGGAACCACATTGCACCTTGGAAGTGGAGTGTTTCTCCTGCAGCAACCCATGAGTTGTCAGGGACATCATCCATGACCAGTGCACCGTCGTTGTCTCGAACCTTCAACCATCCAAGGCCAAACGATCTGTTGACTTCCAAACCGGTTGAACTAATGAGATCTATTGGAGAATAACCAGCCGAGCCAGAATTGTCCAAACAACCGGTCTTGAATCGAACATTGTCTTGGTCAGGGAACTCTGATGTCACGTGGAAGATCCAATGCACTTCGAGTATCCCATTGGCCTGAGAGGACCATGAACTGGCGTCTAATTCGATGTAATCTTCCGGGTCATTTGGACTTGGGAATACATCTCCATCTTGCCAATACATTGTCGGATTCTTTGCTAAGGAATTGGTCATCAGGGTCAAACTTGCTTCAGTCATCGTTGATGCATCTTCACCAACGATGTGCCGTGTTACCACTTCGTAAGGTTGCAAACGTTCGTGAAGAATTTCTCCGTCTGGAATGTTCACTTCAAGATTAACGGTGTTCATCGTGTATGTAACTGAGAACGAGACCAGTGACAAAATCCCTGAAGATTTTGATTTGAGTCCAATTGAGATGTTACTGAGGCCAGAGCCTGTATCGGGGATTGCATCGTTAAATGCCTTCAATATTGTGTTCGAACTGGTGCTCTGTGTCACGGTAAATGCGCCGAGCAATGCACCAGCAGATGCTGCTCTGGACCACACTGAGTTTCCGTTAATTTCTATACCCGGTTCAGTCGGAGCATTGGAGTGTTTTGCGATGGAAATGTTAGTGATTGTTGGCGTTACTGCTCCGCTTGAAGGTGCAGTGAGTTCAACTCTCAAACACATGTAATATCCAGTTCCAGTCATGGTTTTGGTCTGGTTCGGTTGTGTGAATTGAGATACACCTGCGCTACCTGTTGTACAAGTGCTGGATGAGGTGTATCCGAAGTTGACACGGATGGAAGTCCCACTTGGCCGGTTTTCGTCCCAATCAATCGTTGCAGCGACCACATTCTTCGTGCCTGAACCAACGTATTGGTAGGTGTACATATACGACGAGGTGACGTACGAAGCAGTGTATTCAATGCCTATTCCATCGAATATTGGGGCTTTAGTTGCCGTTCCATTGAGTGTTGCACGCCAGACAAATTGCGTAGCAGTTTGAGGGAATACAACATTTTGACCCACGGAAACTTGCCTCCATGTTGCACCACCATCGTTTGAAAGGTCGACGCTGATGCTGGTTCCAGCTGGCGTGTATCCAATGATGCTGCTGATGTGGAGCGTATCAATCGCCTTGGTAGTGGTAATCGTGCTCCCCATAATCGTCGCTGTCGTTCCAGTGTGACTTCGCTCATCGAAAAGCGAACCGTCTCCAAAATTGTTGATTTTGTGCCGAGTTGAGGTGCTGCAGTAGGCAGTACTGTAGTAATGGCAAGAGAAACTGAATTGCCCTTCACCTGATTCAACCATGCCGTAGTGTCCGCCCTCTGGCACAGGTACTTCTCCCATGTGTTCTACGAAATTGCTTCTCATGGTGAAGAAATGATGGTACGAATCGTAAGTGTAACCAACGCCGCTGACGTATGTTTGGTCGTATTCGTTGTAAATGATGGTCGGCATGTTGACAATCATTCCTGCGCCGTATCTCGATACAGTAGAGCCTGTTGCGACGGTCCATGTACCAAGGATACTGGTTGGAGAGGTCTTTCTCACTTCGTTGATGTAGTGTGCGTTTGCAGAATACGAATAGGTCATGACGTACAACTTTCCTGTCGAGTCATCGATATCTACGCCAGTAACGTAATTGTTGCTAAAACTCCATGACTGATCGCATCTCCAAGATTTGGAAGTCCCTGATGTAATAACGGACCACTTGGTAAGGAAGTAACTGGTGTCGTGAGCGGTGTAGACTGTATTTCCATCAACGGTAGCATCAACCATGTTGTAGTAGGAAGAAGTACTGCAACCGTTGGTATTGAGGGTCGCTACACCAATGTAGGCGCCTGTGGTTGCGTTGATACGCAATATTGTAGGTGTATTGTAAAGGCTGGATGAAGTGTACTTCATGACGTGGAATTCATCTCCAACTTTGACCACGATGCCAATGTTCCCCCATGATGCACTGGTGCTCACTGAAGATTGTGTAAACTTCTTTGTTAATCCTGAGTAGCCTTGGTCTGAAAAAGATGCAAATTGGCCAGTGGTATTCTGATGTGCATTGACCTTTGAAGCAACCTGGGTGGTTCGTGAAAAGTCAATTGATTGCAGGGAAGGATTGCCTTTGAGTGACATGGTGCTTGATGAGACATCGACGTTGTTTCGTTGACCAGAGGTAAACGGTGATGGCGGAGAGCCTGACCAAACCCCGTCTCCTGAGCCTCCATAATGGGCGTTCGTAGTGAAGTTCGTGTATGTGGTGGAACTTGCTTCCCCTTGAAGTCTAAACTCAGCATTCGTCACTTCTGCACCAAACGGAATTGTTAGATGGCCTGCGGTGCCATTGCCCGTTCCTGTGAAGGTTTGAGTGTAGGATGTCGTTCCGTTGTTGAACTGAGTTTCCACTGTTGCAGAAGCAGCCAATGGTGTAAGTAACGAAACGGTAAATAGAAGTGTCAAAAATATAGCCTTACGCATAAAAATCACCGTTGTCCCGCTATGGGCCTTTGGCCCACAGCAGGCAAAGCATTTGAACTTCGCCCCATCGTGTCATTTTTCTTCCGATAGAGAAAAGAGGGCCGGCGTGTCTGCCATGCACAGGGAGAGCATACAATGGGCGTCATTTCGAATTGGTGGGCTAAACAACATGGGCGTCAACTCGGTATTGCTGCTACGGCCTCTGGAGCAATCGGCATCTTGCTTTTCGTTGCAGTGTATCAATTGCTTTTTCTTCAAAACCACGTCACTTGGGGCGATTACACCGGGCAAGCCATAGGTACGGCCGTTTTTTCATTGATCGGTCTCCTCATCATCTTGCCTGAATTTCTAACACTTCGCGGCTTCGTGAACATCTTAGATGAACTACGAGCCATTGAATCGACTTCTGAATTACGGCGCCGAAAAGCCGACGGTAACGAAGCTGCAGAAGCGCTTGGAGCTGGGCATGAAGCCTCATGGACGGCATTCCTTGAAAGCAAAGGACTTCGTCGTTGAACTCAATGGGAGACCAAGAGAGGCAAAGCGACCCGCTGAAATTGCTGGTTCGCGAATTGCTGCTGGCAGTGGGGATGATTGGTCTTCTCATTTTGGGATTGTACGCCCACACCGGTTCAATGCCTCCTTTGGTTGTCGTTGAATCGTCTTCCATGATTCACGACTCAAACGGTGAGGTTGGAAGCATTGACGCTGGCGATTTGGTGCTGGTTCACAACCGTGATTACGATTCAGTAGTTACGTTCGCAGAGGCAACTGATGAGAACAATTCTCACTTTGGCTACGCCCAGCATGGACTTGAAGGAGACGTCATTATCTACAAGAAAAACGGTGAAGACGGAACGCCAATTATTCACCGGGCAATCATGGAAGTTGTTCCGAATCAAATCTCAACTCCAGATCGTAACGTTCCCATGAACGCTACCGACGCTGAACGATGTCCAAACGGTGGCACATATGACTCGGAATGGAAGGATGGAAACGGCACGAAAGGAGTTTGTGTACTGACATGGGATGTTCCAGGCACAAGCGTCCAAGACAGCGAAACCGTGTCCGTTTCCTTTGACGGCGATCAAGCAGGATATTACGATTGCAAACGACCTGCACACGCCAATGTTGAATCACACCTCGTGGTATGGGAATGGCAACCTCGTCATGCAGGCCTCTTGACGCTTGGTGATAACAACAAATGTTCCGTAGATCAAGGCTCTCAAGCCGTGAACGGCTCTTCAGGAGTGCACAGTGCATCAGGTACCGTCGGGCCAATTCGGAGTTCATGGCTTATTGGCGTTGGAGGTGGAGAGATTCCTTGGCTTGGAACCGTGAAACTCATGGTTGGCGGTGCAGGTACACCGGGAACAACCTATGTTCCAAACTCCTCATTCTTCATGCTGTTTTCATTGATTGCGGCAGTTTTGGTCCTTCCAATGGTGTTTGATCCTCTATCGAAAAAACTCATGAAGCGTTCTCCAGAGTATAGGTTGGCTCAAGGTGAACTGCAAAAATACGCTCAAGAGGAAGAATAGTCCTCATTAACGGCTTGTTCGAGACTGCATTTCCCAGTCGCTACATCATACGCCATTTCTGTCGATATCGTTTTTCGACCGTTGCTGTATTTTCTACTTTGACGTTGAATCTCTCTTAAATCTCCCTCTGTCGGTTGTACTGTGCGGAATTCAAGAACACGTTGGCCCGTAAGTAGGGCGATTCGAATCGCTGAAACAACATGGTTATGGCGCAGTAAACCACGGGATGTCTTTGATTCGTTGACTTGTTCAAGTTCAATTGAATGCGTTAGGCAATCGTTGATGATACGGTCTCGAATAATCGGTGCTCCATCGCCAATCCGCACGATCATCTGCTTATATTCAAGTGAAGCAGCAATTGCTGAGATATGTCCAGCGACGTGCTCAATGTGTTCCAGTTGAGAAACTCCAAGAACGGCACCGTCGGCCAGCCATGCAATACCGGGTCTCGGGCCAGGGTCGATACCAAAACAGAGGCGATGAACTTGAGTGATGCCTTTGAGAAGTCTGACGGCTTTATCCACAGCTTCTTTGATGTTCTCTATCGAAACTGCAATTGCCCTTCCTTCATCTCGGAACTTTGCAGCCTCAACTTCACTACCGAACCAAATCATGTCCCTGTCGGGCAAAACCGCGTCGTGTTCAAGCAAAAGAAATCTCAGTTTCCTGCTTTTGAGTTCATTCATCAAACGGTATGCCAACTTGAAGTCAATCGTGCGTACAGCAAGACGAGACACAGAATGATGTTGTTTTCCGAGATTAACTAATGTTCCGGCTTTACGGTTGTTTACAGCGCTTATCGAAACCTAGGATGATTCTCCACCAATGACCGAAGTCATCAAGAACGATTGACAATGATGAACGCCTGTGTCGAGCCAATACGAGCGAGAGCTGAGACAAGTTCTTGCGGGCGTTCCCAAGGGTGTTGAATCGGTTATCCGTTCATGCAGTCCATTGGAAAAAGAAAAAATGCGGCAAGTGGTTTATCGGCCGTTTCTTGTCGTTCGTGCCGCAGGCTCTGGTATGGAAGGCACCGGCGATTTACTGGCATTGCGTGGAGACATGTGTTTTCCGATTGAAGTCAAATCAACACGTGCTGACAAATTGTATCTCTCTGGACGAACGAAAGATCAGTATGCGGCAATGGTTCTTGAGGGTGAACGGTGTAAATTGATGCCACTGTATGCTCACAGACGGAAGGGTGTCCGTGGAGATTCATGGCGGATATTCCGTGTTGAAACCAGCAATCTCACCGGCCGACTGCGCCTTTTGGAAAAATCCATTCCGCCGTTCCCCACAAATCGTAATGGCTCAGTCTATCTCAATTGGGAAGACGGTATGCCGTTGCACGAATTCATTTCCTTAGTATGTTCACCCGCAGGTTCAGAAATGGACGCTCTCCACAGTTTGGAGTCACGGGCAATGAAAGCGAATATCTTCCAATCAACATTACCATCAACAGCATTGGAAGAACTCAAGCCTGCCCAAAGCATTCCTCAAAAACCACTGGATGTCCTTGCAGAACTTCGTCGTCGTCGTTCGTAATCAGAAATACGGTACGAGGAGTACGAAGAGCAGCATCATCAACAAGGCAATCGACGAAAGACTTGAGGCTTTGTTCGAGATATGGTCGACCCACATTGGGTGTATTTTCCATAACTTTGTTTTCTTTCCAATCCGTTGAACGCGATTGAGCGTACCTCGTAACCAGTCTTTGAACAAGTGGCCTCCATCAAACGGCACCATGGGGATGAGATTGGTGAAACCAAGTAAAATATTTACCCACATCAACCAAAAGAAGAAGTTGACCATGAAGAGTAATCCGCTAATCCCCAATGTGTCTCCAAGGAAATTATCCGATGGAGAAAGCATGCCTTCCTCCATTGGATGCATGGACACGCCTTGCAATTCAAAGGGTACAATCATCATGTTGAGGATGTGGAACGGCGTGTAAAGGATGCGTACTCCAAAGCCTCCATCAAACCGTGGGCCAAGCGGCCCTGCTAAGCGGTCAATGCCTTGAGTTCCCTCGCTTATGCCAACCACGCCGACAAATGCGTCTCCTTCCTCGATGTTTTGAGCCTCTAGGATTTCTTCATTCCATCCCAGTTCGATGTAATATTGGTATTTGTCAGTAAGGAGAATCTCAATGGTCTCTTCGTCTCCGTTTTCATGCAGCACATCGACGAGAATAGTTTCGTTCGCTGAGTAACCAGCCATGACTGTTTGGAATCCTTCAATACCGCTAATCTCGACATCATCAATCCGTAGAATGGTGTCCCACGGCTGCAAACCTGCTTGATCTGCGCCAGAATCTTTCACAATACCTTGAACGTGAGGGTTCATGTTCGATGAAGTGAAGTTTGCAGCAAGACCGCCCAACAACATCAAACAAACAAAAGCAGCGAACAAGTTGGTTGCAGGTCCAGCAGCAAACATCCGCATCCTTTCCTTACGAGGGGCTTTGTGGAGTTCTTGATACTGGGGTTCTGCAAAGGCCCCCAGCGGCAGTGGGCCGAGTTGCAGCAGTCCGAATGCGCGGATTCTCATACCGTGTGCTCTGGCTAAGAGGCCGTGACCGAATTCATGAATGACCAGAGCGATGATGAACGCCATTGCACCCCATCCTAACGGAATCATTGGATTGAGCCCTGGAATGGCAACGAGTTCACTCGCAGTTGGAGGTGCAGCAGTAGGTGGATTAAGGACAGAAGTGATGAACGCCAAGAGCATGCCAATGGCTACGAAAAACATAGAGAACAGGCAGACCCAAAGCGCCACTTCACCGTACATTCTCCAAAATCTGCGGGGTTTTGCTATTTTGTCGAGCGTTTTCAAACCACGGTTACTTCGAACCATGAGCACGACTCCGAACACACGCGATGCATCCCACCTGTCGAGAGTACCGTTTTTCTCCCATATGCGGAGCAGGATATACCATGCGAGAATAAGCACAACGACGACTTTCCAGTCTGCTTCGACTGACCCCCATGCACCATCCATGTACAAGCCAAACGCTCCTTCTCCTTGAATCTTGACAGATTCTCTCAACAAACTTGATGATGGTTCGCCATGAGCGATTCACATGGAGTCGTACAGGCCAGCCCTCGAAAGATGGTGCGAACATGAGTGGGGGCAACTTCCGCAAGCAATTTCTGAATGGCATGCTGATGAGGACATGGCCCAAGTATTCATGCGACTCAATCGGAGTGTATTGATTGCGGATTTTGTTGTAGAGAACGACGGTTCGCTTGAATGTAAGGAGCACCTACAGATTCCTCTTGATCGTTGGAACCCAGGCTCAATACAGGCGTTCCGAACCGCAGATGGTCGAGTTCGTTTCCGTCATCGGCAATTGGAAATCCACTTGGCTGCTCGTTTGCGAGCACCAGAATGGGGTCAAGCGCTTTTGGAAGAATGGCTCATGAGTCAGCGAGGAGATGTACTGCGGCCGAAAGACAGAACTCAACGAATCGCTTCAATCAATCGAACCAAGATGAGTATCGAGCGTAACCTTAACCACTCGAATCTTGATGCAGTACGGATGGATTTCCTGGCGACCAGTGCCAGTCTAGGTTCAGTTGAGCGCAATCTTGATTCTCGTGTTCGTTCCGATGAATCCGAATAATCAATTCAATTTGACACGGTATCGGTTTCTACCGTTCGCATACATTGTGATTGAACCAGAGGATGAAACACACACTGCGATTCCTTCGACAAGTTGTGATATCGCTCGTGCGGCTAAATGTCGACCGCCTTCGCCAGGCTTCGGCGTAATGCCTGCGGGAACCTGAATGTAACGCCCAGCGTCACTTGCAATCCCTTCGCGGTTGAACAGGATGGCCCCATCGAGCCATGCGAATTCAGCAAGGGTCTCATGATTTGCTTCATCGAGAATGCTTCTCTTTTCAGGGGGATGGCCTTTGAATGGATTGAGGACTAACGCAGTTGTATGTTTTCGTAAAGCTGGTAACGGTCCAAGAGCGAACAAAGCGCCGATGGCATGACCTTCACGCCCTCTTGAACCGATATGTCGAGCTAAATACATCATTTTGGTGAGGACTTCCAAGTCAATACTGTACTCTTGGGCAATGGTTGCGAAACGGTTTGAGTTGAGGTTCGATGTATCCACGACTATGACACCATCAAGGGGTTCAGCCAAAACCACGAGCAAACGTTCTCCACTGGCCAAGTTGCCTTCTCCAATCGCTTGGAGGACTAAATCGTGCATGTGATTGAGAACGCCAAGACCCTGTGAACTCAGACTCTCTTCAAGCAGTGAACTTTCGATGCCTGCTTCATGGAGCGCTTCAACGACACGGTTTTGACTTGAAAGTACTTTCAAATCAAGTTCTTTCGGCAGAACTTCAGCCACCATCTTCACTTTACGAACACTGTTCGCTAGCATTAGGACCGACTGGAAAGAGCGGCGTTCGCTGCTTAGCGTGCTGGTGACCATCGCTGCGAGGTCGACCATTGCCTTCGCCTCAAGCAGATGTAGTGTCGTAACCTGGAAGTTGGTCTTCTGTTTCTCTGTAGACAGTTCGCATGTTGTTGATGAAATTTCTTTCTTTTACGACGATTGTATACTCTGAGATGCCGGGATCTTCTTCCCCGTCAAGGACGCCAAGGAGGATTTCCAAAGTCAGTCGTGCACCTTCTCGATGCGGGTATGCAAAGATGCCCATGGAGAGTGGAGGTGAGACAATCGTTTTCACATCGTCCAATTCTGCGAGCGTAGCAAACAGGTTTTCGTAGGTTTCTGGGAGTAGAGTTCGCCGTGCTTCGTCTTGATTTGGTCGTCGGCAGTCCGGTCCGACGACGTGAATGATGTGCTTGTAGTTGGATGAGAGAGCGAAAGGCTCGGTAACCACGTTTTGTGTTACAGCACATGGTGGAGCGTTTATTTTACGCATTTCCAAGCAAATATTGCGGGTAACTTGAGTGAGTTCTTCACCTGCTTTTGCGTGGATTTGAGCATCAAGACCTTCTCTTCCGGAGAGTCTGTTGTTCGCAGGTGTAATCAATACATCTCCGCTGTGGTTCCATACATCTCCACCAACAACGCGAAGAATTCCCCATTTGCATGTCCGAGCCATGTAGAGTTCTGCCATCATCCAGTCAAGAGAGGCCACCTTACTTATCAAGTTCGCAGTTTTATCATGAAAACCTTTGATTTTGAGATTTTTACGATAGCCGACTCTCAACAATATTCTTCGCCGCAGTGACTTAATGGCGGCATTTCTAAACGCTATTACTCGTACACCATGGCATGGACAGGAGGTTTTCGAGTCTTCTGATGACTTTGCTGTTCTTGATTGGCAGCGCTTCTTCGCCATTATTGACGCACTCCATAACCGGTGATTCAACGGTTGATTCCAACCATTCTCGCCCTCTTGATGATGCATTTACTGGGTTTTTTAGCGACTCGAATGATGATGTTTGGAATCAAACACCTTGGTTTGACATTGCTCAACCTGGAGGGTTTGACTTTCTCACCGTCTATGACTACTCAGATGTCGGAGTTCTCATCAACAACAACTCAGAAGCAAGCCGAACCATCGGCTGGGCTTTTATCGAGGCTCGTAACATTCCCGAAGAGAACATCTTTATCTTCAATAATTCGAGTGCACCAACGAAAGAAACCATCAACAGGGATCAGTTTGACCAGTATTTCGCTGACCCCTTTTTGGAAATGCTCGCCAACCGCTCTTCGGAAACAGAACTGAATTATCTCGTTTCAACCAAAGGTACACCTTTACGGATCAGCGGTGGGAACAACAAAGCAAGTTTTGACCAAGAATTTTCATTGTTGGGTGGCAGTTTTTCCTCCAGCATCGGTTCAGATTATTGGGTCGAACACGGGTATGGTCCTCTGGCAGGAAGTCAAATGGAAGCGTTTTCGCGTGACCAGTACGGTTTTTTCTTAATGACTCGGCTCACTGGATACACCGTTGAAACCGCTTTAGGTTTGATTGAAAAAGCAAACAACAGCCTTGGAGAACGGGGCGTGTTTGCACTTGACTTGGCAACCAATCGCAACGGTTCGGGTTACAAGTTCTGGAACGATGACCTCTATACTGCAGATGGAGTATTGAATGGAAGCATGGGCTTAGATACAGTATTTGATGATACAACTCAGTTCATGACCAATGTTTCCAATGTTATGGGCTATGCTTCATGGGGTTCCAACGACGGTAATTGGAACGAAAACAAACTGCCAAATTCCGGATTCAATACTGCAGATGCGACGTATTCCAGCGGAGCGCGATATTGGAATGCGACCTTGCCCATGCTTTCATCAGGTGACACCTTCGAGTGGAGTACGCAATCTGATGTCAAGAGAGACGGCAATAATGCCTTGGAGGCATCCATCTCTGCGGTTTGCACTCAAGAACCTGGGAACGGTACGCAAGGCATACTTGCTGAATTCTTTGACAACAACGGAGTTAGTTTCAGCACCTCCTCTATGCCGACGCTTATTGACCGTGTACCCGACCATGTGAGGCTCGAGTCATCGTTGCAATATTCATCCTCATCGCAGGCTTATGCCGGACTCGATAATCGCTTTCAAAACGATTGGGGTGCTCGGTTTAGTGGTCTTATCGAAGTGCCGGAAACAGGCAACTGGACCTTCTTTCTGACATCCGATGATGGTTCGGAACTTTGGCTGGATGGGCAAAGTTTGGTTACGAATTACGGTTCACACGGAATGAGAGAGATTTCTCAGTACATCCAACTTGATGCAGGAAAGCATGACTTCAGGGTTGAGTTCTTCCAAGGCGGCGGGCCACACGGCTTGCAACTTTCATGGGAAGGCCCCAATCAGAGTAAATCGCTTATTCCATCTTCAGCCTTCTCGCTGTCCGATTCATACATTCCTTCGGAAGCCAATCTTATCCACCATTGGGATTTTGAGGACGGCAGTGGAAACCTTGCTCAAGATTCCGTGAACTCGAGTACCTCTTTCACACTCAATAACATGGACTCTAGTAGCTGGAAAACATGCGTCGATGGCTCTTGTCTCTGGTACGACGGTATCGACGATTACATTGATGTCGACGTCGATGACTGGGGTGGTAATTTTACCGTCAGTCAGTGGGTTTGGGCCAATACTTCCTCCTTACCGACCTATGCGTCTGTTTTTGCCGTTGATAATGCTGCAGGTTCGAACGGTTCGTTCCAGCACGCAGTTGTGAACGGTGAATGGAAACTGCATACGAACCAATCGCAAACTTTTGGTGCAGTTCAAGCACAGGAGTGGACTCACCTAGCCACTGTTTTTGAGGGCGCCACGGCTAAGCAATACCTCGACGGAGTGTTGGTTCGTTCAACAACGTATCCTTCCGGCGCCTTGAACAATATTGACCTGTACAAACTCGGTGTTAACCGTGCGGGCTCCTCATTCTTTGAGGGCATGATTGACAACGTCATGGTATGGGATGTGGCTTTGGAAGATCACGAAATCACCACGCTTAACCGTGATATTTATCGTGACTGTTCGGCGTATTCCGGAACTGGACAATCCGTGGCATCAATTGAACAAACATACCTGCTACCCACTGATTTGAAGGACCACGCATGGCTAATCTCGGTCTATGGCCAACGGACAGGTGATGTTTATGGAGATTTCATAATCGAGATTGATTCGTTCGATGCAAACGGGACACTCCTCGCCAGCAATCAGTCCCAATCGAAGATTTTTGCACCATCATGGGAATCACAAACCATGCGATTCCGCCCACCAGTCGATACAGTAACGATGCGGGTTCGAGTCCCACTTGACATTGTAGCAACATCGACCGACGGTTCAGTCTATCTCGATACAATGAACTTGCATCCAATTCTTCCTCACAATTCTTGGGTCAACGGTTCTATTGCTGAAACAGCCGTATCAACAGGGGGTCGCTCTTTCGACCCCAATACCGCATACGGCCAATCACTCATCGCTGACTTATTGGAGGATGGAGTTTCCGGCGTCAAGGGTTATGTCTACGAACCATACTTGACCGCCGTTGGCTCACCAAGTACACTACTGAGTATGTATGCTCAAGGATTTAATTTGGCTGAAGCTCATGCTGCTGCGAATTTACAGACAAGTTGGATGGGCGTTACCGTAGGCGACCCAAAAATGGCACCCTATGCTGATCTCCATCACGACATCAACATATTTGGTGCTCGGCAACTCGGCAACGCCTCTTACATGCAACCATCTCACATACAACTTGCTCTTGAGAATCGAGGCATGTCTGGTTCGAATGGTACGCTTTTGGTACAAGATATTCAAGGTAACATCGAACTCTATAACGGAAACTTTTCGCTTCCAGCAGGGGATATGAGCGGTTCAAGGATTCTGTACAATCTGACCGTTGTTCCTGAAAAGACGGGATGGATGGATTTGCGAATCCGCTATTCAAATGCCAGCAATGGGTCTTATGAACGGAATGTGAGCAACAACCTCGTCACGCTGCGGATCTGGGTAAACGCCCCTCCAGTCGTCGAGAGCATCTATTGTGACTCACAAGTGTATGCGCGTGGTGATAACTTCATCTGTACCGTCGAAGCATCCGATGATGTCAATGTTACATCTGTTAACTTGGAATGGTCTGTAGCTGCGAATACGACTGAACTTTCCAACCTTGAGTGGTTCTCACAAGCAACCGGGCGTATCGATACTCTCCGCTGGCAGGCTTCGATTACTCTTCCAGCCTCACTCTCCTTGGGAACTTTGGTTTTGCGAGCGACAGCCCATGATATCAGTATGCAGCAAGGGCATTTACTCGACGCATCGGTTGCCATTGTTGTTGATGCACAAGCTCAATGGTTTGGACCACACATCAGCGGCGTAGATTCTCCGACTTGGTCAGGAATCAATCAACTCCCCTATCAGCCGCAAGGTATGATGTATCGAGGTGAAACGGTGAATTGGAGAATTTGTGCCCTTGATGCAGACTTTAATCGAACCACTCAGCAACCGACACTACTTGCATCAGCAGGTCTTCTTGGGAACATGATTTACGAGCAACAAGCCGATAACACCCACCATTGCTATGTTGGTGAATATCTGCGAGAAGTCAATACTGCGCTCATTGACGTGACTTTTGAAGTCCGTGATTCGTCCGGTTTGCTGCTGAACTCGCGAATCATATCGGTTGGAGACAGAGCGCCTTCTGCGGCCATTGAGGTCGTTGATAAGGATGGCAATGCATTGGACAGCGTGCGTGGCGGCGGAGGGGAATATGCTCACATTGTGTTTATTGATACCGATGACCCGCTTTCTTCTGCCACTGGAGACTTACACATCGATTGGCCTGGAGCTGAGCGAACAACAATCCCGGTTGATGCTTCTGATATTCGTAATCCCGTTTTGATTGAACTTCCATCGTTGTCTGTACCTTTGGAAACAGGTGAATTGAGTTTGACTTTGGACATGACTGGCCGGCACGGTTCAGCGTTCACCCAACAGTTTGACTTGCCTCTGCTTTTGACAACGCCAATCGTAGTCGCTGCACATCTATGTGATGAAACGGGATCCATCGATTCGTTACGATTTGGACAGACCGGCTACATGCTGGTTCACTTGCAGTCGGAACGTCCAATCGACAGACTCCAAGCGACATTATCTCAGTTGGGATGGTCTGTTGATGCACCATCTCTCGGTACAGTCACCCCCAACAGTACCTCGATCTCTTCCTGCGCCTCGTTCACCGATTTCCAAGAGTTGGATTCTCTTTACAAATTCCGATTGCGACTTGATGGGACCTTCATTGATGGTGAAGGCCAAGTCTTGTTCACAGCGCGTGATATCGATGGTCTGGTTCGTTCCTTCAATCTCGAAGTGCCGTTTTATCATGCAATGCCACAAACCACGGTTGAGGTTTTGGAAAACAAATCTGCGGGTGAACTTCTTTCCATTACGGGTACAGTTGTCGACCAAGATGGAACGGATGATATTGAATGCATGGCCCAGATTTATCAAAACAATACCGTGCTGGCAGAATTACAGGTTTCTCTGGTTCCCCAATCTCCTACCTCTGCCTCAATACAATTTCAGTACCCAACCACTGGAGCACTCAGTAATGCAACGCTCCTTGTAACTACGACATGCACCGACTCATGGTCACAATCGAATCGTTCTGAATTTAGTATTACGCTCAAACCTGAACCTCCATGCCTGGATTGCAATCAAACCGTAGCCGCTAATGAATCTGAAGATGTAAGTTCGTTGTCTACGCCGTTGCTGTTCGGAGGTGCAATCCTGCTGGTCGTCCTTGCTACCACCGTCCTTTGGCGACGAAAGCAGAAAGGAGTAGGCACGCCCCTGTGGCAAGTTGAAAATGAGGGCTTGGATGAGGGGATTCAAGAACAACCAATCGAAGGCTCTCCAGCCCTTCAATTGCCTGCAGATTGGAGTCGCGAACAGTACCGAGTTTGGCTTGAGGGCGAAATGCCGAATGGCTGGACACTGCTCCAATGGATGGAATTCACCGATGGGCAACTGGAACTTCTTGACTTACAGCAGTGATACGGAGAAGAGTTGATGTGCTTTGAGCATCTGGTAGGTACGATTGCAATGGCAGTAGGATATGTCCTGATTAACGTCGCACCTGGTAAAGAGCACGAAGTTTACTTGGCGGTGAAAGATATGCCGAATGTCGATGATGCTACTCTCTTATTTGGGGATCATGACCTTATCGTCAAACTCGTTGCTGAGAGTCTTGCAGTCATCGCACAATCAGTTGTTGAGTCCATTCGTCAGATTCCCGGTATTATTGATACGAAAACTCTCGCTGGAGCAGAATTGTAAATCTCGAATCCCTCTCCATCATTTTGCACTTTTTTACAACCGTTGTACTGAGGCTTGATGGCGCGAAAATCGCCTTCGGAACGGGGTACTGCGTTGCTTATATGGCGCAGTATGTCGTTTTAACGGGAAAAATACTATATGCTCTACTTAACTGTCAGTTACCGGAGGAAATCCAAAATGTCTGATAAAAAATACTTTGTTCTCATGGAGAACGGAAAAGATACGAGCCAGGTTTTTGCTAGCAAACAACCACGCGGCGCAGCCCTCAAAGCTGCAACCCGCGGACATACGAACATACGCCTACGTGAGCGTGGCACCAAGCGTGTCCACGTCTTCACCGGCAGTATTAGCATGGTTGACAAGCCAGCTAATGGACCAGCTTGGCTTCCTGACAAGATCAAGAAGGCCAACGTCAAGAAGTCCGGAATCGAACACCTTTGAGTTCTGATTTAACTTCTGTATGTTTTCCAAACTTGCTGTTGTAAGTTTGTTCCCGCAAGGGTCGCCGCTTCTTTTCCCTCTTCGGAGGGATAAGAAGCCATTCACTCTTTCTTAATTTTCCACTCTGCAATCCAGAGCGCAAGCCCAATCATTCCGAATTGAGCCAATGCGCGTGCAACATGTTCAGATGTTGAAAATGTAGTACCATCGATTGGAATGTCGTTCATCCACATGTTCAGATTTGCCCAGTAGACCAGAATCAAGAATGCAGCTGTTGCCATTCCCCCTCGTTGTCTTGTTCGAGGATGAACCATGCTCATCCCGAGAAGTATTTCCGCTGCTCCACTGGCGTAGACCCAAAACTCAGGCGCACCAAGGAGTTCCGGCACGATGGGTACAAAGAAGCCTACATTTGTGAAATGTTGAATTCCAATCCATACAAAGGCGACGCCGAAGCCAATGGCTGAAATTTGACGGGCTTTTTCAGTTAATGTCGCCAATTCATCGCCTCAATAGCGAACCTTTTGCCGAGTGAGCGTTCGCCAAATGCGTTGCAACGGGTCGTAATAACGGTCGACAACACGCTCTTTGAGCTGAATGATTGCATCATCAGTGATCTGTATACCTGCAGGACAAACTTCAGTACAGCAACGGGTAATGTTACAGTATTCGATTCCAAATTCCTTCTTAATTTCTGGGACTCGGTCTTCGGTGTCAAGCGGGTGCATCTCGTACTGTGCAAGTCGAACCAAGTTTCGAGGTCCTGCGAAGTCATCGAACAGAGCGTGGTCTCTCAGGACGTGACAGGTGTTGACGCAAAGGAAACATTCGATGCATTCACGGAATTGCTGCACTCTGTCTGCTTCCATTTGGTTGAACTCCCAGTTCATTTCATCAGGTCCGTTGATTGGCTTGATTTTTTGAGCAATCTCATAGTTCCAAGAAACATCAGTAACCAAGTCTTTGACGTGTGGAAATGCTTTCATTGGACGAATTTCAATGGGTTTACCTGCTGGAGTTTCAGCAACCACATCGCTCATTCTGGTCATGCACATCAAACGTGGACGACCGTTAATTTCAGCAGAACAAGAACCACATTTTCCTGCTTTACAGTTCCAGCGAACCGCTAAGTCCGGTTGTTGTTCGTGTTGGATTCGATGGACACAGTCTAGAACGACCATGCCTTCGTCGAGTTCAATGCTGAATTCTTCGAGTGTTGATTCTTCGCCTTCGCCTCGTAGGATTGTGAAATTTTGCTTCTTTCCTTTCAGTGACATTATTCATCGCCTCCTGCTTGTTCAGCAGCTCGTTCTGCAATCATCGCCTTCACTTCGGTAAGGGCATCTTTTAGATCGCTGCGTATCTCTTCAACGGGTTCTTGGCGAACCTTGATTTCCCCATTTTCCATGTAGATAATGTTGAGAATCTTACCCCATTCTTCGATTTCTCCGGGGAAGTCGTCTCTCGTGTGGCCGCCTCTGCTCTCTTCACGTGTGAGGGCAGCAAGGGTTGCTGCGGTTGAAACATCGACCATGTTCTTGAGATCGAGTGCTTGGTGCCATCCCGAGTTGTATTTGCGAGATGAGCCAGGGAAACATGCGGACTGTCGTTGTTCGAACGCCTTCAAGTCGTCCATTGCTTCTTCCATTTCTTTCTTGGTTCTGATGATTCCAACCTTCGCCTGCATCATGTCACGCATTTCATCGTAAATGAGACCAGGGTTTTCTCCTTCGCCTCTTTGCAGTGGTGCGAGCATAACCTCGATGGCGGATTGGACCTGTCCATCATCGATGGTTGGTTGTGCCAAGTCTTTTGAGCGCTTTGCAGCATGCTCACCGGCTCTCTTTCCGAAGGTAATGAGGTCAGACAACGAGTTTCCGCCGAGTCTGTTTGCTCCGTGGAGACCGGATGCAACTTCGCCGCAAGCATACAGACCAGGGACATTGCTTTCTTGGGTTTCAGCGTTCACTCGAACACCACCCATTACGTAATGCGCAGTAGGTCCGACTTCCATTGGTTCTTTCGAAATGTCAACACCTGCCAATTCCTTGAATTGGTGGTGCATTGATGGTAATTTCTTCAGGATTGCTTCTTCTCCCCTGTGTGAGATGTTGAGGAATGCGCCGCCGTGGGGAGAGCCCCTACCTGCTTTCACTTCGGAATTGATTGCCTTTGCGACAACGTCACGAGTAAGCAATTCCGGAGGTCTTCGAACGGTAGCGAGTTTTCCAGAAACCACTTCTTCGACCCATTGGTCGGATTCTTCGATGGTTTCTGCGTGGTCGCTTGCAAACATTTCTGGAACATAATTGAACATGAATCGCTCTCCCTCGGAATTTGTCAGACGGCCACCTTCGCCACGGACACCTTCGGTAACAAGAATACCTCGAACAGATGGAGGCCACACCATTCCTGTTGGGTGGAATTGGACGAACTCCATATCGCGGAGTTCAGCGCCAGCCCATAGAGCGAGGGCGTGACCATCACCTGTGTATTCCCATGAGCCTGAACAAACAGACCAGCAACGGGTGATTCCACCGGTCGCTAGGATCACTGACTTGCCTGAGAAGGCATGGAAGTCACCGTCAACGCGAGTGTATGCCACGCATCCTGTGACTCTGTCACCTTCTTTGAGGAGGTGTCGAACCGTGTATTCCATGAAGATATCGATACCTTCGTGAATTCCACGCTCTTGGAGCGTCCGGATAAGTTCGAGCCCGGTAGCGTCACCGACGTGGGCAAGGCGTGGGAAGGTATGCCCTCCGAAATTTCGTTGATTGATTGTGTTCTGTGGGGTTCGGTCAAAGACTGCGCCCCATTGTTCGAGTTCTCGAACTCGGTCTGGTGCTTCTTTTGCATGGAATTCTGCCATTCTCCAATCTGCAAGCCACTTGCTTCCCTTCATGGTGTCGTGGAAGTGAACCTTCCAACCGTCTCGTGGGTCAGCGTTTTGGAGTGCTGCTGCACAACCACCTTCTGCCATAACCGTGTGTGCCTTTCCAAGCAAAGATTTGGTGATGATGGCGGTCTTAGCACCGCTTCGTGCTGCTTCAATCGCTGCACGGAGTCCAGCGCCACCTGCTCCAATGACAATAACATCGTATTCGTATTTCTTGTATTCTTCAGTCATTCTTTCCACCTCAAATTACAAACAGCGCCACATCGCTCAAATAGCCTTCACTGACAGCTAATACCCATAGGTCTCCAAAGAAAACGAAGGTAAGGGAAGTCCAAAACCAGAATCCGTGTGAACGGTTGAGAACACTGATTCGTCCAAACAGTTTGCCTCGAATTCGGCTGATGCCGGTTGTCCAGCGGTCCAATGCTCCGCCAGCAAGGTGGCGCAATGCATGGCAGGACGTGACATACATGGTGAGAAGGAATGCTTCTACAGCCATTACCAGTGTACCCAGAGACATACCCCATCCTTCTGTGAAATGCAAGGTGTGAGTGACATCCCACCACTTGATAACCAGAATAATCATGGCAGCATAGAGGAAGTAGCGGTGAAGGTTGTTGAAGATGAAAAGACGCTTTTCGCCCTTGTATCCCAGTTTCTTGTTAATTTCTGGTTCGTCAACCCAGCACGCAACCGGGCTCGCGAAGAACGTTCGATAGTAGACTCTACGCATGTAGTAACATGTCCCTCGGAATCCAAAAGGAATCCACAGCACGAGAACAGCAGCGTTGACCCATGATGGATGATCCCATTCATTGAGTCCGAATAACTCCCATTCGAGGACATTCGGTGAGAAGATTGGTGACATGACTTTCGAGCCTTCGAGTTCGTATGAAATCGATTCAGGGAAAAGGAACAATCGCCATGCTGTGTAGAGCATTGCAGCGGTGAGACCCAGTCCCATTGCGATTGGTTTGTTGAGCCAGTTATCGATACGATTTGTTCGACCCAGTCCATTCAAGACTGGTAATTTAATGCCTTCACCCATGGTTTTCACCGGCCGCCTTGCAGGCTGCTTAACTCTTGGACACCCTCGGGGTCTTTGAGGTTCACTCTTCGTTCACCTGTCGTTCAAAGAACGAAAAGCCGTCGTCAAAGACGGTTTCATTGGCCCAATATGTTTTCGATTGCCATGCCAGTACCCCGTTTGGAGCAATGACCTGTAGCGTCGGAGTACCGGGATTGCCGTATGCTGAGTAAATTGAAGCTCCAGTACTTTGTTCGGTGTTGAAGTCTTCGGCTTGTGTGAGTTCTGACGGTGTGACAATTGTCCAAGGTGTGTAATGTTCGGATTTATTCTCTAAGCCGAATACCCTCTGGATATCGTCCTTGGTCTCGAACTCTCCCCACCGATGAACACTGACGATAGTCATGTTTGATTCTTCAAAAACGCCTTCATCCATTTTCTCACGAATCATGTCTGTCCAATCATGGCAACCGGTACAACCAGCACCAATCCACAGGAGCATTACAGGCCCATCTTCCAATTGTTCTTTCAGATCGAATTCGGGGGTGCCGTCTTCTTCTCGATCGAGCGTGTCTGCTGAGAAGGTGAGTTCAAACGGGATTTGATTTGAGTTCGGCGCTTCATCTTCGATCATTGAATCGGGCTGGACGCATCCAGCAAGGAACATCAATATCGTGAAGCAAGCAAGTAATGTTTCACGCAGCATGACCGTCACCAGTCGTTCTTTGTGTGGCTTTTGCAGGCTTAGCAGCTGTTGATTTGACCTTTGGTCTGCGAACATCTTGGAACCAAGAGTCAACACCGTTCCAGTCAGGGCGCATTCCCAAGTCAGCGAGCAGCAGTTTGCTGCTGATACGTGCGCTTTCAAAGATGGTCGGCAAGCCGCTGCCAGGGTGTGTTCCTCCACCAACGATGTAGAGGTTGTTTGCCTCTTCGAATCGGTTTTGTGGGCGTCGCCATAGCATTTGCTTGAGGTCGTGAGTGAGGTTGAATACCGCACCACGGTAGATGTCGGATGCACCCCAGTCGTCAGGTGTGACGACGGTCTCGGAAACGATGTGGTCTTCAATGTCGTCGTATCCCAACTTACCAAGTTGCTTGATGATGGTATCTCGGTAGTCAGCCTTGATGTCGTCCCATACGATGGTTTCGTGGGTGTTTGGTACTGGGACAAGAACGTAAACAGTAGAGTGGCCTTCAGGAGCGAGGCTGTCATCGGTAATGCTTGCGTTTTGAACGTAGACCGACGGGTCATCCCAGGTCAACTTGTGGTTGGTTATGTCGTGAAGGTTCTTTTCGTATGCTGAAGAAGCATAGATTTGGTGATGGTGTAAGTCGTATTGTTTGTCAACACCGAGATACAGCATGAATGTGGAGCAGGAATATCCCTTCTTTTCGAGTTTTTTATTCGACCACTTCTTTCGCTTCTCGTTTGGAACAAGGGTTGTCATTGCAT
>JABIWF010000054.1 GCA_018701175.1 Methanobacteriota archaeon
CCTGTTACCCGCCTCATCAATTGGAACACCCCCACCACTCGAAATCAGTTGTTGTAACCCCTCTTTTTCAAGATTGAAGGCATCGCAAGAAATGAATTGAACACTGTCTCCAATCAATGAAAGAGCCCATTCAATCACTTCGCTCAAAGTAGTACAGGACAGAGGGTCAGCCCACACTTCTCCTTTGAACATACTTTCACGTTCTTTCGCCCCACATAACGTAACGATTCTATCGGCTTGGCACTGAATGGCTACTTGACGCAACCGTTCCACTCCCCCGCGCATCAAGGCTTTGTCTGTACCCATACGCCGACTCCTACCTCCGGCAAGCAGCAGAACCGTAACCATTTGAGAACCTCAGGTCAGAGTTTCAAGACCATCGAGCGCCGACTCCAATTCTGCTAAGAGGCTTCGTACCCGATCAAGCAGTGCCTTTCTTTCTCGGCTTGAGCGCGCCTCTGGTAACCATTCAAGCAACCTGCGCACATCTTGAGCGTCTCTGGCTACGGTCCATTGTAAAACTGCTTCGAGGACCGGGTCTTCCGTAGGGAGAAACCGTTCACTCATGCAACAATGCTAAACGAGGAAGGGCTTCAATTCTCCTGTGAAAGCAAACGGTTTCGAATCCTTTCAAACAGTTCACCTCCGCCCGGAGCGGTCGTTACCACCCCTCGGACAGAACCGAGCTTTTCAGCCCGTAAAGAAAGAAATAAAACGGCCACTTGGTGCCATAATTTGCTCTGGCCGGCCATAGCCATAATCCATTCATCGTCAGGGATTTCATGACCCCCTCGTAGCATCTCTTCTCCGATTTCGAGTAGGGCGCCGAGGGGCTCGGAATCACCGAGCATGTGGATAAGGGCGATCCATGGAGAGTCTCCCAATTCTTCTTCAGACATATTCGCCAATAGAAGGCCCACTACGACCAAATCTTCCTGACCGTGCCGCTTCCACAGGGCCGGGATGAGTTTGGCCACGCGACGATGTTGACCTTCGCCACTGGTAAGAATCCAAGATGCAATATCGCGCAATTCTGGATTCGGGCACCCATAATGGAAAGCATAACCACCAGCATTTGCAAGCAAGTCTGTTGAGGGTTTTGCCATCATTCCAGGAACGCCTGCGGCGTACGCCCCTCTCAGAAATCTGAGCATCTTACGTTTTGACCGGAGAAGTTTTGGTTGCGGCTCACCGAGGTACAGCGCTACCTTTTCATTCACTTCGACCACCATCAGTGGTCTTTTTTCTCACCGTATCAAAAATATCGCCAACCAGGCCTACAGAATCCCGGAGTGTGTGGAGCATCTTGTCAACAACACTCGGGTCTTCGAATTTTTCTTTGACAATATCACGGAGATTGGTTTCGATAGCCTCGTGTTCATTATCGTCGATTTCAAAGACTGAACGCAGATGGGCTAAGACACGAAACTCGTCTCTTGAAAGGGATGCGTTGACGATAGCGACTTCGAAGACTTTGGTGTAGACTTCCCGTGCCTCTTCAATGGTTACAAGTTCTCCAGGATCGGACTCTTCACCGTTTTGGATTGCTCTGTAGATTTCAGCAGGTTGATGTTCAGTAAGTCCCAAGGCACTTGCTAATTTGATCGTGAGCCTCTTTTCTTCCCGGGTGAGACGTCCGTCTCCGAGCATCACTTCCACGGTGCTGCGGAACACATCTAAATTCCGAGAATTAGAGGTCGTCACGCGTTAAGGGACGCCCCTCCTGTTCTTGAATCTCTTGTATGTTTAAAGTTCAACTTTTTTACGAAATATGTAAGAGGATTGAAAAGGAGTAGACCCGTGGAGCAACTATCCACCTCCCTTTCACGCATTGTGACTTTGTCGCATATGCAGCAAATATGTGATGGGCTTCGGCCCATCTTTTTTGGAACGGGGTGTCGATAGAAGGAGAAATACATATGGCTCGAAAACACAACTTAGGAGGCCGCTCAGGCGGTCCAAAGCAAGGCAAGGCAATGAAATATCAAATCCGCGCCGATATTAAAGTAAACGGAACAGTCCAGCGCAAGGACATTATTGGCGCCATCATGGGCCAAACAGAAGGCCTGCTTGGCGACGAACTTGAATTGCGTAAACTGCAACGCACAGCACGAATTGGACACGTCGATGTCGAAACAGAATCGAAAGGTGGAAAAGTCCACGGACTCATCTTGATTCCCAGCAGCCTTGACAACGTTGAAACCGCAATCATTGCTTCAGCACTTGAAACAATTGACCGAATCGGCCCATGCAACGCCATCATCAAAGTTGTCGAAATACAAGATATCCGAGCAACAAAGAGAACCGCAGTCGTTGATAGGGCAAAGGAACTGTTGCTTAACCTCGTGAATTCAGGTGAAGCTGCATCCAAGACAATCATTGAAGAAGTTCGTTCAGTTATGACGACTGGAACAGCGACCAGTTTCCACGGCTTAACCTGTGGGCCAAACATTGAATCTTCATCTTCACTCATTATTGTTGAAGGCCGAAACGATGTTCGCAACCTACTCAACTGCGGCGTTAAAAACGCAATTAGCGCAGACGGTGCAGGTACAATGAAGCAAGAACTGATTGATTTGGCAAACGGTAAGGAAACCGTTATTCTGGCAATCGACGGTGACCGTGGTGGCGAGATGTTATTCAGTCAACTCATGGACACCATGAAAGTTGACTTTGTAGCCCAAGCCCCAGTCGGCCAAGAATGGGAATTACTACCTCAAAAGACCGTTACAAAGTGTCTTTCTATGAAAATGGAAGCAAAGAAGTTTGCTCACACACTCACGAAGAAACAAGCTGAAGACGACGAGAAAGCGGGTGTCCCAGACAAGAACTGGGCTGAAGACATGGGTGAAGTCTACGAAGTAGCCGAAGCTCCTGCCGAAGTCCAAGAAATGTTCGATCACCTCGATGCTCTTGAAAAGAACAAAGCCGTTTTCGTTATGGTTGACGGCACCGTTTCAGAACCTGTAGGCCCATCGACTCTTTCGAAGGCTGCAGGCAGTGCAGATGGCGCTGTAGCTATTGTGTTCAACGGACCAGTGAGCGAACGTACTCTTGAGATTGCTTCTGAGTCTGCTATTGAGACCGTCATTGGTACCAAGGCAGGTAAAGGATACGCTGAGCGTGAAGACGTCAAGTCTTGGTTGGCAGAAATCCATCGTTAAGGACTACTACCTTCATCTAATGCGTTAACTCTCGTCCATGCATGGGCGAGGATGTGGCAACCGAGTGGCCTGATGATACAGACCCCTTTGGGGAAGCCCCATCGACGGAAGACACAGTAGAGAAATCGCTCGCTGTTGAGGAAGAACCGACGACCGATACCGAACCTCAAAGTTCCAGTGACGAAATATCGATATCGCCTGTAGAGAAATCGCCAACATTCCAAGAACACCAGTGGACTCTTCCAGTCCGAGCAGCACCGTTGCTCGAACAGTTTCATGAAGAACTCGTTACGGAATTCCCTCTTCAGCAAACGGCAGATGGAACGAAGTGCACATCATTGGTTGTCGATGATGGCCTTTTGCGAATTATTGAAACGCGTCTCGATTTAGACGGGCAACGAAGAATGAATGTATCGTTGTCGATGAAGCGAGAACTTACGGGATTCAAACATCAACACAACGAATTGATGCATAAGCACCAGTATCTATGGTTGGGCCTGAGTTTCCTTGGCGTTGGACTCCTCGTCTCAAATATTCTCGTATTCACTCTCTTGGGTCTCGCTTTTGTAAGTGCAGGTATCTTGAATTGGACAAAAATGCATCTGGAAACACATCACTTGGAATTCGCTAACTCTGGCGGCGTTCTCACTCACACACTTCGCGGATACGGCACCGACCGCCCGTTTTTCCGAGCGAGTATGGCTTATCTCGGTTCGGAAATGGCCAACTTCTTGAGAACAGGAACACTTGATACTTCTGCCGTTGACGAACTTCATGCCACCCTTACTGCTCCGCCGCCGCCCCCTGCTCCAGTGGTTGTACCAATCCCGCAACCAATAGCCACAGGCCCTTCCGAGGCATCGATTCAACAGCCCGTTGGTCTACCCTTGGCCCCTTCATCCATGGTGGCTACCGTATCCTCGCCAGTTCCAGCAGCCCCTCAGATGATACCTTCACCACATGCCATACCGAGGTCGCCGGCGGCAAACCCTCTCCCAATTTCAGCCATCCCGCCCCCGCCACAAAACATCCCGGCCCCCCCGCCTCTGATGGCAGGGCCACCGGTGGTAACACCGCTTCCCGCTGCACCAATACCCCCTCCAGCGCCTCTTCCGCCAATCGCAGGTGGAATGCCTCTTCCTCCACCACTCGGCTTAGCTGGAGGACCAATACCACTCGATGCTCCAATGCCAAACGCACCTGAAGTTGCAGTAACAGCATCGCCAGTAGAAGACACACTAAGCGAAGAGGAGCAAAATAATCTCCTCAGTGAACTCTCATGATTATGCTTTGATTCCGCCGGCAGTTGGTAGATTCAAATGGGTAATCAATTGCTTGACTTCAGATTCTAGGCCCCGAACATCGTTTGCAGGGGGTAAGTCGTAATCGTCCGCGTTCAGAGGGACTGGATACCCCGGACCAGGTATACGTTTGAGGGCAATTCCAAGTTGTCGAGCATCTTCGAGGAATCGGTCGCTTGAGCCGGAGTGACGATGCTCCAACCGAGAGCGCATCCATCGATGTATTACCTTCAAATTCTCTGCTATCAAAGCCAACAACTCCGATTTACGTTCATCGTATTCATTGTTTTGAGGCATTAATCGAAGAGCGATACGCAGCATTCTGTCGACCCTTGTGTCGCGCGGAGATACGCCAACATGTTTGGCAAGACCACGTCGAACATTTGGCAGAGCATCTTCACCATTCAGTTCAACATCATCGGCGTAGTTATCAAGGTTCAGAGCACGAAGGAAGAGGACGAGATTTTCGTATACTGTTGGCGATGCAGCGATGGGGGTAGGTTCAATAGTTTTCTTTTGACGATCAGGGGCTTCTTGCTTGGGCGCTTTTGGGGCCGGTGTTTCAACAGGTTCTCCTTTGGATGGAATTGGTTTCTTGGGCAAGACCTTGTCCATACTTTGGGCAACATGGAGAACCTCTTCGATCTTTTCTGTATTGTCGATATCGTTTGCTTTTTCATCGATGTTTTCTGTAGTAGGTTCAGAAAGCGGCTCCACGCCCAACTCCTCACCTTTGATTTCTGAAGTATCGTCTTCCATGGCCTCAAGTATTGCTTCGTAAGCATCACCTAGAGCGTCTTTTGGAACCATTGTTTGTCGAGCAGTGTGCTCAGGAACAGGGACAAGAGTTTGGCGTGTTGGTTGCGGCATCCATGCTTCAAAAACGAATTTTTCGTCTTCGCTTTTGCGAGTGGCGAGATGCTGAGCGAACGATGCCACCCGACCGAAAACCGAACTCAGTTGAGTGGGGTCTCGTAATTGCTGTTGAACTTCCAATGCAAGTGCGATGTCCCGACGCCATGGAAGGTGGATTAAGCGGCGAATTTGAGTCGAATATGATTCTACAGATGCCCTGAAAGCATTCAATTTTTGAGCGACTCCAACCGGATTATTTTCAACATCGATAAGCAATTGATGAACATTCCAGCCAGAGGATTGTAAGACTGCCAACTCTTGCTGCGTTCGCCGCACTAATCGCTGATGTATCTCTCCGGCAACAATAGACCCACCTACTTTAGATGCAGAACTCGAAGTACCAAATTGCCGAACATGACCGATTTCTCTCTCGAATTCCGCAAGTGTAAAACTTGATGTGGCAACAGAATCTTGTGCCTTACCTTCAGTGACAAGTTGCCTCCAGTCTTGTTCCAACATTCTTCGGTGTCGTGCCCCACGTCGGCCCATTTTTTCGATGAGCAGGCTTGTATCTTCAAGCACCTCAAGATCTACATCCATCTCTTTGAGCAAGGCAATACGCCCATCAATTTCCTCTTTTGCTTCAAATGAAGTGTCGATACTTGCTAATTTTTCGATGCTTTCGAAACGAAGATCGAACCGGTGTTGGCTCTTTTTCAATTGTCGAAGAGCACTTCTTGGGTCTCTTTGAATCTCGTCACTCCAATCCCCCATCGCCAAACCCATTTGCTCATATTTTTCCATAAACATGAAGGCTTCCAATTCGGTTTGCTTCCATTTTTGGTCCAGATGGTCGACATGGTCGATAAACTGCTCAGTCTGCTCCAGTACACCAGCGTATTCCGCACCGGTTGCACTTTCATCTTGCCAAACTTTGGTGATCATCTTCCAACGGCTCAGAGCTTGCAGGTGGAGTTCGAGCGCAGTCTCGATTTCAGGTAGGTTGGTTTCCCACTCGAGCAATTCGGCAGGCCGGACACTATCGCCGTGAGGAAATACAATACCCCTTTCCCGCCATTCATTGAGTAAGTCGTTCAAACGAGCAAGACGCTGATGCAGGTTGTCAGCAATCGCATCCATCTGCAATCGGAAATTACGCAATTCAGGATGGGAGTTTTCGCTTAGCAAGTCCTTTCTACGCGCTTCATGATGTTCTGCAAGGCTCGAGTCAAAAACCCCGATTTGTTCTAAAATTAACAGCCGCAATTCTTCATGCACATCGTGAAATTCATGCAATTGGGTGATCCAGTCCAATCCTTCGATAATTGGCATGTTCTCAACTCTACCCACATTGAAACCAGCATCCGTAAGCATTGCAGCAGCGTTTGAAATCGCCGTTCTTTGGCGCTTTTCATCCTCTTCCAACACGCTCAATACCCTATGTATTTCTTCTGTTTCACTCGGTTCGGACAACAACGGCGTGAGAATTCGTGCTGATGGAAGTGACGAGGCATCTAAGGCATCAAACCTCGCAAGATATGAGGCATAAACCTCTTCCATTTCAGCATCTCTCCAAGCGAGGAGACCTCTGTTAAGTTCCAACTCCCATGGACGCCACTCCTTTGCCCATGCGTTGTATTCTTCATGAACTCTCTCTGCATTCATTGGGTCTCGGAGTTCTTGTTCCCAAACATCACTCTGTTCGATGGAGCGGAGATTTACGGATTCGCCAAGGTAGCCTGTTCTTTCAAGCAGTTCTTGTGCTAGGTCTACGACAAAATCAACGTATACAATCCGTTCGCTTGCAAGTTGTTCATCTTCTTCAAGATATGATTCGATAGAATCCACAACCCATCCTTCAAGGCTCAAATCTTGGATACGTTGGGTGTACCAAGGGCCGCTCAACTCGTCATCAACATCGTCCATGACTTCGACCCCAACACTCCAAGAACTACGAGAGCCTTTGAATGTGAGCAAAGAATCAAGCACAATCGGCACCTTTTGCATTGGAATCACGCTTTGCCAAGCAAGTTATCGACTCATCCGGGTAATTTTGAGAGGTGCTCAAATCCTCCCCTTGAGGTGTAATTCCTCCGCAGACCATAAAGGGGCAAAGGGCGGGTGAAGCCCAATGGACCCCATAACTGCAGCATTTGGCCTCGCTTGTATTGGTGCCGGTGGAGGGGCAGGGTTTTGGTTGAAGAAGGCTGAAAGCCGGCTCAATACCCTTGCTGATTCTTCAATTGTTCTCCAAGAAGCCCAAGCCGCTCATTTTTCCCATCTCAACGCCGAGGTAGGTTCTCTCCGAGGCCAGTTATCGCAGATGACGGATTTGATTCAGGCATTACGTGCCACCCATCCAGAAATCGATGGAGCACTCCTCGTTCACGCTGTTCTACACCAGTATGAATCTCAATCTGAATTTGACTTCGAAGCGACTCATGAAGAAGCTCTAGCGGCTTTGGAAACTCTGATTTCACCCATTTCTCCTGAGGCTGCAGTTGGAGGGGAGGGCCTTCTTTCCTCCACCACTGAAAGCCTTCTTTCCCGCCTTCTTGTTGTCTTTTCTGCCCGCAATATTTCCGCGGAAGACCTTGGCCTGAGCCCCGTTGCAGCACATCGTTTTGGACATGCATGCCTTCACCTCCGCCGGTACGACTGGGCAGAATCATGCTTTGGAATTGCTTACAGATCGTCTCCAGGAAACGGAAATATCCTCGAAGCACTCGAGCACATCGCCCTTTTACGCGGCGATGAAGAACTCCGCCGTCATTGGCTTGAAGCCCGAATGACGGTATCTCCAGACCAACCCGACTTGCTTCGTGCACACGCCCACCTACTTGCCAAACTTGGAGATCCAGGTGCTGAGCGAGATGTTCGCCGGCTCGAAGCATTGGGTGTTGAGACTGCTGCTGATCGCTCCCTTCTTTCCGGCTTACGAGCACGTGCAGGTTCGCGCTCTGAAGCGCTGGAGTCTATCGAATTGGCTTTAGCAGAAAATCCGAACTGTTCAGATGATTGGTGCAGTTACGCCCAACTTTTGTGCGATGACGGCGAACTTGGAAAGGCCCAACAAGCGGTTGAACGATGCTTGGAACTCGATCGACAGAACGGCGATGCTTGGGGATTGCTGGCACAACTTCTTGCACCGATGGCGAACAAACTTGAGGATGCTCTGAAGGCGGCTGTACACGCTGTGGCATTATCTGCGGGCGGCACCAAACTGATTTTCCTTAAGTCGGACTTGTTGATGGCCAGTGGAAAGGTTACTGAATCTGAGGAAGCGTTAGACCGTGCTTTGCTTGAGTCGCCTGATAATGCAGAACTTCGTGCCCGAATGGCAAGTCGAAAACTCATGAATGGACACATTGATGATGCTCAGAAACTCCTTGATGAAACCCCGCTGGGCATCGACCACTCCCTTCTTCATGTTATTGAAGGGCGACTCCATTTGGCCCGTGCAGATCGGCAAAGAGACGGCACAGGTCAAACGGACCGTGCTTTACTTTCCGAGGCTATTACCGCTTTCAATGACGCTCTTCGTCTTGACCGCGAGTCCGGAGTTGCTTGGTTGGGACTTGCTCGAACAAAGCGTTTGATCTCAGATTACGAAGGTGCGCAAGAAGACATTGCGCGAGCACTTCGATTGCTACCGAGTGAGGACCCTTCCGCTGCATCCGAAGCTGCTTTATTGGCTCTTGACTTACGAGACCTTTCTGCAGCGAGTAAACACATCGAGGCTGCTGCAATTCATGGAAATTCCGCAACGGTTCATTACGTCCGAGGCAATATTGCTACGCAGAATGGGTCGCTGGATAAGGCCCTCATGCACTATGATGAAGCCCTCACTTCAGACCCTTCCCACATTCGTGCTCGAATGAACCGCAGCGGGATACTTTTGGCCCTCAATGAAGGTCGAAAAGTTCTCGACGATTGTGAAATACTCCTTGATCTCGCCCCATCACTCGTTTTAGCCCGATTCCGCAGGGCAGAAGGATTCATGCATCTGTCAGAATGGGAAAATGCTCGTGATGACCTGAAAATGGTTCTCGAATCATCCCCTCACCACTATCATGCCTTGACAAAACTCGGGGCATGCTACCTTTCTCTAAAGCGACCAGAACGTGCTGAAGGGCCGTTAAACGAAGCAATCCGCCTCAACCCTAACCACGCTCCTGCTTGGCATCAGCGAGGTTTGCTGTACCTCGATCTCAAAGAACCAGATGCAGCATTTGATGACTTCCAAGCAGCCATTCGATGTGATGGCAATCACCTTGATTCGCGCCTTCACATCGCTGGGTCTCTCCACCATCAGGAACGTCATGCTGAAGCGGCTGCAGCATGGAGGGCAGTCCTTGCGATTGACCCAGACAGCCGAGTTGCACGAACAAGGCTTGAGCACTGTGAAATCAATCTTGTATGAGGCACAAAGTCATTATATTAGGCAAACTGAGTGATTTCTATGCAGGGACAAGAACCCCGTGACCAATCTCCTCCACAACAGCAAGTCATTGCCAGTGTTTGGGATTCGCAACAGCCTCAACAGCAGCAGTACCAGCAACCGTTTCAACAACAGTACCAGCAGCAGTACCAGCAGCCGTTTCCTCAACAAGGGATTCCAATGGGCGGATTCTACCCAAAAACAAGTGCATCCACAGCACTCGGGTTGTCAATCGCAGGGCTGGCTTTAGGGCTACTTTGTTTTCCGTTGTGTGGTGTTCTTGCAATACCCGGGGTGTTCATGGCCCGCTCATCCGCCGCTGTTACCGGTTCAATGCCCGGCCATCCGGATGCGAACACAGCCAAAATAGCAGAAATTCTTGGTTGGATAACACTCGGACTTATGGTGCTGGCACTCATGGCATTCGTGGTACTCATTATGCTTGATGAGAGCGCAGCACTTTAACGAAAGAGGCAATCAAGATGCAACCAGGGCAACAACCTCGACAGATGCAACCTTCGGGCGTAGCCTCGAAATACGGAGACGGCCCCCAAGTTTGGGCTCAAGTACCAAATCAAATACCCATACAACAAGGCATGTCAATGGGGGGATATTATCCACCTACCCAAGCCGTTTTGGCTTTGGTGCTATCCATTTTAGGGGTAGTAGCCTGTTCAATTTGTACTGCGATCCCAGGCCTAATTTTAGCGAATAGCGCACTGAAAGTTACCGATTCAATGCCCGGTCACCCAGATGCAGGTATGGCAAAGGCAGCTCAAGTCGTGGGATGGATTGTCATCGGCCTAACACTCCTCGGAATCATTGGCTACGCGCTGTTGTTCGGTGTTCTCATTGCTACAGAAAGCGCAAGCATGTGATTCAGCCAAGTGAATAAGTTGTATCCGTACCGTCAATACGCTTCTCTTCAAACAGAGCAACAACCGTTACTGTACATTCGCCTTCACAAATACTGAATCCGTTTTCTTGCAAAGAAATGATTTCATCTGCACCCCAAACGCCATCACCGTCATCAAGAACAGTGCACGGCGCGATTTGAATCATTGATTCATCTGTGAGCGCCGGTATGCTGGAATTCCCGAGTGGAGCCGCGAGTAGTGAGATGTGGCGCGGTGCACCATCCGAATTGTAATAATTGAGGAATTGAACTTTGAACATGACTCCACGATCTTCTATGAGGTACACCTCGGAGTCAGGAATAATGCGATGGACTGAAAAATCGTAAGAATACCACTCTAAACGTTCCTCGTCATCTTCGTCGAGAACATATCCTTCATCTGCCTTTATTTGACTAAAATCACCTTCAACAGCAATACCTTTTCGACCTTCGCCAAGGAAGATATCTGTTTGCAGGAAACTCAGACTGAACGAACTTTCATTGGAAACTGACATCGTGTGAAGGTCGAGGTATTGTGTCTCTTCACCGTTGGTGTCGATGTTGATTGTGAATGTTTTACCATCCGCATTCAATTTTGATAGCACGGTTCCGTTGTCTTGTACCACCGAACTCATCCCTCCAACCATGCAGGGATATGTGTTTTCTTCAACGTTTAATTCCAATTGAACAGAGTTCCAGCTTAGGTTCTCACCGCCTTTCGCAAAACTCAAATCGAGAAGCACATCTTCGGTTGATTCAGTGGACGTCCCTGTATTGACAGTGAGAGTGTTTTGTGTTCCCAGTGTGTTTTCATAGGTCACAATATTCAGGTAATAGCCGGTGGAAACGATGGACACCATGAAGAGAGCCATCAGTGTGATGCGTCGGTCAATGCGAGGCATGGTGAGCGACTCTGCCGGAACTACTTGAATACAGGCAATGGTGAGATATTGATGTGGGAGAGTTCTTACCTATCCGCTTCATAAATCCTCCATGGGCGTTCAGAAACACCTCATCCCAATTGTTCTGTTGCTTTTCTTTCTCCTTGTGGCAAGAGAGATTTACCCGTATGTGGAACCCTTCAACAGTGAGGTTGAAGATGGATTTGTCATTGAAAAAATAGATTCAGGATACGGCGGGCCAACCTGTTTGGAATGGGCGGACAACACGTCGTTGCTCATGTGCGATCGTGATTCAGGGCAGATTCTGCTGCTTGATGCCGAGGCTGGTTTCAGGTCAACCACCTTGCTTTCAGGCCTCAATCACCCGCACGATGTTCATTTGACAATGGACCATCTCTTCGTTTCCGAGGAAGGAAAACTCTCTCGTTATAACCGCTCGAACTTCTCATTTTCCGACCCAGTGGTTCTGATCGACGGTATTCCGTCGGATAACCACCAGACCAACGCCATCAATTCGTTTCCAAACGGGACATTGATTTGGCACAGTGGATCGACATGCAATGTTTGTGAACAGAGCGATGAACGGAATGCTGCATTGCTTTGGGTAGATCCTGTAAGCGGTGAACATGGCGTTTTAGCATCTGGAGTTCGCAATTCTTTTGACGGAGTTTGGGTTCCTGGCATGGGTTATCTCTTCTCTGATAATGGCCGAGATTGGGACGGAGACCATCCCGACGAAGAAGTCAATTTGCTGGTGGAGGGTGAAGCCTATGGTTGGCCTGACGATGACCCAGACAACCCGATTCCACCGGGAACACTAGGTCCAGTTGCACGATGGACGCCACATACCTCGCTGAACGGACTCGCTCTTCGTCCAAACAACTCATCATTGCCCGGCCTTTTACCCGATGAGGGCTTTACGGTGTACGCCACCGTATACGGCTCTTGGAACACTCTTTTACCTCAAGGTCACGAAGTGGTTCGTATTGATTTCACCCCGACTCAATCCAATGCCTCCTTACCAAGCGAACAATGGAACAGCACGGTTACTCGGTTTGCAACTGATCTTGGTACGCCTTTGCCTGTGGTTTTTGGACCGGACGGAGACCTCTATTACGCGACCTTTGGTGGCGGAGGAACGCTGTATCGTATCACAGCGAATTAAGCCATTCATTCAGCCGTCGAACACCTTCATGAATGTCTTCGGTAGAGGTAGCATAGGAAATCCGAACAAATCCTTCTCCGCCTTCAATGAGCGACCCCGGAATCAGCTGGACGTTCGCTTCTTCAAGTGCTCGAGTAGCAAATTCGAGATCGTCCATTCCTGTACCCGTTATGTCACAGAATGCGTAAAACGCCCCTTCTGGTTTTGGAACAACGACGCCGGGAAGTTCGGAGAGAAGAGAATGCATCAACCCTCGTCGTTCTTTGAACGAAGCAGCCATCATTGCCGTTTCAGTTTCAAGACTTAGGGCTACTGTAGCCGCAGGCATCATGAATGTAGCAACGTGGGTTGCGGCGCTGACGTTGATTTTTTTGACACCGTCCATAACCCGCTTTGGCCCAGTAATCCATCCAAGACGCCACCCTGTCATAGCCCACCCTTTCGACCATCCGCCAATCGTGATGGTACGTTCAGCACCGCCTTCGAGTGAAGCCGGAGATGTGTATGGGTAATCAGTCCACACCAATGTGGCGTAAATCATGTCGTCAAGAATCCATAAATCATGCTTGATGGCAAAATCAACGATGCGTTGTATTTCTTCAGGATTGTAAACAGCACCAGTAGGGTTGTTCGGAGAGTTCAGCAATATCGCTTTGGTTTTCGAACTCACTGCTGCTTCTAATGCATCGAAATCAGGGTGGTAATTATCTCGCTTAACAGGAACATGAACCGGTACGCAATCGAGTAACTTGAGCATTCCATCGTAGGACGGCCATGCAGGAGACAACAGCAACACCTCATCTCCAGCATCGAGTGTCGCCATGAGGCTGTACAGGACCGCTTGCTTACAACCAGGCGTAACAAGCACATCGTCGGGTACGGCAGCAATGTTATGTTTTGACAGGTGCTTGGCCACTGCTTCGCACAATTCGACTGAGCCTTGGGTTCGAGTGTAGGCCGTTTCTCCACGGTCTAATGCGGCTTTGACCTCGTCGACAACCGGCTTTGGAGTATCAAAGTCCGGTTGACCAACAGTGAAACGAATGACTTCAGGGCCGGGAGGCGCTAAAAAAGCGGCAAACCCAATTCCCACATGCTCTAATGAACGATTTATCTCTGGCATAGACCCATCCCCACCCAATAGACAGCGTCTATGTGATAAGAGAAACGAAACGCTCCTTGAATATCAAGACTGCGCGTAAAAAACACTTGAGGCCATGTTTAGAAGAGCACAGGCTGGGATTTGAACCCAGGTAAGAGGATTTGCAATCCCCGACGTAGCCGCTCCGACACCCGTGCAGTGTTTCCCCGATTGAGCAGTTCTATTTCAACGCGACCGAGTCCGAATCCACAATTTTCATAGTAGGGTTTGTCATTTTCTCGGTTACGTTTTAACCGGCAAACCAGTTATACGGTCGGGCGAGCCTCGCAAATCATGAGCCTTGAATCACCCCCTTCATCACGGGAATCCGATTCGAATCAACGGCCAGCGTCAATTGTTTTGAACAACCCCACTGCTCCGGGAGAATTCTTGCATGGAGAAACCAGTGTTCTCCCCTCACAACATCTCCTTGTCCCTTCACTTGTGAAACAACCGGATTCTATGGGTAAATCGATTTTTATGTTCATGCTCGGAGTTTTCCTACCCATTGCGCTTCTAATTTTGATTCAAGTCATTGGCATTAGCATGGAGGATTCCCAGCGCGAAAGGGAAGAGCAGGAGTATGAGGAATACGTGGAAGACGGGCAACAATTTCCAGACCCATACGAAATGACATTTGTACGTAATGAGACTGGAGAATATTCGACAACGATTGATTTACCCGATACGCACGAACTCTCGCAGTGTTACATTGATTTGAATGGAGAGCCAGGAAACAGGTATTCTCTTGAACCCATCTTCAATGAATACTCTCCAGAATCGATTATATGCAGTACCTCGAACCCCGCATCTTATGATCGAACGGGTAGAGAGTTACTTGTTTGGCAACTTCTTCAAGACGCCACTGTGGCTGGCGAGCAAACGAGTCTTCTCAGCGCCGAGTACAGTTTTCAGGACAAGAACCTCTCACTGTTGTTCGATAACAATTTTTCTGAAAACCTCACACTTGATGCCTTTTTCTTGAACGACGAAGGCCAGTACGCGAAACTTTCCACTCAAGGCGTAACGTTGGATGGCCTAAATTACACATTTGACATTCAAACGAATTCGACTGAAGAATTCTACATGGAAATGAGTCTGAATGAGTCAAGTTATTTTTTCTCTGCTGAAGCATGCGACTCTTGTCCCGATGAGGTGTTTGCGTTTCTTGATCGGACTCAGTTCTACCGAACTGAGAAATGGGTTGTCATTGGGGCGTACGATGCCGAATTCAACCGGCTTTCGTTTGAACCGTTGCCGATGGTTGATGGCTCTGATTTTCCTAATCAATTGGAATTCGACATCGGTATTGACTGGGCTCCAATTTCTATCGACAACGACACAGTTTGGACGGAATCATATGCATACGGGTATGACTCAGCCATTGAGTTGACTTCTTCGGCCAATGGAACATATTCGACTCAGATTTTGATTTCAAGCGATTCTGGCCCATGGAGTGTATTGGAATGTCAAGTTGATTCGTATGACTGGCCAGTATACTACGGCCGAGACCAACGTTATCCAATTTATTGTATTGACGACGACCCCGATGAGGGTTATGACGCCCTAATCTATCAAGAATCGGATTTTGAAATTGATGAACATATCTCTCTTGAACACCAATCATGGAATCCGGAGACACGTGAATTCCATGTTGAATTTAATCGAACTCTTCATGTCCGAACCGACGATTTTTCTGCCATTGAACTCTCTTCAGCACCGTTCACAGAACGCCCGGATTCTGTTGGCGAGCGTACGAATTTCACTGTAACCTTCGAAGAGTCAGATGGTGGTGGAGAATGGGTACGTTTCCAAATGGATTTTGAAATCGTCAACAGCACACCTCTTCGAGCCGGCGGGCATAGTTTTTCTTGGTTGGTGTGTGATGATTGCGACGGTAATCTCAGCGAACCGATTTACGATGGAATCTCAACTCAAACAGAAGCTATAGGTGGTTATAATTTATCGAATCAAACCATGTGGCTTCAGCCCTTAGGTCCAACCCCGCCCACTGTTGAAATGGCGGTAAATCTGATGCCAGAATCATCTCCGCAAAACAGTGGCTACTTCGATTATGAAGTGTATCTTTACGGCGATGAGTACATAGAGTATCAACAAGAATATTACTATGATGATTACTACGAAGATTACTCAAATCCAGTTGACGACTTCTACACCTTCGCTTTCATAGCGTATCCGATTTCCTACATTGGGGCGATTATTTACTCCTTTGTGCGCGGAAACAAAGCCTTCGGCAAGGGGCTAATCGCGTCTGGAATTCTTGGTTTGGCATTGGTGGGAATCCTTGTCGTGTCCGTGGTTTTGTACTTCCTTTAATGTTGAATGCCACTTATCCTTTGAGATATTTCTTAAGACTCGCCCCCGACCGATTCTCATGGAGCAGCAGGCCCACATTTCCCTCCCTCATTCATTACCAACATCTGCCTATTACGACTGTCGATTTTCAGTTCTTCGAGCGCCGCTTGGTTTTCAGCGAGGTGCTGAATTACTGGAGGATGACGATCAGGCCATTCATGCCTGGGTTGATGATGAGGGGCAAGTTGTTTCGGTAGGGAGGGCGCACCTCATCGCTCCAGAAAGCGATGGTTCTGCGGCAGACCATGCCGGACCAGGCGCAACGCAATGCCCCAGTTTTGGTCCGTTAACCAATCCTAATAACCGACCGGCTATTCAAATACGACAGATGGGCACGCGCCTAGAAGCTCGTCGAAAAGGTCATGCTGCTCGTGTATTGCAATCTTTGGAACAAGCTGCAGTATCTCATTTCGGAGCGAAGGTAGGGCTTCTTCAAGCCCGTGAAATTGCAATTCCCTTTTACCAGTCACAAGGCTGGATTCTGGTCGATGAACCATACTCTATTGCCGGAATTGGACCGCATAGGTCTATGATGAAGCATTTCTAAACATGAATCGTTCATATACCGTCAGAAAACTGTCATCTTACGGAATATGCATGGAGGGACTCAAACCCTCCAAAAAGAAAACAAACCTACTGCGTTGTTTTTCTGCCAGAAATTATGATTTTGTTGAAAAACGACGCTAAAACCGAGGAGATACGATGAAACTTCAGCAAATCAACAAGAAACAACCTTATTATGGAACTGGGAACAAGGAAAATACAATGCCCCCGGAGCAGACCATGCAAAAAGCGAAGAATGAAAAATTTCTGAAAGCGTTGCAAACCCTCGCAGAAAGAGATCCAGAAGGATTTTCAAATGTAGCTCCAGAACTGATTAAACGCAGTGTCTGGAACTGGAGAGGGGCCGATCCATTCTTTGCCGAACGCCTTTCGAATTGGATTGATACTGCACATAAATGGAGCGAGTTCAAAGAAATATTGCCGAAAGAAGCTCATTTGCCACGTAGAAAAGCCGTTGAGCAGATCTCCTATGACGCCTTACCGAAACAGTACAGTGGTTTTCTTCATCATCTCACCGAGAGGTTCGAAGGAGATTACACTCGATGGGATGCGTCCAAAAGAGATCAATTCACTATTTTGGGAATGCTTGCACTTGAAGGTAAAGAAGGCGTTCGTCAAGGCCGCCTAATTCATCATCTTGGACTGGACAGTTCGGTGAGTGCAGGTCTCCCTGGTTCGAATGCCATCCGTGCTGCTAAAATCGCATTAAGCCGCTCTGCAAAACCATTGCATCTTTGGGCGCCAGCATCTGGAAATGGAAGTGAAAGGCTGCATGCTTTTGCTGATGCAAACCTTGCTGACCTCGTCGCACGTTTTGTCTTGAATCAGCAGGCAGCAATCCTCCTGCCACCAGCTTATACCCTTGAGGGGTAAACGGCACATTGCGTCGCGCCTTTCATATAGGGTCGGTATGTTCCAGTATGTAGAGGGAACGTTGGGTTCCCTAGAACCAACCCGTGAAAAACGATGCATTTGGAGGAACAATACAAGGACAGTAACAAGAGTGAAATATGCATGACTCAGAAGCAGTCATCGCTCATCAACACCCCCGTGGTTGTTGTTGGAAAACCTCTTGTAAAAACCTTGAAATCAACCACAAGCCAGTGCGCAGCATCGTTTGAATCCCAAAAAGCCACTCCCATCATGTGGGCTGGGCTTTTGGAAAGAGAGAACAGCGGGTTCTCTGTGTAACAACAACCAAAAAAAAAATAGGAAGTGAAAAAACATGAATAAGAAAATAATGAGCGTTTTGATTGCATTATTCCTCGCACTCTCTGCAGTTTCTGCAGTGAGCGGTGACGGATCTGACCCACTCGACCCATCCGATGGTGGCGCCGATTGGGACGGTGATGGTCTCACCAACTCCGAGGAACAAAATCAAGGCACAAATATGAACAATGCAGACAGCGATGGCGACGGCCTCCCAGATGGCTGGGAAGTCTCGAACGGCCTCAACCCTACCAACGGTGGCGACGGAAATGCAGACCCTGATGGCGATGGTTTATCCAACGCCCAAGAGTACGCATCGGGTACCAACCCGAACAACGCAGACACTGACGGTGACGGTAAGGCTGACAACGTAGACTCGTTCCCTAACGACCCAAACGACGGTGAATATTCCGACTCCGATGGCGACGGCATTCCTGATGCTTACGATCCTGACTTTTCTGAGTCAGGCGCAGGCAGCGGCAATGGTGAAACCGAAGGCGGTGGCGAATCTGAAGCTGGAACTCCGACCCCTGGTCAAGGACAAGGTCAAGGACAAGGTCAAGGACAAGGTCAAGGACAAGGTCAAGGACAAGGTCAAGGACAAGGTCAAGGACAAGGTCAAGGACAAGGTCAAGG
>JABIWF010000133.1 GCA_018701175.1 Methanobacteriota archaeon
AGTGCGAAATGAACGAAACCGATTTTGTTTTCTGCACGGTTTCCTCCAATTTGAGTTGATTCTGCATTTGCCCAATATCGAGAGGCAATACCGACGTAAACCAGTCCAACTTTCTTGTTTGAACCGTCATTCTTTGGTCCGGCAATACCCGTAATTGAGATGGCAATGTCTGCATTGGCGTTCTTGAGGGCGCCTTGAGCCATTTGTATGGCGACTTCTGCAGATACAGCACCCTTCTTTTCCAAAGATGCTGGTTTGACACCGAGTTCACGGATTTTTGCATCGTTCGAGTAGGTGACCCATCCTTGGTTGTACCAACCTGATGCACCTGCAATGTCGGTGAATGCACTCGAGAGCAAGCCTCCAGTACATGATTCTGCAACGGTGATGGTGTGCCCACCTTCCTTAATACGCCGAACAAGGCGAGCCGCAGCGGCTTGAACGTCTTCATCCATGCAAATCAATCGCAGAGTTCACCCGCTTTGAGGTTAACGCCTGCATCAATGCCTTCAATAACACCTTCTTACAGGAACGGTTGGGTCTGTGGTCTAGTGGTTATGACACCGCCCTTACACGGCGTTGATCGAGGGTTCAAATCCCTCCAGACCCACTACCAAAGGTAAGAACGAATATCCCCTTCAGCGTTCGCAATCACTTTGGTGATTCCAGACTGGCGTCGGAACTCTGACGCCTGTTGTTCAGTTCCATCAACGAGTATGAGGTGCACCGCTCTTTGCCATAGACCGGGGAGAGGTGTTGAGCCTCTATGGTCGACAGCAACTAAGATGTCGTCCAACTCTGTGAACATTAACAGCGGTGTAGAATCTTCGATATCTTTGGCATCGAGAAGCAGCCATCGTGCCCCATGCATCGACGCTCGTACATCGTCACCCAAATCATTCGGTGTTACGATTCGTATGCCTATCCCTCCATGGTGTAGCGCAGCATTGCCATGACCCCGCCAAGCCCCATCAACTGCTGTCCACCGTCATGGTCTATTGAGCATTGTACCATCTCTGCGCCGATGTCAGCGAGCCCTTTGGTCCATTCCAACCATGTCATGCCGGCAATACGGTCGGTTTCAGAGCGTAGCAAGTCTGCTGAAATCAAGAGGGTCTCAATTGCCCCTTCCTCCATGGCACGAACGAGTGCGTCTTCACCATAAGCGACTGCTCCACCAGTTGACAGGCGTTTCCACGACTCCTCAATCAGAGCGATTTCTTTAGAGATTGCGTATTCACTCAAAAGATTACCAGCGAGTCCTTCCCGGAGAACTTCGTTTGCACCTGCTCTTCCACCCATCGATGTTGCTATCGACTTCATGATGCGTGTTTGTCCCGTAGATTTTAGATCCGACAGCAGTGCATCTCTTGCATGGCCAGGTCCACATACAATCAGTGGCGTATCGCTGCCGAGGGTATCCACAAGAGCTTTGATGACATTGGAACGGAACGTGCTAGCAATGCTTTCCGAGTGACGAATTTCACCACGCTTTCCTCCGCCTCGCATTGTCCAGGTTGCTCCTTCACGCAGCCCACGTGCAGTGACGTGGAAGATTACCACTTCATCGGTTTCGACGACGGCCAACACCACTTGCGATTGGCCTGATGCTTTTTCCGATTGCAACAGGAGTTCGACGTCTGCTGGAGTGAATACATTGTGGGTTGAAATTTCGACTTCATCTCGTATCTCAACCAGGTGTGTGTGATACATGCCAATGTCAAAGTGTGCTTCTTCGATGATGCCGTGAACACGAAGATGCTCGCTAAAGGTTTGGTATTCGGTAGATTCGACTCGTAAGCGAATCCACATTTTCTTTCTTTCAGCAGATTTTGCACGCCCGCCTTCCTCTCCGCCGGTCGTTTGGTCACGGCGTTCGCCGAGCATGGCGAATTGCATTCCCTTTCGTGTCATCCGGGCGAGAGCCCACAAATCATCTTCAGTCTCCAAACGGAGACGCCAAACTTGTGGTTCGCGCTTCAAGATTTTCATTCACTTCACCCAAATACGCCGGTGAGTTTTCCATTTTCATCCATGTCCATGTCAAGCGCAGCCGGTCGCTTCGGAAGACCGGGCATCGTCATCATGTTTCCAAGAACGGCAACGATGAACCCTGCTCCGGCATTCAATCTAAACTCGCGTACAGGGAGTGTAAATCCAACGGGTGCTCCGAGTTGCCCGGCGTCATGGGAGAACGAATACTGGGTTTTGGCCATGCAGACGGGTAAGTGCCCATATCCCCACGATTGCAACTTGCTCAATTGCTTCATTGCTGCACTGCTGACATCAATTCCATCTGCTTTGTAGATGCGTTTTGCAATTGATTCCATTTTTTCTAAAACCGGCGTATCGGCAGTAAAGAGCGGTGTGAAAGGCCGACCGTTTGCAACATGATCGTGTACTGCAGCCACGACGGCTTTCGCCAGTTGTTCACCGCCTTTGCCTCCGTTGGCATGCACTTCGGTAAGCGTCACGTCTGCTGCACCGCTCTTTCGAGCTGCTGTTCGAAGAGCGTCGAGTTCAGCATCTGTATCCGATGCAAATCTGTTGATGGATACGATGACAGGCATTCCAAAACCAGCCATGTTCTTGATGTGGCGGTCAAGATTCCCTTGGGCCCCTCTCATCACGGCATCGACATCTTCGGTTTCCAATTCTTCCTTTGTAGGGCGGTAACCACCACGGCTGCCAAATGCTCCACCATGGAGTTTCATTGAACGAACTGTGACGTTCATGACGACACAGTCCGGTGACTTTCCAGAATTTGCCGCTTTGATGTGCATGAACTTTTCAGCACCCATGTCTGAACCAAAGCCAGCCTCAGTTACGACGATATCAGCGGCACCTAATGCTAGACGATCAGCGATAATGCTCGAATTCCCGTGAGCGATGTTTGCAAACGGGCCGCCGTGAATAAAGGCAGGATTTCCTTCAAGAGTTTGGACTAAGTTTGGTAAAAAGGCGTTCCGTAGCAGCAACGCCATCGAACCAGCAGCACCAATATCTTCTGCTTTAACGGGATTTCCACTGATAGACTGACCGACCACTATCTCTCCGATTCGCTTTCTCAAGTCTGAATAATCGTTTGCAAGTACCAAAATCGCCATCACTTCGCTCGCAGCAGTTATGTCAAATCGATCTTGTCTCGGATTTCCATTTGCAGGACCTCCCAGCCCGATGACGATGTTGCGCAGTGAACGGTCGTTCATGTCAATGACACGTGGCCAGAATACACGAGTAGGGTCTAACTGTGATTCATTGCCTTGCTTGATGTGATTGTCAATCAGGGCGGAGAGGAGGTTGTGAGCGGAGGTAACTGCGTGGAGGTCACCTGTGAAATGCAAATTAATGTCTTCCATGGGTATGACTTGTGAATGTCCTCCGCCTGCAGCGCCACCTTTGATTCCAAAGACTGGGCCCATTGAAGGTTCGCGAATGACGCATGTGGCGCTCTGTCCAATGGCACACAGTGCTTGGGTAAGTCCGATTGTGGTTACAGTCTTACCTTCCCCAAACGGTGTTGGATTAACTGAAGTGACCAGCACAAGGCTGCCTTGGGGCTTAGAAAAGCGTTGGCTGAGGGCATCCCAGGTTATTTTTGCCATGCCTCTGCCCATTGGCATCAATTCATGTGATGAAATACCAAGTTTCCACGCAATGGTCTCAATTGGTTCAAGGGTTGCTTCACGTGCGATATCCAAATCACTTGCCATGAGCATGTATGCGGTACGGTATGGCTTTGAAACCCTCGGGTCATGTTCGGTCAGAAACGACTGTTTCTACACCCGTGAAACTGCGCCGAATGACTCACTCGTCTTTCATTTCACCAAGATAGGCTGGCAATTCAATCCCAGCCATCTTAGCAACATCGTGAACAGGTGGCAGGCTTTGCATGAGGGAGGAGATGAAGTTCGATGTTGAGCCACCTTCTCCATTGTTTCCGCCGTTGCCAGAATCCCAAACAGTAATCTTGTCGATCTTGAGGTTCGAAATCGCTTCTGTTTGTCGAGAGACCAGTTCTTCGATCTTCTCAACCATCAACAGAGTTGCAGCAGCCTTGGTGTCTCCACCTGCGCTTGCAACGAGTGACTTGTAACCAGCAGCCTTGGCTTCGAGGACGGCTTGTTGACCAACCGCTTCTGCTTGGTACCGTGCAAGGATTGCATCTGCTTGACCTTGTGCGATTCGGCGTTGGCGTTCAGCCTCTGCATCTGCGGAAATCACAACTTGTTCCTTGGCTACGATTTCACGTGCGATGTCTGCTGCACGGAGACGTTCGCTCTCAAGGGAATATTGAGCCTTTTCGATCTCTTCTTGAGCACGGCGTTGTGCAACTTCAGCCCGTTGTCGTGCTTCTGCTTCTTTCTCTGCAAGTGTTGCATTGGAGATTGCGATAGCAGCACGGCTCAAGTTCTCACCTTCAATGGCGTTCTTCTCTTGCTCTTGGACGAAAACTCTCTGAAGACTGATTGCAGATGCCTTACCTTGTTCGGTAGCGGACTTTGCTTCTTGGACTGAGATTTCTTCAGTCATGATGGCGTTTGCTTGTCCAGTCTTTGTTTCAGATTGTTGCTTCTGGACTTCAATGATACGGTTTCGGTCTGCTTCCGCAACCCGGATTTGTCCCATTTCGAGAGCCTTAGCACGGTCACCCTCTGCGGATGCAATTGCTTCTGCAGCTGCCTTTGCACCAATCGAGTTGATGTACTCGGCCTCGTCAGTGATGTCAGTGATGTTGACGTTGAGAAGAACCAGTCCAAGTTTGTGAAGTTCAGAGTCGACGTTGTTTGAGACCATGCGTAGGAACGCATCACGGTCCTGGTTGATTTGCTCGATTGTGAGTGTGGCAACGGTAAGACGAAGTTGACCGAAGATAATTTCACGAGCCATCTCTTCGATTTGAACATTGGACAGACCAAGAAGACGCTCGGCTGCATTTTGCATAATCATAGGGGATGTTGAGATACCGATGACGAACGTCGATGGGACGTTAATACGAATGTTCTGTTGTGATAGAGCGTGTTCAAGTTGGATCGGAATGGTCATTGGCTTGAGATCAAGATAGGCGTAGTGTTGTATGAGTGGCCAAACAATCTTTCCACCTCCGTGGTAACATTTTGCCGCTCCTGCATCTTTCACGTTACCGTAAACGACCAGGATCTTGTCGGATGGTGCGAGCTTGTATCTGCTAGTAGCAACATAAATTGTGCCGAATACTGCGAGGGTGAACAAAAAGAGTCCGATAACTGCGATTGAGGTTCCTGCGTCTGCCATGGTGTAACATACAGGGCGTCCTTTATGAGTGTTCACCCGACCTAAAAAGGTCCGACAAACCTCATTCTTCTTCAGTAGCGTAGGTATTGACTGAAAGGGGCACAACGATTAATGTCTCACCAATTGCCTTGACGACTTCAACAAACTTACCTGTCTTTAGGCTCGCAGTCTCATCTTCGAGGACGGCGTCACATGTCCGCATGGCGTTTTGAAATTCGACTTGGACTTGGCCAGTTTCGCCCGCACGGATTTCCATGTAGACCTTACCTTGAGCGCCAATGGCGAGTGAATGCTTGACTGTACCATCTACTTCGAGAGACTTCATGATTTGGAATACCTTTCCAATGATGTACATCGAGAAAAACCCTGAAACAGCTGCGACAAATATTGCGATGAGATCTGCTCCACCGCTCTGTGTTACGGCAAGGCCAGCAATTCCAAACATCATGATGAAACTCAGTATGCCTTGAATGGTGAGCATGTGGAATATTCCTTCTGCACCCATGTCAAAGTCGGTCTCAAAACCAGCGAACTCGAGAGCGCCATCTGCGACTCCGCCAAGTAAGATGAGTACGAAATAGATGAGGAACAAAAATGTGCCAACAATCGCCATTACGGCGAACAAAACATCAACACCGGAGATGGACCCGAGTCCTACAAGGTCAAGAACATTTGAAATCAAGGACATTTTATCACTGACATGTACTGTTGGCTTCTACTCTTCAACCTTCGCCTGTTGTCTTCGTTTAATTGGTCGGATGTAGATGAAGTAATAATGCCCAAAAACGATTGGTCCAAGTGAGAGGCCAAACATTAGCCCTATGCCCCATGATGGGAGCTCAAGTGCGAGACCTATTGCTACGACGATGAGGAGACAGACGAGCATCGATGCTTTTTCAAGGATGATTAGAATCGGTGCTGAACCCTCGTTGACCCGGTCCTTCATCGCAAAGACTTCTCTGAGATTCGTCATCTGAACCCTCACGAGAGGAGGTCAGACCATGACAACTCACTCATGATGACAATCATGAGATAGATGAAACCAATGAAAAATGCTGGATTTCGACCTTTTTCAACGAGGCTTTCAACTTGACGCAATTGTCCATTTTCATCGCGAACAATCGTTGTCGCTTCGGAAGTGATGTAGTTGCCACCTTGTGTGAACTCTTTCTGATTTTTTTTGCTGCTTTGGAATACCAAAAACACGAGTGTTCCAATAATCACACCTAAACTAGGGCCGAGGAATCCGCTGAGGGCTGAATTGAACTCAGTCCACATTGCTGCAGTGAAATAAAGACTCAATCCAGCCGTTAGCATTGAAATAATACCTTTGCCACGATTTTGGCTCGACAAATTAAACCCGTCCATGTGTATTTGTAAAATGCCACCCTTTTTCAATCCTGCCCCGGTTCAAGTCATTCGTCCATGATGTTGAAGAACTACGCCACACAAGAGTTACCATGGCACAAGTTCGGTATGCGATATCGGGCAGCCCAGTAATCCATTCCCTCTCACCTTTACTTCATGGTTTGGTGCTGGCCAACCTCGAAAAGTTTGGTGATGATGTTGAATTAAAAAGTAAAAAATCATCAGTGCACTTAGTCGATACACGTGCGATTGAGGACGCATTGGGTTGGGGTTATGCTGGGCACGCACCGGATGCTCCGGACTGGGAGTACACGGGCGCTCCGTTCGGTAGGTTTCGTACCGATGCTTTGCTGAAGAAGGCAATTGATGCAGCAATGGCAATCGAAGACGCTGAACTGCGCCTTGTCTCCACTTCTGATTCGAATCCCATCGAGCCGTTAACAACTGAAAACCGATACCTTGAGGAAGCTGCTCGCAGGCATTTACCTACGCAATGTCTCGAAAATGAAGTTTGGATGAACCTTACTTCACCGCTCAAACACCAACTCGCTAGCGACGCAATTTCGACCATTGATGACTCGATGCGCCTTCAGTCAGTCAACACATTGCGGTGGGACGGTCAAGCATGGTGGTGTGCGAGTGTCGATGGTTCTGGCGTAGTTGCATTGGCCCTTCACCATGGTATAGACATCAAATCTGGTGCGATTCTTGGCATCGTTGGCGGAGGGGGGGCTGCACGATCAACAGCGGATGCTTGGATTAAGGCGGGTGGGAAAATCTCTGCTCTTCCGGGGCGACG
>JABIWF010000014.1 GCA_018701175.1 Methanobacteriota archaeon
GGGGCCCATGCATTGAGGACAACCGAATGCGTTGATAAACTACCGCTTCAAAGCATCAACATGAACGATGGAGAGCCACTCAGCATCACCGTTCTCACCTTTGGCCCGCTTGCAGAAAAACTCGGTTGGAAAAGAAAGAAGCACTCTGTTCGACAACACGCTTCGGTTTCTGAAGTGGTAGAATCAATCGGGCTTACTTCAATCCAGCAGAAAGGGCTTCTTTTTGCCGTGAATGGCTTACAGTGTACAAGCGACGTAAAACTGGAATCTGGAGATGAGTTAGCATTACTACCTCCTGTATCTGGCGGATAATGGGGGTAAACGGAAATGTTTGGCCGAAGAGTTCAACACTACCCCCGCTGTGCACACACTGAGGAAGAAGCATGATTGGCGGCTTGGGACCACTTGAACTGACGATTTTAGTCGGCTTGTTCTTCGTACTGTTTGGTGCAGAACGTTTGCCGAAAATGGCAAACGCACTTGGGCGCTCTAAAGGTGAGTTCCAAAAAGGACTAACAGACACATCTCGAACTATCAAAGACTTGGAAGCCGGCGGTAAGACTCCAAACCAGATCCTCAGCGAAAGGGCTCGAGCAGTAGGCATTGACCCAGCAGGAATGGATGTTGAAGAACTGGAACGCAAGACTTCTGCACTTGAGAAACTCAACTCCAGCAGCGAAGAATAATCAGCGTTTTCTCTTGAGAACGAGCGCTGCGCCACATCGATCACAGTCACCGACATCTCCCTTTTTCGAACGAGCAACGTCTTCTGGAACTTCTGTTGTGTGCCTGCAACCGGTACATCGTCGAATCCAAGTCCATACCTGCTGCGCCCCTTTGGTATCAACTGAACTGGATTCATGACCTGAAAATTTCATGGTGTTTTGAAGACGATAATCGTCCGTAACAAGCGGCAACTTGAGACCAAGAGCCAACGCTAAGACTTCTAAATCAACATCCGAAAGTCGGGGTAAATCACCGCTTTGAGCCGCACATTCCTTGGCACGCGCAATCCAAGCAGCATCAGCATCACGCCAATCGATATCCAAGGCTTGAACCAACATCCACCTTTGAGGGCTGACTCGTTCGAGTTCCGCCTGTTGAGCCATCGAACAAATGTTGCCGTTCAATTCATGAGCCGGCCAGTGTAGTAAAGCGGCTGTATCGAGTACTCGCATCACAGACACCACCGGCGAATGTACTCCTTGAAGTCACCGCACACCCACACCTTCATGGCTATGAGTGTGAAGCGAATGACATGTCATGGAAGCAGTCAATACTCGACTTCTTCGACATCTTTGGCCCTGCGAGTTTGGCTGTACTCTCTTTTACCGAATCCATAGTTCAGCCAATACCACCTGATTTGCTGTATATCCCGATGCTAGCAGATGCCATCGGCGACACACCACTTGTCGTTTGGTTATGGCTCACCGTCACCCTTTCATCAGTGGCAGGCTCGCTAGTAGGGTACTGGATTGGAAAGCGATGGGGACGCTCATTCGTAGGGAAGTTCTCAAAACAGTCTCACCTCAATAAAATCGAGGCACTCACTATTCGTTACGGAAAATTGGGAATATTCATTGCAGCCTTTTCACCGATTCCATACAAGGTGTTTGGATGGGTTGCAGGGATGGGTGAAATGGAAAAGAAGCCTTTTCTCATCGCCGGACTACTCGGCAGAGGACTACGTTTTGGACTTGAAGCGATTTTGATCGGAATATACGGCAATGCTGCAATTGATTCTATCAATTGGTTTCTCGACAACGAAATCGTTCTCGGAGTGGGCATGATACTCTCTGCAATTCCTATGTGGTACATCTGGAAATGGTGGTCAGGAATTGAAGTTGAATCAATTCACACCGATTCTGACTCCGTGGAGTGAAACATTGCCACATTTCATGGTGCGAATCATTATCAAGGGGTGGTCGGTGGACTGGCTGTCGCTCGTGTGGTGTAGCTAGGTCCATCATAGTGGGTTTTCATCCCGCCGACCCGGGTTCGAATCCCGGCACGAGCACTTTGCAGATTTTATGGGCCGCAGTAATGCTTTTCCAGTGTCTGACGAAGATGGGTTCTCGCCGCCGAAACCCCTCTAAATTGGCAGGTAGGGTGCTGAGCGCATCTTAAACCGAAAATCGTTTGAATCCAAGTTCGGGCATCTTTCAAACACGAATCAAGGCAACGCAAAATGCTGTTCAAGACAAATGCATTCGAAGGTCAAAACATAGCCAGCACGGTTAAGCAGAACAAAACCTGGCAAGCGTACTAAGTATGAGCAAAGTAAGTGCTGCTATGCTCAATCATCATCGGTGTCAAACATTGTAAGCGTCTTCGACAACTCAATTGCTCGGTTATCCAGTTCAGCACGATCATCCTTGCTGATTCCAGTATCACGTAGCATTTCTTGGATTCCTTCAAGTTCCTCTCGAGCGTCATCACGTTGCTTCCGAAGGTTTCTGTCTTCGTGAGTCATCTGGCGCTTAGCAGCACGCTGACGGCTCTCCTTGGAGCGTGCGTCACCTGTGAGCATCTCATCATCTTCTCCTGAGAGTTCGACAGCAGTTGGGAACGGTATGCGGATGTGTTCTTCCTCAAACCGTTCGTCCAACGCCTTAAGCAACCAGTCACGAGTCACCCACTCATCGCTGTAATCAGCGACCCAAGTGTACAAGCGGAGAACCTTAGCGAAGTCCCCGAGTTCGACAAGGAGAACACGAGGTTCTGGTGAATCGATGGTGTAAGGACAGTCTCGAGCTAATTTTAGCATTGTTACCTTGACGTGGTCGATACTCTCGCGGTAATCGACACCAATGTCAACAACTACCGAAATTCTTCTTGCGAGACCATCACCGCCACCACGAGCGTGATTTACCAGTGTTGAGGATATAAGTGAATTGTTTGGAATCACGACCAACTTCTCATCTCGATCCAAAATCTTGGTTGAGAGGATGCCCATTGAGATGACCGTTCCAATCATCCCTTCCACTTCGATTCGGTCTCCAACTTCAAATGGCCGGTCTACTGCAAGCATGAAAGAATTAACAATATTTCCGAGTGTTTGCTGAACAGCAAGCCCGATAATGAGGGAGAATACGGCCAATGAAGCAAAAAGACCGAGCAGTTCGATATTGAGTTCATTTAGTGCTAGGTTGAGTCCGACAAAATAGGTAACTGCGCGTAAAAGGAATACAATGAGAGGATTACCACCAGATACTGTAACGCTTGATTTTGCAGTAAAGCGTCCAAGAATTACAGGCACAAGATGTTTGATACCGGTGCTCAAGATAGAAGTTGTCGTCATAATGTAAATCACACTGAAGTACGGATACATTGACTCGAGTAATTCTGAATCAGAATCCGTTACCCAAACTCCGGATAACTGCAGTCCAGCAACGATAACGAAAAAGTAGAGTCGATTTGACAACGGTTGAATGAGGGCATCATCCCATTGCGCTTTCGAACGAGTGACGAGATTACGAAACGGACGTACGATAAAATACTTGCAAAAAACAAGTCCAATAAACATCAATCCAACACAGATGCCGACCTTAGGAAGCGTGTCCAATGCATCAATTTGCTCAAGATACTCGTCTATGGTGGACATGTCACTCAAGCCGTTGGTTGGCGAGCCCTTTACAAAACTACCCCAGCGGACACATCGGCATGCTATCAAGAATGGTATAAATTATATCATCCCAGTGTGAGGTCTGTCATAACGGGGTATGCATGGTGGACGGGCTGAAGTTTTTCCAACTCCAAATGCCACTTGAAAAGGGCTCTCATCTCCCCGGGGTGAGTATCATGAATTACTTTACGAATGTAGAATACATAAGTACGGTGAACACAACTAAAATCCCTGCGAGTTATGTATTCCTTGTAGAGTTTGAGAACCCGGGAGTTTTTGACAAAGGAATGAATCTTGATTTAAGTTTTCAAATCGAGGAGATTTTGAGCCAAGATGAATCACATGCCTATATTGTCGCTAAATTACCCGGACCGTTGGGGGCATTGGTTCAAAGTGTCAAAGGATGTTGGTTTACTGCACCTTCAACTTTATCTCGCGAAAATGGTTTAATGTGGACGGTTCAAGGAACACCTTCCGGCCTAAAGGAAGCACGTGATTTACTTGTGAATATAATACCAGGAGATTTGAAGATGCGAATAAGTAAAACTGTAGCATCAGACTGGATTAGCGCACCTCGACTTCCCCCACGCCGACACCAAGTCATGAAAACGGCTGTTGAATTGGGATACTACTCAACCCCTCGTGGGTGCACTCAGCGAGACATTGCAGACGCGCTTGGAATTCGTCAGGGGACTGTCGCCGAGCACCTTCAGTCGGCAGAAGGTTCGATCATCAATTCATGGTCGAGGCAAGCCACTGACTCGTCTTTCAGCTGAGAGAGAGAAGTTCAGCAGTTCATTCCTTGGTCTCAATTGGCGAACAATCAAGCAAGCGTACCGTTTTGATAGTCAAGGAGTGCTTGGTGGATTTCTTCTCGTGTGTTCATTACAAACGGCCCATATCGAGCGATAGGTTCGTTCAATTCAGGGCCCGCTAGAATCAAGAATTCAGCATCTTCTTCAACGGCTTCCAAGATCACTTCATCACCGTCGTTCATCAGCCCAAGTTGGCCATCATGGACAGGTTTCCCACCAAGATGGAGCGTGCCACCAAAGACGTAGACCATTCCATTAAGACCGGATTCAATCGGTTGCTTGTGAACGCCACCTCGTTGAATTTTCATGTGAATATAGGTAATCGGAATCACGGTATCGATTACGGCGTTGACACCTAGTGTCGCCCCTGCGATGACGTTCGCCCAAACTTTGCCATCCGGGGAGGTTACTTTCGGAATTTTTGAGGAATCAATGTCTTGATACCGAGGCATCATCATTTTATCCTTAGCTGGGAGGTTAACCCAGATTTGGAATCCGTGGGAGACACCACCCGTCTTCAAGAACTCGTCTTGAGGTAATTCTGAATGAATGATTCCACGTCCTGCAGTCATCCATTGTACGTCACCAGGATTCAAGTCGCCCTTGTTGCCAGCACTGTCTTCGTGTTGCATAGCCCCTTGAATCATGTACGTAACGGTTTCAAATCCTCGGTGTGGATGTGCCGGCGCCCCAATCGCTTGCCCTGGATCCCAATGAACTGGTCCCATTTCGTCAAGAAGCAAAAACGGACTCATCAAGGTACCCATGGCGGAGGGACGCCGTACTGGAAACCCACCGCCTTCGAGTACGGTGTGCGTTGGAGCCGTCATTTTCAAGGTTCGTTCTTGTTTCATTGTACCACCTGCTGGATGAGAACGTCAATCGAGGATTGTTTGAATGGATTCGATTTGTTGATGATTACTGGCCGGCCAATAACATTTGAACCGAGGTAGGAAAATTGCATTCGCATACTCATCACAGCATATTGACCCCCGCCCCCACTCACAGAGGCGAGGCCAACTTTCCTCTGATTGAAGAGCATTCGGAAGTTCTTAGATTGAACAGACATCCATGCAATAATGTTATTCAGAACCGGTGGGATTGAGCCATTGTATTCCGGAGCGCAAACAATCATTGCATCGCACTCGAGAACAAGTTCCATCACCTGTTCCACGAGAGAAAGGTCAGTCAATTCTTTCTCTGCTTGTGGAGTATACATTGGAACGTTGAGAGAACATAGGTCAAGCACGGTACCTTTGTGCCCTAATTCCTCCAAGGATTGCTTAAACGATACGGCAAGTTGAAGGTTCTTGCCAGTCGATGCTGCGAGAATAAGAACACTTGACACATGACGCTGAAGGGGGCATCCTCTTTCAACCTATGAGTCTCTCCATGGAGACTACCATTTCATACGATACGCAATGTAAAGCACACCAATGACTGTTGGAATGATGGCTAAAGCAAGAATTGTCAGTAACAATTGTTTGACTTCGGTCTCAGATTGTGCATCAACAGTGTTAACTTTGTCTTCTGCTTCATCATTCTCACAATTTTGCAGCATTGGATTGCATATGGAGTTCACCTCCGTATCTGCGTCATCATCCTCGACAGGTATGTAGTCAGTATCTTCGAAGCCATCTCGGCAACCGTCGGCATCTGAGTCTGTGTTTGGAGCAGAAGTCCAATGCTTCTCACCAAGCGGACAGGTGTCGAGGAGGTCGCTCACACCGTCTTCATCATCATCAAGGTCTTCACTGGAATCAAGGCAACCATCTTGATCGTAATCATTCACTTCATCCGAAATCCAATCGAGAAGTCCTCGATTGCAATCATCGGGACCGTCAAGTAGGCCATCGTTATCATCGTCAGGGTCTTCACTCGACTCATCTCTGCAGCCATCACCATCGTAATCAGTTGAAGGTGAAGTCAACCAATCTAATTCACCGGTTGAACACAAGTCGTCGGTATCTTGCACACCATCGTTGTCGTCATCCTCGTCTTCGGAGGAGTCACGACAGCCGTCAGTATCGTGATCTTTGGATTTCGAGGATGACCATAGGAGTTCACCTGTAGGGCACTCGTCGTTTACATCCCGGACTCTGTCGTTGTCATCATCGAGGTCCTCAGAGCTGTCCTGGCATCCGTCACCGTCGTAATCGGTTGAAGAACTCGAAGTCCAGCCGGTTGCACCTGTAGCACACGCATCTTCTGCATCCACAATTCCATCGCCATCAGAATCAGAGTCTTCAGATGTGAAATCTTTACAACCGTTTTCGTCGAGGTCTTGAAGTGGATTTGTAGAATCCCAATTTGATTCTCCCAGAGGACACTCGTCATCGGTGTCAAGACGGTTATCGTTATCGTCATCATCATCCTCAGAGAAATCACGGCAACCATCGCCATCGTAGTCCGTTAGTACACTGGAAAACCAACTTAATTCGCCAACAGGGCAATCGTCTTGCCAATCACTAATCTTGTCGTTGTCATCATCACTGTCTTCGCTTGAATCCTGACAACCGTCGGAATCATAGTCGTTTGATGGAAGAGATGTCCAATTACGAGTTCCACGGTTGCAAATATCTTGAACATCCAAGACACCGTCGTTATCGTCATCTTTGTCTTCAGTTCCGTCATAGCATCCATCGAAATCATAGTCGATGTTTTCAGATGGTGCGCTCCACCCCATGCGCCCAGTTGAGCAGTTGTCGACATCGTCGAGTACGTTGTCGTTATCGTCATCATCATCTTCAGATGAGTCTCGACAGCCATCGCTGTCGTAATCTTCTGATCCGGAGGAGGTCCATCCTAGTTCTCCCGTCTGACATAAATCAGCAAAGTCAATCACTCCGTCGTTATCATCGTCCAAATCCTCGGAAACGTCAAGGCAACCGTCGCTGTCGTAGTCTGTGAGGTTGGAAGGAATCCAGCCAAACTCTCCACGCGGACAATTATCATCAAGGTCTTCAATACCGTCGTTATCATCATCAGAATCTTCGTTCGAGTCTCGACAACCGTCACCATCGTTATCCGATATTGGCTCTGAAATCCAACCGAGGTCACCCACCTGACAGTCATCATCAACGTCTAAAACACCGTCATTGTCATCATCCAAATCTTCCTCAAGACTGAAGAATCCATTGTTGTAGAAATCGTCCATGCAACCATCGCCGTCATGGTCGCCAAAGTTTGTCGATGACCAGTTCCAATGATGGTCGTACTTCGGACATGAATCGGAACCGTCATGGACACCGTCGTTATCATCATCAAAGTCCTCACCAACATCTCGGCACCCGTCACCGTCCCAATCGGTGATCAGAGTTTGGTCAACAGTGGAAGTGAATACCGAAATCCAACCTACATCACCGGTTGGACATGCATCGATATTGTCCGGTACGCCGTCATTATCGTCGTCACTGTCTTCTGAGAAATCATTGCAACCATCGGCATCCCAATCGGTCGTGGAATCTGAGATCCAACCTAAATCTGCAGGCCAGCATTGATCATCGTCATCCAAAATGAGGTCATTGTCATCATCGGGGTCTTCAGTTAAGTCGCGGCAACCATCAGAATCATAATCGGTCGTTGCGTTTGAAATCCAACCCAATTCGCCGATTCTGCAATCATCATCTACATCTGCCATGGTGTCGTTGTCGTCATCAAGATCTTCTCCTGCATCACGACATCCATCAGCATCGTGGTCTGTTGCAGGGCCCGAAATCCAACCAAGGTCGCCCTTTTGGCAGAGGACATCGATAGAATCAATAATTCCGTCGTTATCATCATCTGGATCTTCGGAAATATCCCTGCAACCGTCGGAGTCGTAGTCTGTAAGAAGAGTCGGTGTCCAGCCCATCTCTCCAGTTTGACAGCGGTCATTGACATCAGGAACACCATCGTTATCGTCATCGATGTCCTCACCAATATCTTGGCAACCATCGCCATCGTAATCCGAAGTAGGGTTTGAAATCCAACCTACAAGGCCGAGTTGGCAGGCATCACCAACATCTGGCACTGTATCGTTATCATCATCAACGTCTTCCGAAGTAGAATCTTGACATCCATCGCCGTCGTGGTCAGTAAAACTCGTTGAAGTCCAGCCTTTGTCACCCTGGAAACAACTGTCATCAGGGTCGTTGACACCGTCATTGTCATCATCGTCGTCACAGACATCACCTTCGGAGTCACCATCATAGTTGGCTTGATCCGCATTCGGAGTGAGTTGGCAATTGTCAATGTTATCAGCGACTCCATCGTTATCGTCGTCAGGGTCGTTAACACCGTCTTCACAACCGTCACCATCATTATCGGTCGTCGGATTTGAAATCCAGCCTACCGTACTTGTTGGACAACTGTCTGCTGAATCGGCGACTGTATCTCCGTCATCGTCGTTGTCTTCACCGGCATCACGGCAACCGTCACCATCGTAGTCAGTCGATGGTGATGAAATCCAGCCTAAATCGCCAGTCTGACAGAAATCAGGTGCATTATCGGCAAGACCGACGTTGTCATCGTCGAGGTCCTCCCCAACTCCGGGTGCAGATAGATTATCTTGACAACCATCACCATCGTGGTCGGTGAAACCGTTCGAAATCCAACCAGTCTGGCCGGGCGTACAATCGTCTGATGTGTCAGAGACTCCATCACCATCGTCATCGGAGTCCTCATCCGCGTCTCTACAACCGTCTGCATCGTGGTCGTTGGCCGACGTGGAAGTCCAGCCAAGTGCACCACGGATACAATTATCCGGTGCGTCATCAATAATGCCATCGTTATCGTCATCGTCGTCGCAAGCATCGCCTTCTGAATCGAAATCGTGATTGTCTTGCCCAGGATTCACAGTGAGTTGGCAATTGTCTGAGGTGTCAGTTATCCCGTCGTTATCATCATCGATGTCTTCAGATGAATCACGGCAACCATCACCATCAAAGTCTGTTGTACTGTCAGAAATCCAACCGAGATCACCCGTATCGCAAGTGTCACTTGAATCTCCAACACCGTCGTTATCGTCGTCAATATCCTCATCAGCATCACGGCAACCGTCCGAATCGTAATCGTTCAGTAACGTGGGTGTCCAACCAATAATTCCTGTGGGGCATTGGTCCGGAGCTAAATCGAGGATTCCATCGTTATCATCGTCTAGGTCTTCGTTCGAGTCATCCTTACACCCATCAGAATCGTGGTCGGTGGTCGAGGATGAAATCCATCCTGTCGCCAAGAAATTACAATCGTCGAAAACGTCTTTGACACCATCGTTATCAGTATCTAAATCTTCAGTCGAGTCTCGACAACCATCACCATCAAAATCGTTGGAAGGAGTTGAAATCCAGCCCAAATCGCCTTTATCGCAAACATCTGGGTGGTCGTCATTAACGCCATCGTTATCATCATCAAGGTCTTCATTAGAATCCTGACAACCATCAGAGTCGTAATCGGTTGATGAAGAAGGAGACCAACCCACATCTCCAGCTTGGCAATCGTCAAGACCGTCCATGATTCCGTCGTTATCATCATCTGGATCTTCAGTTGAACTGTCTTGGCAGCCATCCCCATCGTTGTCAGTGGTACTGGTTGAAGTCCACCCCATGTTTCCAAAATGACACAAATCGGGTTCTAAGTCCTCGACTCCATCGTTATCATCGTCGAGATCTTCAGTTGAATCACGGCAACCATCCGAGTCAAAGTCGGTCGAGGGGGACGGTGTCCATGCGCCTTCGCCAAACTGACAGTCATCAAGACTGTCTGCGACTCCATCGTTGTCATCATCCAAATCCTCAGAGGAATCATCCTTGCAGCCATCGTTATCCGAATCTGTGGAGGGAGTAGAGGTCCAACCAGTGATACCGAATTGGCAGGCATCTGGATGTAAATCGGTAATAGAATCGTTGTCGTCATCCATGTCTTCAAGGGAATCTTGACAGCCGTCATTATCGTGGTCGGTGCTGGAACTGGAAGTCCAGTTAAGGTCTCCAATTTGACAATCATCGAATGCATCAACTACGCCGTCGTTGTCATCGTCGATGTCAAACGAAGTGTCGTCCTTACATCCGTCAGAATCATAATCATTGTTTGCATTTGGAGTCCAGCCTATTGTCCCAGTAGGGCACAAATCGTTCCCATCGGTAATTCCATCGTTGTCATCATCGACGTCTTCAGCCGACAAGTCCTTGCAACCATCGCTGTCGTAGTCTGTAGAGGAGGTCGATGACCAACCAGTAATTCCTTGAGGGCATGAGTCAAGGTCATCTGTGACTCCGTCGTTGTCTGAATCGAAATCCTCGGTTGCATCCCGGCAACCGTCTTGGTCGTTGTCGTTAAGGATGGTCGAAGTCCATCCTAAATCTCCAGTAGCACAGGCGTCATTCGAATCAATAATGCCGTCGTTGTCATCATCGTTGTCTTCAACATCGTCTTTGCAGCCATCAGAATCGTAATCCGTCAGCGTAGTCGGAGTCCATCCAATGGCACCTGTCTGGCATGTATCAGAGGCATCGAGTACCGAATCGTTGTCATCATCGGTATCTTCCGTAGATGCATCTCGGCAACCGTCGGAATCATGATCGGTTGTCGAAGATGAGGTCCAACCCATGTCTCCGTTCGGGCACGAATCAATCGAATCGGCAATACTGTCGTTGTCGTCATCCGGGTCCTCACCTGAGTCTCGGCAGCCATCTCCATCTCGGTCAGTTGCGGATGAAGAAGTCCAACCGAGTGCACCTGTTTGACATGCATCTGATAAATCAAAAACCCCATCGTTGTCATCATCGGGATCTTCGAGAGAATCTTGGCAACCGTCAGAATCATGGTCGGTCGAGATGCCAGAAACCCACCCAAGGTCACCTTGAGGGCAGGCATCTGATCCGTCGAGAACAAGGTCATTATCTCGGTCTGAGTCTTCAGTCGAATCCTTACAGCCGTCGCTGTCGTAATCATTACTGGAACTGGAAATCCAGCCCAAGTCGCCGGTTTGGCAGGAATCAGAGACATCGCCGACTCCGTCGTTGTCGTCATCCATATCTTCGTCGGAATCTCGACATCCATCAGAATCGTAGTCGGTGATCGAAGATGGAGACCATCCGATTACACCTGTTTGGCAGGTGTCAAGAAGGTCATTGATGCCATCGTTGTCATCGTCGTTATCTTCGGTCGAGGCATCTTGGCAACCGTCCGTATCGTGGTCTGTGGTGGAACTCGAAAGCCAGCCAGTGTTGCCATTAACACAATCATCGTCGTTATCGAGAATGCCGTCGTTATCGGAATCAAAGTCTTCTGTTGAGTCACGGCAACCATCGCCATCAAAATCGGTAGATGGGGAAGAGGTCCAGCCCATATCACCCTTTTGACAGAGGTCAGGCGCCAAGTCGGCCACTCCGTCGTTATCGTCGTCAAGGTCTTCTAAGGAGTCTTGGCAACCATCGGAGTCATAATCGGTTGAAATGGCCGCGGAAGTCCAGCCAAGATCACCTGTTGAACAATCATCAGCAGTATCCGACACACCATCGTTATCGTCGTCATTGTCTTCATTTGAAGCATCCTGGCAACCGTCTGAGTCATGGTCTGTGATGGATGTTGAAGTCCAGCCAAGATCACCTGTTGAACAATCATCAGCGGCATCAAGAACAAGATCATCATCGTCATCAATATCCTCATCAGCATCACGGCAACCGTCTGAATCATAATCAGTCGATGAATCAGGCGTCCAGCCCATGTCGCCATCTTGGCAAGAATCGGCAGAATCACTAATCCCATCGTTATCATCATCAAGATCTTCAGTTGAAGCGTCTTGACAACCGTCGGAATCGTGGTCTGTAGCGGATGTTGAGGTCCACCCAGTATCACCCGTAGGACAATCATCATCGCCATCTTCAACTCCATCGCCGTCATCATCGCTATCTTCAGTAGAATCTCGGCATCCATCGCTATCAACGTCGGTGATCGCAGAAGAAGTCCAACCCAAATCGCCAAATTGGCACGAATCGGAGTTGTCTAAAACTGAATCATTGTCGTCGTCATTATCTTCGGAAATATCTTGGCAACCATCTGAATCATAGTCGTTGAGGCTTGTTGAATTCCAGCCCTTATCGCCCAGTTGGCATGTGTCCAATGTGTCAATGACGCCATCATTGTCATCATCATCATCCTCGGTTGAATCGAGACATCCATCCGAATCGTAATCATTGATTGAAGTCGGAGTCCACCCTATTGCCCCCGTTGAACAATCGTCGAAGTTATCAGCAATTGTGTCGTTATCGTCATCGGTATCTTCGTTCGCGTCTTGGCAGCCATCGGAGTCGTGATCAGTGGTGGAATTGGACGTCCATCCCGTATTTCCAGTGGCGCACGCATCATCAGCATCGGGAATTCCATCAGAGTCGGAATCCGTAAAGCGAGAAGATGAATACATTGTTGAAAAATCACTGCTGTTCTCGAGTTCCAAGAACATCAGTTGTGAAGTTGATACCGAAGCGAAAAAAAACATCAGCAGCGCGGCGAAGGCACCGAATCTGCTCATACGCTCCGCTAGCATAAATCGTTGTACGCCTCCGGTCTTTTTATCCTTCCGTTCAAAACCCGCCAAATCGGAGCCCATACCTCGTTTATACACCTTTTAACAATTAGTTCTATTGACGGTTAGCCCTAAGGAAAGAAGCGGAAAGAACATGATGAAGAATCTCTTGGGAGTTACATGGCCAAACTGCGGTACTTCGGCCGTAACCATATTGTTTCTCAATACATCGAAACATTGGGGTGGGACATCGCAGAGAACGATGAGGAAGTAGATGCAATCATTGTCGACACATTCGACAACCAAAGTGCACACCACCTGCAGCGACTCGAAGGAACAGTTGCACTCATGAGATCAGCATTGGATATCGTTGAGGCAGGGAATGTGAAATCGTTCGTCGCCCTAACCGACCAATCTGCTGAAAATGGCAACAAAAGGCCCAATGTTCCGAACGGCCAAGAACATGGGACAAGACCCGATGGCGTTCACGGATTTGGTGCTCTAACCGTTGAAGTGTTGGGCCGCCTGGCTGCGAAGAAAGGCGCTATTACTCGGATTGTGAAGCACGCTGGAACATCAGATGATGCAGTATGTAGCGCTGTTCAGCACGCCATACAAACATTTGACACCGGCGAAATATATCAAGTGATTCGGCTCGATATATAGGTTCAAGTAGGACGCTGAAAAGTAACCGCTATGTCCGAAGAGATTCTTCTTGAGCACGCGAAGACTCACACCACCGACTTTCTCATGTACACCGGTCAATTTTGTGGATATTGTTCTGCCGCCAAGCGTTTGCTCAACAGTAAAGATTTCACGTTCACTGAAATCAGCTTTGACGAACAACCCGACTTGAGAAAGCCTGTTGTTGAAGCAACAGGACACCGAACTGTGCCCGTAATTCTCGACATCAGAGGCGAACAACCCGTCTTCGTTGGTGGTTTTGACCAGTTACAACCTTATCTGCGACAGAGCAGTTAACCACTCTTTCAACGAGTCGTGGTGCTCCATTGGAATCATATGTCCCTTCGGATGTTCAATCAACTCCATGGCCCACCCCGCCGATTCAAAAACATGGGCTACTGCCCAGCCATCTTGGATGGAAACTCTCAAATCTCTTTCTCCGTGCATCCAAAAAAGATGCTTTGGTTCTAACTCTGCTAAACGAAGCCTAAGTTCCATCTCTCGAACCAGGCGAGTACCCATGGCCACGACACCGACGATTCGGTCAGCAAGTGGAAGTTGTAGCATCTCTTGAGCCATTGCGCCACCTTGAGAAAAGCCTCCAACAACAAGCGGACCAAGTGGCGCTTGTTCGGCAATCAGTTGTTCAAGTTGTGAAAGGGACGAATCGACATCAATCAATTCTCTACGAGATAACGTCATTCGACGGGTTGCATCAGCATCTTCGTCCTCATAACGCCACCATGTTCGACCCCGAAGTGGATGATTGTAGCGTGCTTCTGGAACGATTAATGTCCAACCTTCAGGAAGTATTTTCTCAGCAAAGGGACGCATCATACTGGCATCACCAGTCATGCCATGCATCATAATGAGCGTAGGCAAAAAAATACCTCACAATTCCCACTGGAACACGAGTGCGCCAGCAACACGCAAGTGAATGAAGGAATCCGGACCTCGAACTGTTGCCGTCAAAGAATATTCACCGGTGTTCGAAGGAATCGTTCCAATTGCTCCTTTTTCTGTAGCACCGGAACCCCATGCCCGGGTGAGTGGGGAGGCTCCCGCATGGTCTTTCATTGTGAGAGAGCCTGAGCCACCTTGGCTTATCTCGACATCGAGATACCAAACAAGAGTGTTCCAATCGCCCTCAGATGGGTGCCCTTCATCAAGGAAGGTGTCATACACTTCTTGGTCGCTGTCCTCATAGCGGTTATCCAGTAAATCTCTTGCTCGATAAAAGAAAACATCTCCGGAATAACCATCACGGGCAGAGTTGAGGTCCATTCGTAACTGCCGTACCCCTTCATCATCACGCCAAACAAAGTTTTCCATGAATTCTTTGTCACCACTGAAGGTGTAGGATATCTCGTGCCCTTCTGCAGAAGTCGCCGAAACACGAGCGTTTCCATTGTTGATCGAATCGGTTGTGGCAGTCCAATCTTGCCCGAACAAAGTGAATGTCCAAGTGTCACCTACCGTCCATGGGAACGAAAACACGGATTGTGGCTCTCCGTTTTCATACACGGACAATCCATCCAGAGTCATTCGACCGAGGAATGGATTGTGATTGATGACTGCGTGGCGCTGGGCCTCACGCTCAGAGGAAATTCCAACTTGGTATACGCCTTCCTCATCGTCAATTTCTGCAACGACCAATCGAGCACTGTCTTCACCAAATTGTGGCGTAATAAAGGTATAGAGCCACTGATCGCCAACTTCCCATTCGGGAAGTAAGGTCTGTTCAACGGTCGTTGAATCGGAATCGTTCGATTCCATGGAACTGGTTGTACACCCTGCTAGAATGCTGGTACATAGTAACAGCAACAGCATTGTTGCAGCTTCGAACACCCTGCTCATGAGGTTGTCCAACAGGACTCTGTTCAAGAGTCTAACGCTCGGAGGGGACTCAGAGTTGTCCTGTACCAGCCAATACAACTGCAACAATAGACATCAACTTGATGAGGATGTTGAGTGATGGACCGGATGTGTCCTTGAACGGATCTCCAATGGTGTCGCCGATGACAGCTGCTTCATGAGCATCGTCGCCTTTCTTAGCGCCATCAATGTGACCTTGCTCGATTGCTTTCTTGGCGTTGTCCCAAGCACCGCCAGCGTTTGCCATGAACAGAGCCATGAGAACACCGGTGACGAGAGAACCTGCTAGAAGTCCGCCGAGAGCATCTGCACCAAGTGCGAGTCCAACTGCGACCGGAGCCACAACTGCAACAACACCTGGACCGACCATCTCTCGCAGGGCAGCCTTTGTTGAAATGTCAACACAGGTTTGAGAGTCTGGATACGTCATGTCTCCTGCAACGACCCTTTCTGGCCATGTTGTTGCGTCTTCAAGGTCACCCTCAAACGATTTGTCCTTTGACAAAGCTTCTCGCATAATAGCGAATTGGCGTCGAATTTCGACAACCATGTCTCCTGCAGCCTTACCGACTGAAGTCATGGTCATAGCAGCAACAACGAACGGTAGACCGCCACCAATCAGTAGTCCGATAACGACAACAGGGTTGGTTAGTGTCAAGTCAAGATTCTCTGGACCGACTGCTGCAGTGTAAGCAGCGAAGAGAGCAAGAGCAGTCAATGCTGCGGAGCCGATGGCAAATCCTTTTCCAACTGCAGCAGTTGTGTTTCCAATTGAATCAAGTTCATCGGTAATTGCTCGAACGTCAGAACCAAGTCCGCTCATCTCTGCAATTCCGCCTGCGTTGTCAGCAACTGGCCCGTAAGCATCGACAGTCATGGTCACACCGACTGTAGCAAGCATGCCCATTGCCGCCATTGCAATGCAATAGAGGCCGAAGTCGTCTCCACCAAAGTGATTTGCTCCAAAGATTCCTGCAGCAATCAAAAGAATCGGAATGAATGTTGACATCATTCCAACTGAAAGTCCGGCAATAGCATTGGTTGCTGGTCCAGTCTTGGACATTTCACCAATGTGAGGGATGGCCTTGGTTGGGATTCCAAAGACGGGTTCGATACCGGTGTAGTACTCTGTAATGAGGCCGATTGCGATTCCAACAACACTGCCCAGTACAACTGAGTGCATAACACCCATTTCAACATCAATAAGGCCTTGCTGGATGGAAAGGTACCCACCAGCCCAAAACAGAAGGGCTGCAATGAATGTCGTGTTACGAAGTGCTGCTGCTGCGTCTTTGCCGTTCTTGAGAACGAACATTGAGAAAACACCAACAATGGATGCAACATAACCAATGAGGCCAAGCATAATTGGCATCATGATGTAGTTGGAAGCCCCAGTAAAACCTTCACCGCCAAAGTTATCTGAACTAGCGATAATCATTGCTGCAATGATTGAACCCACAAAGGATTCGAAGATGTCTGCGCCCATTCCTGCAACGTCACCGACATTGTCTCCGACGTTATCTGCGATAACACCAGGATTACGAGGGTCGTCCTCAGGGATACCTGCTTCGACTTTACCAACAAGATCAGCACCGACGTCAGCAGCCTTGGTGTAGATTCCCCCACCAACACGAGCGAAGAGAGCAATTGAAGATGCACCCATACCGAATCCTGCTGCAGCAGAAAGGTCAGGATTTGCATCGCCTGCTCCAAGCCAATATGCGACAAGAGAGATACCGAGAAGACCAAGTCCACCAACGGAAAGGCCCATGACTGCACCACCGTTGTATGAAACAGCAAGAGCGCCGGCCTTACCGTCGTTCTTAGCAGCCATGGTGGTTCGGCCGTTGGCCGAGGTTGCAGCACGCATTCCTGAGAATCCTGCAGCCACAGAAGCAAGTGCACCTGCGAAGAAAGCAATGGCGGTGTTCGTATCATTGAGTTGTGTAAGAGCTGCTCCGACAACCACTACGAAAATGGCTAGTACTCGGTATTCTGCAAAGAGGAACGCCATGGCGCCCTTTTGAATTTCTTCAGTGATATTGGCAACCTTTTCGTTGTCAATTTTCACTTTGTTTACTTGTTGATACAGCAAAAAAGCCACAACAAGTCCGACAAGACCTGCTGCAGCGGCAATCATTGGTATATTATCCATCATTATAGAACACCTGTACCCTCGGCGACCAAAGAACCCCTCATAAGGAGTTCCCTCGGAAAAACACCTCTTATAGGCCTTTAATGAGAACTGAGCGGTATTCAACGCAGTATCATCAGTGCAACTGTTCAAGCAATTGTTGAAAGAGGAGAGGCCTGCAGGGTAGTAGCATGAGCATCACCGCCGAGGAGATCTTGGCAGAAATTGGTCCGGTCCAAGAAATTTTGGATGAGCACGACGGTGTGGTCAATGTTCTCGATACAACCGATGGCAACATCATGCTCTCACTTGACGGTGGATGCAACGGCTGTTCATCCACTCCAATGACTGCAATGCAAATCTACTATTCCCTGAAAAAACTCGACCACATCCATGATGTCATTTTCGTGAACGGCGAACTTCCAGAATACATGCGCACATTCATTGACCAAAAAATGGCAAAGGAAGCAGCCCAGCCTGCAACAGAAGCAGAAGAAACAAGTCAACCTCGTGGCGAAATTGTTTGATTACTCTGCTTCATTCTTGCCTATCGTGTGTGGATTAGCTCCAAATGAAACATTTTCGCCCTTGATGTTCATCCGTGCTGCAATGGCAATAACAATGCAAACCAATGAGAGAGGCTTTGGAAGGTAATTCGATCCCCAAAGCATCCCACCAGATAGTGAAAGCCACCAAAGCACGCCTGCAGCGGCGATTAACACGATGGCGATAATGTTCTGAACAATGTGTTCAGCCCGAGGTGAGCGGGAAAAAGTCGCAATAAACGTGAACAATACTGCCGAAATACCACACAGTGCTTCGGCGAGATGTTCGATGAAAATCACGCTGACCATGAACAGTGCTACGGGCCGTGGTTCTTCAACATGAAGTCCGACCGGTGAAGGCAAGAGCAACGTTTGAGAAGGGTCGCCGACATCATCAGCCATGGCAGGCGGAGGATTCACACTACCAAAGGCACGGCCGAGCGGCCCACCGTATTTCTCTCGCAACCAAATCGCTTCAGTCATGCATCAAGTGGCTGTTCTCTTGGAACTGAACGGTGCTAATGTGTTTCGTGTCCGCTCGTATCAAAATGCCAGTCGAATGCTCGGCGGCTTGACCGAAGACCTCGGTGAATTGGTTTCTACAGGGAGGCTTTTCGAAATGAAAGGAATCGGCAAGGGCTTGGGTTCGGCACTTACTCAAGCAATAATGGATGGTGAGTGGCCGAGCGATTGGGTGGAGTTGCATAACACGACACCTCAAGGACTCATTGAGATGCTCGGAATCCCAGGACTCGGACCGAAGCGCATCAAACTGATGAACGAAGAACTTGGAGTTGATTCTGTCGCATCCCTAAAGGAAGCGGCAACGGATGGATTAATTGCGCCAATGAAAGGATTTGGCAAGAAATCTCAGCAACGAATGCTTGACGGAATCGAACTGTTGGCACGGTTCAGAGCTCGTCGAAGATTGGATGTTGGCTTGAAATACGGAGAGGCATTCCAAACGAAGATTGCCTCCATTGATGGTGTAATAAAGGCACAATTGGCCGGAAGTGCTCGCAGACGAAAAGAAACCATAGGCGACTTAGATCTCGTTGTTGCTGTAGAGGATGCGTACCATGAAAACGTGGCGCAAGCCATTCTATCGCTACCAGGAATCGCCGATGTGAAAGGTGCTGGAGATTCAAAGATTAGTCTCATTCTTGACACAAGCATATTCGATGGTGGATTTACCGTTGGACACATCGACCAAAATGTGTTGGATGCCATCGGTGGAGATGATTACGAACAACTTGAGAGCGGTGGAACAATCGATGCCCAAGTACGGCTCGTTACTCCAGAAGTCTTCCCATTCACCTTAGCCTACTTCACCGGAAGTAAGGAGCACAACATTGCCATGCGGCAACGAGCCATTGACCGTGGACTGAAATTGAACGAGTTCGGACTCATTCCGGATGCCAAGGCTGGCGATTTGAAAGGCATGGCTGCTGCCAAGTTTTCTCTCAAAGCATCCACTGAAGAAGACATCTACCGTCACTTAGAACTCGATTGGGTTACGCCAGAACTGCGTGAAGACACCGGTGAAATCGTTGCTGCAGAGTCCTCCAACCTTCCACAGTTACTGTCGGGACAAGACATCCGGGGCGCACTGCATAACCACACTACACTTTCAGATGGCGAAGCAACGCTGGAAGAGATGGCCGATACTGCGCGAAAAATGGGTTGGAATTGGTTGGGAATCGCTGACCATTCACCGACGCTCAAAATCGCAAATGGAGCAAGTGCTGCAGATTTATTGGAGCAGGGAGAAACAATCCAACGCTACAATTCAGCATGGGCAAAAGAAGGCACAGACTTCCGACTCTTCCACGGTGTCGAATCGGATATTCTTGAAGGCGGCAAACTCGACCACCCCGACGAGGTTTTGTCCCAACTCGATTACACGGTAGCCTCCGTCCATGCCCTCTCCAAATGGAAAGCTCGTGATGAGTTGCAAAACACAGAGGAATTAATGCAATGCATTGACCATCCATCAACAACCGTTCTCGGGCATCCTACAGGTCGTATTCTACAAGGAAGGGATGGATACGAAGTTGACTTGTTTGCAGTGCTTGAACACATGGCAGAACACAACGAAGAGGGTCGACTCAAAGCGGTCGAGTTGAATGCAAGCCCCTACAGACTCGATTTGGACTGGAGATTATGCAAGCATGCGAAAGGTCTGGGCGTACCGGTCATCATCAATCCTGATGCACATTCAATTCGAGGACTTGCCGATATCAGTTATGGTGTCATGGCAGCACGTAAAGGTTGGATTGAGCCACATGATGTTCTCAACTCGCTCAGTGGCGAAGAACTCGAACGCCGTCTTTCGTAAGCGTGAAGAAACCACACATTCATGACATCCCCCCCACTCGGTTTACCATGCGTCTGCTACGAACGTTGATTATGGGAGGAGTCATGTTGATTCCCGGACTGTTGTTAGCGATGATCGTTTGGTACATCATGGGTCAGCCATCAACAGAACCGATGGAATCGATAATCTGTAACGGTATTCCTCTGTTTTCAGTCTCATTTGGTCTGTTCTTTGGTTGGGTAACAGGAGAAGCATACTCCGTCAAAATGGAGTCTTGAGGCGGTTGTATGCCTCGTTTCAGTGTGAACCAGTGGGATGAGTTGAGCACTTTCTTCACGTCCTTTTTCAGACATGTGTCTGGCAATATCGAACAAACTGGAGACAGTATTCGATTCCAATCCCCAGTAACTTTGGTCGAAACCAGTCTCCATTTGTTTCGGGACGGTACATTCGGCGCAAATATGCCGCTTCACGGTATCGAGTCAAAGGTAGAAACAGTGGATTTTCAAACCGAACCGCACCGTATCACATTTATTGGCCAGGGTCTTGAATACATTTACCGGATTCCAACCCAATTAGTCATAATGGAGAGAGATGAATGAAACGCAAAGACAAGGCAGTAAAAATCGCAGCCATGCTTGAGGAATACTATCCGGAAACTCCAGTACCTCTCGACCACGAGAACGATTTTCAATTACTCATCGCTGTTCTCATGAGCGCTCAAACAACAGATCTCAAAGTGAATGAAGTAACACCTGCTTTGTTTGCAAAAGCTCCAACTGCTGAAACTATGGTCCAACTGAGTGTCGAAACCATACTCAATGACATCCGGCAAGTTGGTCTTGCTCCGACGAAAGCAAAGAACATACATCGCCTCTCCGAACTGGTTATGGAACGGCATGAAGGTACAATACCTCAAACATTTGAGGAACTTGAAGCGTTACCTGGAGTAGGCCACAAGACTGCTGGAGTGGTCATGGCACAATCCTTTGGCGTACCCGCATTTCCAATAGACACCCATATCCATCGACTTGCCGCACGGTGGGGCCTGTCCAATGATACCACTGTTCAACGAACTGAGCGTGACTTGAAAGCCATATTCCCGAAGGATTTGTGGAACAAGTTGCACTTACAAATCATCTTCTTTGGAAGAGAATACTGTCCTGCACGCAACCATGAACTTGAACAATGCCCAATCTGTTCTTGGGCAGCCACCAAGAAACGTATTGCGCAAGAAAAGAAGCGCTGAAATCAAACGATTGAGATGCTACGGGATGCGACATTCAGCAGTACGAGCACACCGATGATCACCGCAGTCACTCGTAGTGCAGTATGATCGTATTTTTCATCGTACGATTCACGCAGCATAGCATAGCCGATCAACCCTAATCCAAAGGACTGAAGAATGGTTCCGACTGAACCAATAACTCGATTGAGGTCATTGTGCGCTTCTGTGTCTTCGGCTATTTTTTCAGTAACACCTTCCGCTTCAAGGTCATAATCGACGACCGATGGAGGGCCAAACATTTCGACGACTTCGACAAAAACAACAGATGCGAGTATCAGAATGACGCCGAGCATCAACCAGCGGTGGAATGAATAACTCAGTGGTGAGGTTTGAAATCCGGCAGCAGGCAAGTACGGCGAGGGAGCAGGAGGGTTTTGAGCAGCGGATGCAGCAGGTGGAGGCGGGGCTTGCATGGCAACCAATCACTGACTGGGATTATGATTGTTGGGTCGTTAAACGCCAAACACAGCAGATGCGGCTTCCAGTACCAGCGAAGTGATGTATGAAGTGATGCCTGCAACCCAAAGCAGTTGAATTCCTTGACCCATAGCGGTTGTCCAGATTCCTCCTCGCAACCGATTCGAAATGATTGAGACTGCGATAACTTGGAAGAGTATGAGAATGGAAACGATAATCTTGAACATTCGAATATTTTCTCCAACTCCTGAAGCATCTTCCATGACTGGAAGGGCCAACCCTGCGCCGAATTCAGCCAAAGCACCAACATCCGTATCGGTGAAGTTTTCAGCAACACCTGCAATGGAATCGCCGAGCTTGAGGACAATAGCAATGGTTACGTTGAGACTGGTCACCGAAGCAATAAGCAGACCAAGAGCGACACCACGCATGGTATTGGCAGAGAGAGCCCTTCTTCTTCGTAATGAAAGCAAACTTCCTACTGAGCGGGAAACCATCTCAGCGGTGTCTGCTGGCTTCCCTGACGATTGTGAACCTTCGATGTAGATACGTGTGTAGCGAGAGATAACAGCAGAATTGGTATCTGCGTTGAAGTAGTCCCAAGCTCGATCGGAATCAATACGAGTGGACAGACGCTTTTCCAATCGATCAATAGAACGGTCGAGCATACCAAAGTCAATGCCTCGCAAGGCTTTGATGGTGGCTGATGGTTCAGATGAACGAGCCTGAGCCGTACCACCCAAGGCTCGAATAAAGTCGGGATAAGTTTCGTCTCTTCGCAGCACTTGGCGTTCTTCTCTTCCAATCATAATTGCTGGAATCAGCATGGGTGAAAGAGGGGCGGCAATGAAAATGAGACCGTATCGGTCCCATTGATTGGTAACTGCTTCCCACGATGCAGCAAGTAGGATGACCATAATGACGGTTAAGAAACTGGTGAGAATACTGGCACCTGCAAGTGCTCGGAAGAAATTAAGTCGGAACGGTGTATCCATTTCATCACGAGCAAAAGTTGGATCTTCGGGTACTGTCGCTCTAAACGCAAAGACTGCAGCGACTTGGATAATCGTAAAGACAAGTGATGCCAAAAGAATGAATCTCAATCGACTGGCCACCATAATCGGAGTATCGGAATCTGAACCAACTTCGAACAGAACCAGATGGATTCCGGCAATAACGAGCCCGAACAATCCTGCTGAAACCAAAGAAACGTAGATTTCCTTCATGGTATCTACAGATTCAAGGCGAGTATCGTAGAGAGTCGTGTATTGTTCAGCGACGGTCTCTTGCTCAGAACGCATGAACTCATCGATGGCTTGGCCTGCTTCAATGGAAAACGCCATCCTATCGAGGAAATCTGCCCATAGCGGACTAGGGCTTTGTTGTGCCACAATACGAGATGCCTCTGGGAGAGAAGTGTGCCATTTGTCAACAAGTGTTTCAATTCGTTTGACTTCATTCGCCAATTCACCGTAATCACTCATTTGTTTGAGAATATCGAAAATAGATTGAGCACCTACTTCACCGAGCGATAAAATACCCATTCGAGTGATGAACATGTGCATCTCTTTCTCAATCAAGGTTGCAGACCGTTGAACATCGAGCAATGGATATGCTGCTGCTGCTGCACCTGCCAGAATGGGCAAAAGGAAAATGAGAAGAATTCCAGCAGCACCAGAAAACAGTGCACCTTCTGCAAGACCACCGGTGAGGAAAATAAGAAGGAAAGAAAACAAGAATCCGGCAATGGCTGCACCACCGACGTAAAATAAAAGGAATTGACCGACAGGAATCTCAACGCGACGAAGGGCGATTTGCCAGTAAGACATTCGCTGCATTCGACATCACCTCACGTATGGTTTACTCCAGTCCATGTATCTACGGCTTTTTCAAAGTATTCCCATCCGTTGTTGTAGTAGATGCCAATCAAGTCGAAGACGTCATCATAATGCGTCAATTCTCGTTCCACCATTCTGTCAAGTGCAGCGGCTCTCTTCAGCATTTCATCGTAAATGTCACGCTTGTTCGAGAACCCAGCCATTGCTGCAATTTTATTTTCCAGCAGGTGGCTTTGGAACATACCACGGAAATAGTGCTTATCCTTGACAGGATCCCATTCGAACATTCCACGGGTGAGTACACCATCGCTGTGCTTGTTGTAACCGATAACCTCGTCGATTCCAGTAACACGTCGAGCAATTCCGCCACCAGGTGCTTCAACAACTTCTTGGAAAATGGCAAAGTTTAGGTTGTCGAAAAAGCGAATTGGAACGTTAATCGGGTCACCAGTAAATCTTTGAATCATTTTGACAATGGATGAAGCGTGGAATGTTGCAATAACTGGGTGGCCTGTCTGCATAGCCTGGAAAGCAGTTGCGCCTTCAACACCACGAATTTCACCGATGATGATGTACCGTGGGCGGCTACGTAGAGCTGCCTTGAGCAAATCGAACATTTCGACACGAGATTCCTCGTTCTTCGATGAACGAGTAACGAGTCGTTGCCAAATCTTGTGTCGCACCTTCACTTCAGGCGTATCTTCTGCAGAGTAAATCTTAACGTTGTGGTCTATGAACGGCAGAATAGCATTGAGTGTAGTGGTTTTACCGGATGCAGTTTCTCCAGACACAAGTACTGACATACCGTATTCAAGGCAAATCCAAATGTAAGCAGCAACCTGTGAAGATATTGTACCCCAAGCTATGAGTTGTGTAATCGAGATGGTTTCTTCAGCGAACTTACGGATAGTAAACGACGGACCGAGCATTGAAACGTCGTCAGAGAAAATAATGTTGATACGTGAACCGTCGAGCAGTGCACCATCAATAATCGGTTTGTTGTCTGAAACAGGTCGCCCTATTCTTTCCGACATTGCGCGTAAAAAGCGAGAAAGAAGTTCTCGATCACGGAACCGAATGTTGGATGTTACCATTCCAAACACTTTGTGATCCATGTGTACGTGCTTCAATCCAATCGAGTGAATATCTTCCAGCATCTCATCGGAGAGAAGTGGTTCAAGTGGGCCGTTACGGATTAAATCTCGAACGACAATGTAGCGTAGTCGTTCTCGTTGGGCTTCAGTGACAATGAGACGCTTGTCATCCATACCTAGCATTTCCCAGAAGCGCCCTTGGCGACGTACATTGGTAAGTGCTTCAGTATCGAGGAGCGTGTATCGTTCAATCATCTGAGAGAGAATGTTTTCGAATTCGTCATCAGTAGTGAATGAAGGTGCGGTTGGAGCCTCTTGGAGTAGTGTTTCAATTAGACCACGGCGGATGTTTTCCTCTTCTTCGGAAAGTTGAGGTTCGAGCCCAAACCAAAGAATCTGCCCTCCACCTTCTTCATCTGCCGGAGGTTCGTAAATATGTACAAAAATCGGTTCTTTGGTGATATAAATGAGATTGTATGGCCGTTCCTTTTTGGCCCCACGGTCTAATGGGCCGTAATAAATTGGGCGTGAACCATGGCTTGATTCAAAGTCACGTACCCATTCAGCGACGTGAGGATGTGCATTCATGACCCCGTTGAGATCGCCTCGAGCAAACTTGAGTTCTTCATCGACCATCATAACACCTCATCAGCTAACCGCCGTAATATCAACGATGAAGCCCATTCCTGGTTCAACTCGCCATCCAATGGATGTTTGAATCGGACCGGCTGCTCTCAAAAACCGAGTGATGACGATGTTTCGCTTAATCTCGCCACCAATCATTGCCGTTTGCAAGTCGAGAACGACTTCAGCAGAGGCACGCAATGTGTGCATCAGTTTATGGTCCATTTCTTCAGGATCTATGCAAAGCATCAACGAACGACCCTTTGAACACACCTGCCGTAGCCGCTGCATGAGTTGGAATCGACTCGTATCGTCAAGATCACTTGGCATAATCGAACTGGCAGAGTCGATGATAACAACATCTGCGAGCTCTATTGCTTCGGATTGAAGAACTTCTTCAAGTCCGACGTCCGGCAATGATTCAGCAATTGTTCCAAATCGGCTGAACACCAAGAGGCGTCCTTCTCGAATGGCGTCGGTAACCCCATAGCCAAGAGATTCCATTTGCTCAACCCATCCACGAGTTGTCAGTTCAGTTGTGATGACCAGAACTTTGACTCCATTTTCAGCAAGCCCGAAAGCAAGACGTTGAGAAAGAAGTGACTTTCCGCCACCGACAGCACCTTGCAACACATACAGAGAGCGGTTCGGCATTCGAAGCCCCATCGAGTCTGCAAGAGAGTCGGTTTCCAATTCGTATGGGAAGCCGTCTTCCTTCGGCTTGTGTGCCGCAGTAAAAGGGTCATCCTTGACATGCTCATCCATTGATACGCACCTCTTGATTGAAACTCGCACTTGAAGTAAGTCCGGAGACATATTCTGAGGTAACGGTCACGAACACACTGATGTCGGTGTTATCTGCATATGAGTTGAACGTGTTGTTCGATACAGCCACTTCAAGCAAAACATTGGGATTCCAAGCCGTAGGCGTGGGTGTCCCCAAAAACGAGGTAGAAACGCCAGTAGCGGGTACAGAAAGGCCGTCAATGAGAACTTGCATTTTTGTTTCATCCATTGGATGCTCTCCAGTGTTGAGGATGTAAAAGGTGATTTCATGGTCCGTTCCAGACCGGTCAATGTTGACGTTCATGGGGTCACCTGCAAAATCAATAGCGACTTCTTCTGAAAGTTGTAAACCTCTTTGTTGTTTTTGGATAACTTGAGAAGTCGACGACCATTCTTGAATCAAGACTGCACTGGCAGAACTTGAGATCAGCAAGGCGCTGATGAGCATAATGTATGTCGAAGCTCCTCCGTCTGCCATAGTAACACCTCAAGATGTTGACCGCACCAAAGTCGTGGGGCCAACTGTCATTGCCAAACGTTCGTATTCGGTATTTGTACTGAGTTCGTCGTTCCAAAACAACTGCAATGTTTCACCAGAATACCAATTGGTATTGACTCCTGCAAGAACTGATTCTGAAGAGTCTTGTGATTCGGTAAGTGTCTCTGGCTCTTCGCCGTCATAAAACACCCACACTTCATCACTTTTCAGCGTATCAGAGCCTTGGTTCGTTATGTTCGCATAGATGTATTGATGGAAGACAGGTGCATCGAAGGTAGCAGGAGTTGTCGGTGTTTGGACCACATTGGACATGTTGTATATTGTCCATGTTGGGGTAGAAGAGCTTGGGCAGAAACCGTGGTTGGTGATAACCACGTTTCCTACATCAATCTCGCCACCTGTTGTTGTGAATGTTGCGGAAAATCCGCCGCATTCATCCGAACCAACATTTGCTTTCAAAATCCCGTCAAAGTATCCCGTTCCTTGGTTGCCTGCAGACATTGACACTTCGTGTATGACATGCTGGGCAATGTCCACATCGTCAATGGTAAAACTTGGGTCTGGAACTGAGGCGCTTTCGATTGCATCCAAACCGGTTGCAACCTGTGCGTCCAAAGCTGAAATGGCCATTGAAAAGACCACCAGCATTGAGATCCCAACAATGAGACCTCCAATTCCGACCGAAGCGCCCATATCAGAGTTCACCTCGAAGCGACTGAACTTGACGCCATGAACTAATCAATGACGAAAAGACCAGCAATTCCTTGTGCGACAAATGGTCGTCTAACGCTGCTTCTGATTCACCAGGAGATGCCAATTGAACAATAGCAAGGACTGCACGCCCTTCCTGTTCTGACAACATACCGGAAGACATTGCTTTCTGAGCAAAACTAACCGCAGCCATTCCCGACATACTGTCAAGAAGTAAGGCTGAAACGGTTGGAGCACCAACTTGGTTCGCATTCGCTGTCGCACCGGTTGAGGGTGCGTACAAGAATGGATTTGCAGCGAGTGCTTGTGCTTCATACAATTCGACCAGTGGGGCTTCATCAACGCTCTTGAGACGGTCCATGCCTGCCGCAGAGATGACTTCGCCACTTGCAGTGACGATGGTGTCTCCGCTCATCATGGATTCATCTCCAGCCGGTTCAGACATAGCGACTGGATTACCTTCAGCATCCACAGTAGGGGCTGCTTGCGGGGTATCCAACCGAACTTCCACCATCCTCAGAACGTCCTCAACCATGTCAAGGCGACTGCTGATGAGACGTTCCAATCCAGAAGTGTCGACGGTTGTGCTCGTTGGAACAGGTGATGAAGGGGCAAGAGTTGCCGCTACTGTTGGAACACTTCCAACGCTGTTCATACGAGCTCGTGTCGGACTTGGACTGATTGTCCATGCATCGTCTTCGCTGAGTTCTCCTTCTTCGGGAAGCGGGACTTGTTCAATGGCGATGTTCGCCATAATTTTCAGTCGTTCCTCCGTAAGGTCTGCATCTGCATCTCTGTTTTTATCTGCGTTACCGCTAAATGGCCATGCCATGATAAATCCTCCCAAGGGCTGTAACGCCTTTCGGCATTGGTGCCCTTAGATGCAATCAGATGACGAGTGACCCAGCATCTGTGCTTCCGATGTCCAAGGTTTGGAAGGTTGTACCGCCGCTACCGACGTGAATGTAAAGTTGAACCTTCGAATCTCCACCTGCAGCACTGCAATCAACAGCGTTTGCGTTGTCGTTAGCATCGATCCACATGACGTATCCAGTGCCTGGGTTCATGATTCCAGTCGCAGCATCTTCGGCATTTGCATCTGGCTCATCTTCGTCCATTTCAGCAACAGCACCTGCTGCTTGGAAAGCAGCTCCAGCACCGTCAGGGTCTCCAATGAATCCTTCAACAACACCATCGTCACAGAAGAACTGGAACGAAATTTCGTCCAGTGGTGCAGGTTCGCTACCAGGAGCGAGACGGACGTGGAACATGTATGCTTCAGTACTTGTGAAAGCATTACCAACGTCGTTTCCTGCACCGCCGTTAGCGACAAAGCCAGCTGAAATGAGGACCTTACCTGCCATGTTGTCGGCAGTGTCATCACCAGTGGTTTGAGCATTTTGTTGAAGTTTTTCAGCAGTTTGAATGATGACTGCTGCAGCGACTGCAGCAACCAAAATCAAAGCAATAAAGACAATCATTGCACCGATACCGATAGCAGCGATTTTGTCTTCTTGAATATCGTTACGAGTATTTGACTTCATATGACTTTCGCCCCCGGTTGAACATCAGCACCATAATTCAAGGTCTCATACGTGAAACCTCCAGCGCCAGATTGGATAATCAATGTGTGGTCTGCGTTCTCAAAAGGAGCACAGTCATCAAGTGATGCAGTTGGAAGTGTAATGTCGTACGTCGAGCCTGGAACCAAAGTGGCACTCAAAGTATCCACTCCAACGAGGCTTGAAGACGTAAAGTCTCCAGCATCTACACCAGCAGTACAGACAATGTTCCAGTCAATGTTTGCTGGGTTGATTGCATCTGATCCTGGAGCCAGTTCGTAGGTAATGTACAATTCACCGACAGTAGGAATCATGACATTCTTGATGACCACTTTCGAGGACAGCAAGGAAGTCGTTTCTTCACCGGTTGTTTGTGCATTCTGTTGCAACTTTTCAGCAGTTTGAATAATAACTGCTGCTGCAACCGCTGCAACCAGAATCAATGCAATGAATACAATCATTGCACCGATACCAATAGCAGCGATATTATCGCTTTTTTCGTTCGTATTTTCTTTCATATTTTTCACCATTTTTTAATTTTTATCCCCCATGTAGGGTGGAAAAGGATTGAGTTAAGAAGAACCTCCAGAACTCATTGTGATGCGAAGTGGGATACGAATGATTGCCACTTCGTCGGGAGCGAGGCGTTCCACAAATGGAACTGCGTCAGCGGTGTAGCCTGGCGGGAACCAAGGCGAGAGAAGGATATCAGCAAGGGGCTCCATCGAGCGGTTTTGCGCACGTATGGTGACAAAAACTTCGCCAGTACGGATTTCATAACCTGTCGTAATCGCCAGTTTACGCGACAACGGTATTTCGTCTGCACCGTAACGGCGGTTGGCAGACACATTGAATCGAACTGGCAAGTTTCCTCCAGGAGCAATTGTAGGCAGGTCAACCGATGAAGGCGTAGAAACCCAGCCTTCTGGCACCGGTGGAGAGAGGCGCATTGGCGGCATTGCCACGGGGCCATCGTTGATGATACGGACGACCAAGACACCTTCGTCGCCTCCAGCAGGCCATCGTGTTTCAAGGCCCATCCAGAAATGTCGGAATAAGAATGGGTTAAGGGTCGATGTGTTTCCACCGATTAAATCGTCTACAAGGTATTCAACTTCACCAGCAGCGCCACCCACATCTCCGATTTCTGCTGCACTTGTTGCGCTTCTCAATCGAAGGAGAATAGTTTCAATATCGTTCTCGCTGATTTTCTTTTCATTAAGTAAACGGTGGAGCATAGCGATGTTTCTGCGTAAATACAGCACGTCTTCTTCCAAAACAGCAAGCGATGACTCAGCTTTGTCGACACTTGACAGAGCACGTCGTAGCTTGTGCGTTTGCAAGAAACTCTTTGCTTCACTGATTTCAAGTTCAGTACCGGCAAGCGAATTTGTATCGTCCTGAGCGATTCCGAGAACCATCGTCTCTAAATCCCTTGGAAGCGGTCGTTCTGGACTCGATGTCGAAGGCATTGGTGGGAACGGAGGTATCTCCTCGCCAACGTCCGCTTGCACGTCAACAGGAGCGGTATTCGAGGATTGACCGGTGACTTCATCCTCGAACTGAGGCATTTCATCAAGGGTTTTTTCCTCAACTGAGGGGTCGATGAGTTCTTCATCAGGCATCATCGTTCACCTCCTCGTTTGAAAATAAGTTCTCTGGATTCAAGGCTTGTGAGGCTTCAGCAGAACCGAAGATATCCTCGAGGTTGAGTCCATCTCCTGCGAGTTCATTGAACAACCGAGCTGGGTCGCTCAAGTCACGTTCGATTCGAATGGCCTTCACTTCGATGTCCGTGAGACGTCCGTAAAGAGCGCCGTACATGTTGTTTGCACGGTTAATCAAGAACCAAACACCTGCCATGACCACGATGACATAGGCTGCTATACTGACGACATTCGTCCGATCCTCGGTGAGCATTGGAGGAATACCCAGAATGATAGCAAGCATACCAAGTACCGGCATGCCAAGGATTGTGCGGAGTTGGCGACGGCTGCTGACAAGTTCTTCGAAATGGTCTGCATACAGTGTCGAAATACCTCGGCGAGCGCGTTGATAGTCTTCGTGGAGAAGCCGGAATTCGTCGGTGCTCTTCCACGTCATTCTCCAAATCCATAACGCAGCCAGTGTGAGGACAACAAAGCCCCACCAAGCGAATTGGAATACGTGGAAAGAGAAACCGAAACCAACAACACCAGCATAGATTGCTAAGAGTCGGAAATTATCGTTTTGAGAGGTTAAGCGGAAGAGGATAATCGAAACGAGTAAGCATGTAACTGCTGCTACGAAGCTGGCTGAAACACCTGGCGACCATGAAATGACGTCTTCCTTCAAGGTCTTTTTATCGTTCAAAACAACGTTGTTTTCCATGAATGAAGCGTCGAGTGACGCTACACATGATGCTTCAGAGCGCTGGGTCCACCAATCGATAGAATCGGCTGTGACCACCCACGTGAGAGTTCGTTCTTGGGTAGCGAAGAAGAACGGTATCATTGAGTAATTGAGTCCTGAATTGACTGACCGATTTAGCATGGTTGGAGTTTCTGAAGGCAAGGTAGAGACGGTGAGGCCCTCGCATTGCAGGTCAACGACCACATCAAGAGCCGTAGCGGAGCCAACGTTTTGTACAACGACTGTAATCGTGCTTTGAGTGCCTTCTTGGAATTGACCTTCGTCCGAAGAGATACTCTTGATCATTGGATCGGCAAATACTGCCAAAACAAGCGAGAATGTTTCCTCGTCATACACCGAGTAGCCGTTGTTTTCATCGGGGTGGTAGAGTCTAAACGTCAAATCCCAACCGTCACCGGGAAGAATAAATCCTTTCGTAGGCGTCTCCGCTTGAATTCGAATGGTGGAAGGATTCCATGCTTCAAGCTCTACCAAATTATATCTCGAAGTCGGGCCAAGTGAAGTCGGGCCACATTCTTGATCGAGGTTTAGAGGATGGGAATCGGAAGTTCCGTCAAATTTGTCGACATAGAGCGTGAAGTTCCAAGAATACTCGAACTCGGAAAGGCCCATCGATTCGAGATTCAACAGACGTTCAGAGTTACAAAGTTCAATCATGTAGGCCACTTCACTGCCGTTCCCAGTTGGGATATTTGTGTACGGGAGGAAAACATCGACAAAGTCGCTGTTAATGTCAGGTTCAATACCAATATCGCCCGTCGAAAAGAAGCGAGACATAACCAGTTGTGTTGTGAATTGACCGCTGCCTTCCACTTCTGTTTCAGTAGGGTCAAGGAACAGTGTCAAATCTGCAGTCAGTGAAAGAAGCGGCAGGTCGACGGCTCCGACGGCAGTGAACGAGTGGACAACGGGCGTGTTGATTGGAAGAACAATCAAAGACGGTTGAGTCACCATTTCCCAATCGGTTGAGAGATTTGAGAGGCCGGGTCGAGTTATTGCATATACGGCATTGACGGTGACATCCTTGTTTCCTGTGTTCAAGAGCGTGACTTCCCAAGTGCGAGTGGATTTGGGTTGGAACTCCATAACATCAGGCCAATCCGAAGATTCAACGATGAAAAGTGGCTGTATCAACAATTGAACTGTGTGCGTACTGTAGACAATGCCAGTCGTCGAATTAACGGCCGTAATGGTAAGATTGTAAACTGAACCCTGAACAAGCGTATCGGTTCCGCCAAGGCTTGGGATAGCAACATTTACGCTGTCAGAATAGGTTTGGTCAATGGAGAGAACTTCCGTGAGTTCCGTCATCGAGAGTGTAATATTGCCTTCAACGGCCAAAGTGACCTTGACTGTTTCCTGGAGGTTGCCGTAATTGATGATGTCAAAATCGACTTGTTCCATTTGACCAGGAGTTACTGCCATCTGGTCAGGTGCGGTGATTCCAATCGAATGGTTTTCAGTGATGTTGGCAACTACGTTTGAGGAAAGGAGGATTTGACCGTTGTTGGTCGATACCCATACAGTGGTCATGTAGAAACCGTCGGAGTCTGCATTATCGTTCGCATTCATCTCTATTCGGATTGTTTCTTCATATCCTGCTGCGATAAAGAGACTCGAAGATGTCGGAGATTCGATGTTGAAATCGACATCGCCGGCCAGAGAATTATCCAACCAAATCTCGTAATCTGCAGGCGCATTGCCAGTGTTTTTGACAACAATAGAAGTAAAGGTCGAATCTGTGACGTCGAGTTCAAGTGACTGATTTGTTGGTGTGAGGCTGCCGTTGAAAATCTGCCCTACAACCACAAAGAACACGTGTTCGCTGCCAATCAGTTGACCTGAGATTGGATCTTCAATTCGTACCGTGATAGGTTGATTTAATCCAGCAGGTGCGAGAGGGTCGGTTCGAATATTAAACGTCACAACTTGGATGTGTGCAGCGTTACCTGAGGAGCCATCGAGCGTACCGTCTGCAATGTCAGCAGTCAAATTGGAAATATTTTGGTCGTTTTCAGAGAAGTTCGCAGTCCAGTTTTTAGGGAGATTATCTACGATTCGCAAGCGATATGAACCCACATCGTTACCAGTGTTAGCAAAACGCATTGGAATTGAATTATCGACTCCAACCGGTACATCGTATGGACCTGAGTCAAGGAAATCGCCATCGATGACCTGCGGAATGATAAGTGTGTAATTCCGAGTAAGAGGGACTGCATTCACGCCACTACCAACCAATGCTGCGCTGAGTGTAGGCGTGATGGTCAATGAAGCGGCAAAAGTGCCAGCAACCGGATATTGATTCGCTTGCGGACCGATAATGTCCAAAGTGGTGTTCATACTGTCGCCGGGCAGGAGGCCGGAATAGAGCGGGTTTGAAACGGAAACCGACCAACGGTCAGCCTCTCCAAAGCCACCTTCATTAAACGCCGTGAAGGTCTTTGAAGTCGTGAGTGTAGCATCCAAGGTCTCAGTGAGTAATGTTGGAAGGTTGTGAATCACACGCAGATTCAAATCGATGTTTTTAACAAGTTGAGAGCCGGTGAGTGTTTGCTCAATTTCTTCGACTGAGACGTGTTGCGGTTCAGTATCCAGGCCGGGGTCAACAACGATTACGGGTGATACTTTGATCGGAGCAGTATCTTGCGAAGGTACACCCCCACCAATAGGTTGGCATTGAATCCAGACATCGAGTTCATCGCCAGCCATGTTGTACTCGCTGGTAACGATTGGGTTTTGGATTGCAGGAGCGGTAAGCGTCACAACGACTTGAGTTGTAGCGCCGGATGCAACTGGAGGTGTGATGGAAGGGCTGACCTCCCAAGTCCAGTTGAGTGTTGCGACCGATAACCCAGTCGTCAATGTGTAGGTCGTTGTGACACTTCCAGTGTTTTCGATTTGAGCGATGTATTGAGCTTGGCCACCCGGATTGATGGTTTTGATTGTAGAATCTTCGACCAGAGTGACTTCGCCTTTGAAGAAATCACCAACCATCACACGGCCTACGCCCGAAATTTGGTAATTGTCTGGAGAGTTAACAGAGGTGAACGTAATGGTAATTTTGTCCGTTTCCGAACGAACTGCGTTCGCTGGAACGTTGACATCGAGGGTAACGAGGCGAATGGATCCCGCAGGAAGCGTGGCGCCAAAAGAAGCGGAAGTAACATCAGCCCATGGCTTGTTTTGTGTAACTGAAATTGTGAAGAGGTCGGTTTCGACACCGGTGTTTTTGACAACGAATGTGATTGCAGTCGTGTCCCCCGGTTCGACAACAAGTGTCGCAGGTTCAATGACGATTGCATTATAATCGGAAAATTTCACCCATGATTCGCGAACGACAACGGTTTCAGTCCAAGATGTACCATCGAACTTTACCGTTGCGGAGATATTCCAAACGCCAGTGAGCGTGGTGCCGTCGACATCAGCGCTTAGAATACCAGATTCCTGAAGAGTCCCTGATGAGGGAGGGTATGATCCTGGTTGGAGTGTAACTGTGCCCGAAGTGAAGGTGATCACAGTGGGAGTCGGTGTCGAGTTGTCGGTAAGGACAATCGTCATTGTAGCAGAGATTGGCTTGACTCCAGAATTGGTAACCGATGTGTTGAGCGTTGAAATGGCGTTGGGCAGTGCCATTCTGTTGGTAGTGGGTGAGTCAGCAGGGAATGTATTCCCCATTGTTTCTCCAAGGTGCTTATTCTCGACAGAGAAAGCAAATCCAACATCTTGGATGTTGTTAAGGAGATCGTTTCCTGTCTCCTTTGTTGAGACCAATTTAATTCGAAGTTCTTGCCCAGCACCGTTCGTTGCAGTCCATGAAAATGATATCGGCGTGAGGTCAACTTGCCCTGATGCACCGCTCACGCTGCCCATTGCGATGCTATCGACATCTGTGAACCCAAGGGATGGAGAGCCTTTGTGCTGCAAGACCAACCAAAGATCATCGTTACCAGAGCCAACTGCTGAAATGTTTGCAGTGACGACGTGTTCACCAGGTTCAAGGAAAAGGCTCGAACCAATCACAGCGGAACCAGAATTGCTGAGATGCAATGGGTTTCGGAAGTAAAAGTCAAGTGTTGCACGTCCGGATGTGCTCGATGAGTTGCTGGAATCCTCTGCATTGGCGAATGGCAAGTACATTGGCAACACAAACAGTGCCACAAGCAATGCTGCCAACAAGGATTGACGGCTCACAGAATCACGCAGAAGATTCACCTCCTGGTGAATCGAAACGAGCAATGGTGACCTTCTTACCTTGGCGACGCCACTGCATGAGAAGCTGCTCAAGAAGGCGTTCGTGTTCGATGTCTGAGATGCCAAGCCGGCGGCGTTCTTCCCAGAGGAGCATTTGTTCCGTCTTCGTAAGAAGAGCGTCTCGGAGATACAATTCCAGCGTACGACGATATGCATCACGGTCAGAAACAGCGTAAACAATAGTGTCTCCGGGGAGTTGGTCCGCTCGGTTTTGAATGAGGTTGCCGAGGGTGAGGGCTTCGTCGTAGGTGATGTCCCGCTTGTCCAAGTCTGTTTGAACTGCGCTTGCAATGGTTTGTAAATCAAATCGAGTGTTGGTACGCTGTATTCGTTTGGAATAACGGCGGCTTCTACGAGACAATCGGACCGCCACCATGGAACTCCTTGTTACCTGCCGGTTATTGAAAGAATCGGTCACTACACCCCCATCAACCCGAAGTGGTGTCATTCCTACCCATTTCGCATAAAAGGCTTATTGAGGGACATTTATTCTCACTTTTGGATTTGAAAGATACATGGCCCGGGACATGGAGAAAAGCAATGTTTCATGTCCTGTGAGCCGCAGCGTATTTTCATGAGCGACGCAATAACGCACGAAGTCGGCAATCCAGCGCCTGCATTTGAATGTCAAGATTCCAGTGGCAATGTCCACAGTTCCGCCTCCTACCAAGCGGATGGAAAAACAGTCATTCTGTACTTCTACCCTCGCGATTCCACTCCGGGTTGCACAACACAGGCATGTGACTTTAGAGACAACATTGCGCGTTTGTCGACAGAAGGTTACGTCGTCCTAGGCGTCTCCAAGGACTCTGAAGGCTCACATGAAAAGTTCATCTCAAAGCAAGATCTGAATTTCCCACTCCTCATGGACCGTGACGGAGAATTGCATGAAAAGTTCGGAACCTGGCGATTGAAAAAGAACTATGGCCGAGAGTACATGGGTTGTTCTCGCTCTACCTTTGTCGTCTCACCCGATGGAAACTTCGCTTGGCTTCGATACAACGTCAAGGCCAAGGGTCATGTTGGTATGCTCATGAGAGAACTCGGACTCGGAGAATGAGAGATTCGATGCCAACTGAGGCCACATTGACCGGTACCCGAATCGATTTGGGTGACGGTTCAGTTGCTTGGTCTCCCTGCCACATCGGCAAAGGTACAGAAATTGGTTCATCCTGCTCGATCGGTTCGTTGGCTCATATCGGTCGAAACGTCACACTCGGCGACGGATGCCGAATACAGGGGGGCGCTTATGTTGCCGACGGTTGTAAACTTGCCAATGGCGTATTCATCGGACCGAATGCAACTCTGCTAAACGATAAGTACCCACCTTCACAGAATCCACAACAATGGCAGTCAATTGATGTTGGAAAAAATGCAGTCATCGGAGGAGGTGCAACGGTCTTACCCGGGTGTCATGTTGGTGAAGGAGCAGTGCTCGGTGCAGGTTCCACCCTCACCAAGCAGTTACCGGAAAACCAAGTGTGGGCAGGTCAGCCTGCAACGTATCTCATGATGCGGAAAGCATACGATGAAAAACAACAGCAGCTCAAACACAAATTAGGCAAAGGAGGCAATTGAATGGACAGAAAGGCAGTGGTTCTCGATTATCTAAAGAAATGCAACTCATACGCTGAAAAATCAATTGCGCGCAAACTTGAACGCGGTGAGGAAGAGGAGACTTCGTCTTGGAAGTCCTACATTGAGTTCAACAATCACGCTATCGAAGAAATCCAAAACGGCACACTCAACAAATGGTTCTCACCCATGCCGACGACCAACATGGACCAAGCAAAGCGAATAGACGCCGAATCAATTGAACATGCGCAACGTGCTGGATGGTTGTCAGGACTGCTGTCGCCAAGACCGCTGGTCCTTGCTTCGACTCAAGACGAACACGGCAACAAGAATCTTGCACCTTACACTTCCGTGATGGCTGTATCAACCAGACCACCTTTGCTGATCGCATCGTTTAGTTGCAACCGTGAAGGACGATATCGAGACACTCTCCACAACCTTCGCTCAACCAAACGAGCCATTCTCCATCTGATGCCGAGTAGCATAGAGATGGTGAAAGCGATTGATGAAACTGCAGCACCATTGCCACAAGGCGAAAGCGAGTGGAACCTCTCTGGACTTACTGAAAGTCCTCTTGACCCGCTGCTCATCAACGAAGCGGTTGCAGCACTCGAAGTCGAATACATCGAAGACAGACCACTGCCCGATGCGGTAGCACGGCTTGCAGTTCTCCGAGTTACGGGGTTATGGACTTCTGAATCAACGATTCCACCTAACGGACTGGACATATTGTGTCAGCACGGTCACGACCGCCTCTCCCCTGCTCCAAGCGATTGGGGCGAGAAGGTCTTCAAGCACTACAGTGGACGTAAACTATCGTAACGAATTCCACATCAATGTCAATCCTTGATTGAGCGAAGTCGTGGGTTTCCAACCAAGTCGAGCCTCTGCTTCAGAACAATTTGGCAAGCGACGGCTTACATCTCCATGATATCCATCTTCATGTTGAACCTCTGGCATTGCCTGTCTCCAAGTTGAATCGGCCGCTACGGCTTCAAAAACTGCCTGTTGAAGCGATTGAATAGAGACCTCCTCTGTTGAACCAATGTTGAAAGCGTCACCGGTAAGTGGCGTACCATCCAATGCAGCATCCATGAGACCTGCGCGGTAAAAACCGTCTACAGTGTCCGTAATCCAGGTGAAGGAACGTGTTTGTTTACCACCGTTATGCATTTTGAGAGGCGTATTGTTGAGGACTGAAGAGAAAAACATGGCAACCACTTGACCGTATTCGTCACCCAGAAGACGCGGCCCATAGGCGTTAAACGGTCGAACGATTCGAACATCTAAGCCGTCACGCGCAGCGTGTTGACAAGCAATTTCATCAAGATATTTGCTGGCGCCATAGGAGTGCCTCTGATGAAGTGACGGGTCGGTAAACGTCATCTCATTGCCGTTTTGAATCGGTTGTTGTTTGGCTTCACCAAAGGCTTCAGGAGATGACGCAAGAACATATCTTGCCTCGCAGGACATCGCCAGCTCCAGTGTTCTCAGTGTTCCATTGATGTTTACATCGATCACCGAATGTGCAGCCTCATGAAACCATTTTGTACCGTTTACTGCCGCCAAATGGAACACAATATCCACGCCGCCTAAGGCCTCCAGTGCATCGTCAAGGCGGTCGACATCACGAACATCGCCTTGCATAAAGTGAAAACGAGAGTTGCCTTCAATCGAAGCCAGATTCGACTTCATTCCCCTGAAAAGTGAGTCGTATGCAAGAACAGTATGACCCTCTTCAATCAATCTCTCGCACAATGAAGAGCCGATGAATCCGGCACCACCGGTGACAAGAATTCGTTGCAAGCCCATAACGACACCTCATTTGCTGCGCTCAAGGACGGTGAGAGTCACCACACCTTGTTCCGATTTCAATTCGACAATATCGCCATCGTTGACTTCCATGCATGGGTCCAAGTCAAACCCGTGTCCATAGGGCAGATCCAACAATGAACACGCTGGAAGAGTGAGTGGACATACGTCTCGGTTGATGATGGCCTTCGGACCCTTTCCCGTGTACAGTAAACCCATCAAGACATACGGAGCGACCGTTGAGCCCGAGCCCTTAGGATAGATGAGAATCGAATTCTCAATGGCTCGTCCGTCGAGCGGGTGGCCGGTTTCTTCGATGACACCGGTGTCTCGGTGAACATAGCCGAGATATGTAATTGGGACATCGGTAACCATTGCTGGGCCTTTCAAACAAAAATCTCCCTGACTCTCAAGCGGAGAACCTGTGAGCACTGCATCGCCGGTTTGAACTGTTTTGGCGCTGGCATGTTGAGGTTGTGACTTGGCTTCCAGTACGGGCCGAGGGCCTGCTGAAAGGGATGCGTCAAATGCATGGGACACACAGTCATGAATTGACATCACGCTTGTTGGCAGGCGGTTGAGACCACTGGTAAGGTAGTGTTCGGCCTTGAGGGAATTGGTGAGTAAATGGTTGTAATGTGCACGGTTGTACGGTGTGACTTCAGGACATGTGTCTTGCAAAAGTACAGCACCCGCACTTTCCAGAAGGTCAATGCTACCATCGGCCAAAGCGAGTTCGTAGTTTTCACCGCTGGTGAAGACCCACAATCGCTGATTGGGAATTTTGGTACCCATCTCTGCATGCGAGCGAACGGCAGCAGCCGTGATTCGAATTTCCTCTAAACTTGCTTGAGGGCAGCCAATGACGACCAAATCAACTTGTCCAGTGGGTGCAAGGTCAGCATAACGAGCATCGAGATCGGCTTGGGTAAACACCAGTTCGCCCTGCCACCCAGCTTCTGGAGCCATCCAGTTACCTTGCTCGTCTTTCAAAAGTGGAGGCTCTGCAGACAGGCCTTCTGCCCATAACATTGGAGTTCCGTAATTCGCTGCTGCCGCTGTGAGAGCCTTTTTCCGAGCGAAACTGGCTCGAGATGGAAGGCCTTGGATGAAGGGCATAGGACCCCACGGCACATCCCAGTCTGGTCGGACTTGCTTTCCAATCCAATCTCCGAGAATCGACCAATCGGAAAGCGTTTCAAGTTCGCAATCGATGCGAACAAGGATATTCGGAATTCGATTCTCTTGCAAATGAAGCCCCCAACGCGGGGCATATCCAGTAAGTGCAGTCGCCAAAGCCGAAAGGCCGGATTCACGGTTTGTAATGAGGGATGTCCACGTGTTCGAAAAACATACTGCATTGGACTCTGCCCATGAGGCAATGCCGCTTTCATCGTCAACTCCACGGTCGTAGGGCGTGCACGACAGCGTCGCTTGAATGCCAAGTTCCGAATAAGCCTCAACAATTTCGAATTGCTGTTCAAGGAAATCGGGCCAATCAATGTCCATTTCCTTCATTTTTTCTTTGTCACAACCTGCTGAATTGAGCGTAGTAGGAATTGTTACTTTGCCATCTCCGGAACTTGAAAGGTCGGATAAGAAACGACGAAGACCATGACCACCTGTAATGACTGAAACGCCTGAGACGTGAGCGTGGTCGACTTCGACAAAGCCTCTGGCTCCAGCCGTACCCGCAAGGTCAACAACCAATCGAGCCGCTTTCTGACGGGTTGGACCTTCGTCCCCTGCCAACTGGGATGCGAGACGTTTTGGGAGTTCCATACCTTTGTGCAGTGCAAGGACTCTCATGAACTCACCCCTTACTTTGAGTCACACATTCAAGACAGAATATGAGAAATTTGCCAATGACCGAAGGTTTTGATACCTTTGACGAGATTTGCTGTAAATATGTCATCCCCCCCAACGATGAATGTCGACGCCGCTATTTCAGGAGAACCTGTGCCGAATACAACGCCTCATCATCTGCAACCATCACCTGCAGCTCACAAGGCAAACAGCGCCCCCCTACAACAATCCCAATCTCGGCGAAAAACGGCACTTACTGTCGTTCAGACGGTGATGCTGGTTCTTGCCCTTTCACTATCGACCTATTCGTACGCTTCCTTAGATTCAATGGATATGGAAGTCGGAACAGATGGTAAAAACGCCAGCGAGATGCTCGTGCGTACCGAAGGGCGAAGTGCGGATTCCATTTGTACTGAAGGTGGCGCTGAAATATTCCTCGGAAACGATCTCAACGAAAACGGTTACCTTGACGATGAAGAAGTGACCTCTTCGACGAAAGTATGTCACGGAAAAGAAGGGCTCTCTGGCCCACAAGGCGCACCGGGTACATCTGGAGGTTCATCCATCGGTTTGATTGAAACTGAAGTTCTCGATTTCGGAACAATCTATTGTTCACAAAGTGGCATCATGATTCACAGCGGTACGGATGTCAATTCAAACGGCATCTTGGACGAAAGCGAGCGAACAACAAGCGTTCCCGTTTGCGATGGCTTGGTTGGAAGCAACGGCAACGACGGCTCGATTGGAACGAACGGTGCGGACGGAGCAATGGGTGCACCAGCTCTCGTTGAACAGCATCGACCTCCAGAATCTGTGTGTTCTACCGGACTCATACTCAACTTTGGAATCGATGATGGACGGCTTAATGGAGTCGAGTTCGACGGCGTACTCCACGATGATGAAATACGAACTTCACTCAAAATTTGCAATTCGCCCTTGGAATACGGTCCAATTTCGGACTTCGCAAATGGCATTGCCGACGGAGTTTCTCCAAACTGCGATGCGCTTGCATGGATGAAGCAACAGCAAAAAGTGCTGATGGCAGGTGTGAACGGAATTGATGGTTGTGAATTATGGCTGAGCAGCGGCACTGAATCTTCAACTCAACTCCTGCTTGACATCAATCCATCTGGAGATTCTTTACCTGGTCAATACCTCGGCATGCAGACCGTTCAAACTGCCGAAGGTGAACGGATGTTCTTCGATGCAGATGATGGAGTCAATGGACGAGAGTTGTGGGTGAGCGACGGCAGTGAAGAAGGGACGCATCGAGTGGTTGACGCTACCCAAAGCGTCTCACTCTCAAGCACGGCACAAGCGGTCCAATGGATGGATGGATTGGTCTTGATTGATGCATCCGGGCAAGTATACTGGTCCGACGCAACGTCCATCTATTCCTTGTTTGAACATCCGATGTTCACGGTTGAGCAACAACAATCGCTGGCTGTTGCAACCAACGGCTTGAGCGATTTCGGCCAAGAAATGTTGCACGCAAACGACACTCGACTTTGGTTCTCCGCAGAATCAAACGCCGATGTTGAACCGCATATGTTGACTGCATCCGGTCAATTCATCTCGTGGAATCTCAACGCTCAAGGTTCGAGTCATCCAAGTTCGCCATTGGTAATTGAAGGTGGAGTTGTCGTTGTTGGTGAAGCTGAATACGGCCGCCAGTTGGTCCACTTACTGGACGACGGGAACAGCAATTGGCTGACCTCAATGCAAAATCAAGGAGCAGGCCAACCCACAAGCCAGGTCGCAGAAAATCTTGGAATCCATTTCATCCAAGGGAAACTCATTTTCGATGCATTAACCTCAGGGGTTGACACGCAGTTGTGGAGTCATGACCTTGCATCTGGAACGACACAAATTCTGTCAACCATCGTTGCCTCACCAGGGGAATCAGCAGGCGGAATGATCCATAAGCAGCGAGTGTGGTTTGATTGCGTTGCCCCTCAAGTGGGTCACGAAATCTGTTCAACGGATGGAACGGCTTCTGGAACTCGTATTGAAGCGGACCTGCACCAGGGATTAACTGGCTCAAACGTTGTCACATTCGCTTGCCATGATGAAGTGCTGTTTTTCCTTGCTTCAGGAGAAAGAGATGGTGTGGAAACTGGTTCAATCCTTTGGCAAGTCTCAGATGATGAAATCTCACCAGCCTATGACCCGTGGCCAGGACTGAACAACCATTCTGCATCTGGAACCTATGGTGGGCTTGTGCTTACTGAACACCATCTCCTTTTCGCATCACATGATGGTGTACGAGGGCACGAAATCCATGCATGGAGTCACGGCCAGGTCACCGAAGATTGGTTGATTTGGTAGTTAACGAAGATGAATGCAGTGCGGACAAGATTCCTCAACCACATACTCTGGTGATTGTTGCTCTTCAACCGTTAACGGTTGCCGACACGCAAAACATTGCACAACATCGCTTTGTTCCAAATCCGGTCCCAATGCAACGCGATGATCGAACACAAAACAATCGCCGTCCCAGTACTCGCCGCCTACCTGTTCGAAGTATCCGAGTATCCCACCTTTGAGTTGTTTAACATTGGAAAAACCAGCATCCATCATCACTACACTTGCTTTCTCACAACGGATTCCGCCCGTACAGAACATCACAACCGGCGTGTCTTTCATGTCCTCTGGCAAATTATTGACAGCTTCTGGAAATGCTCGAAACGATTTGATGTCCAAGTCGATTGCATTTTGGAACGTGCCCAATCGAATCTCGTAATCGTTTCGAGTATCGATGATTGCAACTTTTCGACCTTCGTCAAGCCACTGTTTGAACTCGATTGGTGTAATTTCATCTCCAGTTCTTTGAGCAGGTTTGACGTTATCCATGCCCAACGAAATGATTTCCTTTTTCAGTCGAACATTCATTCTGTTGAACGGTTGGTAGTCAGTAAAAGAGTACTTGAGCGGCATATCAGCAAATCGGGAATCCTCATTCAAGAATTCAATGTAGGTCTCGATGCCTTGCTTTGCACCTGCGAGAAAGAAATTGATTCCCTCGTGTGAGAGTAGAACGGTGCCACGCAATCCCGCTTCCTGGCATTTGGTAAGGAAAGGTTGCCGAAGGTGGTCTCGGTCAGGCAAATCGACAAAGCGATATCCTGCAATGTTCGAAACCTGTTCCGCCATGGTGGGCTCACAAGACTCGTCCTTTTGACTCATTCCGAACTCAATATCGCCAATCGTGACGAGAAGCAAGTGGACGACGCCATCCTTGCCCGAAGGCTCGAGTTGACACGCGAGGCGCTGGTGACATCTGCCAGCGTTTGTGTTCACTGCGTTCCAGTCGAGTGAGAACTTCGACCACCTGGCTTCGTTCGAAACCCTTGGCGGCGATATCATCTGCATCGAGGCCTTCCTCGATGTGGCAGTGCAAAATCGCATCGAGGATCGGGTACGGAGGCAATGAATCCTCATCTTTCTGGTCAGGGGCTAATTCTGCGGACGGCGGCTTGGTTCGCGAAGAGGCGTTGATTGGCGGAGTTCTTCCGGCTTGTACAGCACGAGCATTGAACACATCGGCAAGCCCGTAGACTTGCATTTTGTAGAGGTCGCCAAGCGGTGCGTAACCACCAGCCATATCACCATACAATGTGCAGTATCCTTGAGCAATTTCGGATTTGTTGCCGGTAGCAATGGCCATTCGGCCTTGAGCATTCGCGTGAGCCATAACAATCAATCCTCGAAGACGAGCTTGGAGATTTTCAGAAGCCACTGGATGCCCATCGCGAAGCATGCCTCCAATTGAGGCTTCAACGGAAGCATGGAATGAATCGATTTCGATGGTATCGAACACAAGTCCAAGGGATTCAGCAGTATGTCTCGCATCGTCAATGGAATGCTGAGATGAATGACGGCTTGGCATGGCGATTCCAGTCACGTTCTGTGGACCAACGGCTGCTGCTGCAACACACGCTGCAACGGCAGAATCTATTCCGCCTGACAGACCCAAAACAATAGAATTGATACCGGATTTACGGCAGTAATCGGAAAGACCGGTCACGACAGCGTCGGTGAGGTCTTCAAGCAAGTCTTTGTCGTATTCTCGACCGTCATCATCGGCAGTGAGATGCCGTAAAGCATCGGAGCCGATATTCAGTGCGTCCGGTGATTGTGAAGGAATCCAGTGGCATCTTTCAGCACCATCGATATCGACCATCAAAACACCCTCTTGCCACGCTGGTGCGACAACAACTCGACCATCAGGCCAAGCAACAAGTGAGTTGCCGTCAAACAACAAATCATCGTTACCTCCAACTTGGTTTGCCAGCAGGAAGGGGTGTCCAAGAACGGCTGCTGCGGTACGACATACATGAATACGAGAACTCAATTTGTCGGCGTGGTACGGTGACGCTGAGAGATTGACTGTTGCGTCGAGTAGAACGCCTTGCCTACCCCATTCAGCCAAATGTTCGATGGGGTCTGCTGAGTACGTCGAAGGCGTAAGACCTGCCGTTTGCCATGCGTCTTCGCAAACCGTAACGCCGAGGTTGAGATCGGCAATTGTGCGAGCGATTCCGGAGCGATTGTCCGGTTGGAAGTATCGAGCTTCGTCGAAGACATCGTAGGTTGGAAGAAGTTGCTTTCTTGCCACGACATGAGCATTTCCTTCACCACTGGGATGAGCACCTGATGAACCGGCTCGAACAACACCATTCGCAGGGAGTTGTCGTTTGGCTTGAGGCAAAATCGGTGTCCCAACCAGAACTGGAATCTCAACACGCAATGAGCTAGCAGTTTTTTGTGCCAGAGAAATAAATTCCTCTTGCAACAGTAAATCTCGTGGAGGATACCCCGAAATGGCGAGTTCCGTTGTTACAGCGACATGTGCACCTTGACTGGAAGCGAGCGACGCAAGGTGTTCGAGTCGAGCAGCATTTCCCGTCACGTCACCAACCGTAGGGTCAACTTGCAAAAGGCCAATCCATCGACTCATCGTATCACCAATGCCGTCACTTGTGTTGTACAATTTCGCCTTCAGCGTTCTTGTACCACCATTCATTGGCTTCTTTGTCATGGTACCACCAGTAACCATCAGAGCCCATTACCCAGTCTGTTTCCTCGGTGTTTGAAGAAGGTGTGTCTTCGCTTACTGCGCTGGTTGCCGCTGCAACCTGGGCCACTGATTCCGAGACTGTGTCGTCATCAACGTCGTCCTCTTCCTCTTCGTCTTCATATTCGAATTCAGAGGAGTATTCATCCCAATCGTATTCGGACTTTGAGCCACGATTGAGGGTCTTTCGACGAGCCCAGAGAAGACCAGTCGTGATGATGGAAACGAACAGTAACCCCGCTAAACTACCAAGCAATGGATGGACATCACCAAAGAGTTGCTCGGAGAAAGAGACTTCGCGCGTCGGGCGAACATCGATTGATGGACCAATCGCACTTGCATCTCCGTCGATCTTGACTTCGACCCACTGCAAACCAGTTTGTGAAGGATTCCAATCCGTAGCAACCGGGACAATTCCTCCGAGAGGCACTTCGACGGTGATACGTTGTAGATTTGAGCGTTCACCTGTGGCTTGAACTTCGGTGAAAATCACCTCAACCGAGCCATCCAGTGTACCTGTATTTTCAACATAGGCAGTAACAATGGATGTTTGCCCAAGTTCAACTAAATAGCGTGAATAGGTGATGGATGTACTCTGCAATTCAAACTCAGGCTTGAGCCAAACCATGTCCCAGACCGCAACTGGAGAACCAGGTTCAGCACCGTCAAGCCCCAGGACTTCGTTTCCTGCAAGGTCACGGCCGGAGACATACATATGGACTGAAAGTCTGTTCTCAAGCATTTCATTGGTAATCTCGCTGAGATCAAAAGAGCCGACAACTTCGAGTCTCAAACCGGAAAGATCTGTGCCGAGTAAGTTCAGTGGTTCAACCCCATTACGGAGCCGATCACCGGTCGCTTTCTCTTCAACCCACCAAACCAGTTCAAGAGATTCGACGTCCAAACCTCCGGCTTCTGACATCAGAATTTTCACTTCGTGAGACTCGGGTTCGAGAACTGAGAACGGTCGAGGATTCGAGACTTCTACCGGCTGAGGTCCAGTGCCATCCACAATAATCCAGCGTACTGCGTTGGTTAGGTCGGTGGAGTCGATGCCTTGACCTTCAAGACATCCAACTTTCCAGGTGAGTGGAATGGTCTGAGTTGTCGAGGGTGCTTGTAATGCTACAGACCAAATTCCATCGAGTGAATTGGCTGAAGAAGAAGAGCCGGAGAACAAGAGGTCGATTTGGCAATCAAAGTCAGGAACAGTTCCTGTTTCCGAGAAGACGACATTTCCTGCGATTTCGAATGGGCTGCTTGGCGCTATTCGAGCACCATCGCCGAGTAATGCCCCCTGCGAGAGAATGAGCGAAACGCTTTCTTCTGGAACTTCAAGAGCAGCGGAGAAACGCCATCGATGTTCGGGGAATGCCCGGAACACTTCCTGTCCTGCTCGGTCAATCATGTGGATTCCAGGCTCTCGGCGTGTCTCACCGAGGTCGGGAGTCGTCCAAGCGAGCTTGAAATCGACATTGAGCGTCAAAGCGGTTTCGTAAGGGTCTGCTGGACCATCAGCGCCTAACATTTGACAATCATCAATCAAAACGTGAGGGCTGGTTGTCGTACAATTTCCAGTCGCAAAATCCCAACGAATCGGTAACGGGTCACTGCCTTGGTTTGAAGCAAGTTCAACGATGACTGTCGTGAGGTCCGAACCGCCGTTTGGTTCAGTTATTTCAACATCAAAGGTGTATGGCATTTGAGGGTGAAGCCAAGGGTTCTTTCCGTCGGAATATGAATAGGCATTCGGAGCCACACTTGGAGCACCATCAACCGCTAACTGATACATGAACAGGTGCTTATCGACTGCATCTGAGCCACCAAACTCCAAAGGATGGCCTGCGTCATCAGTGCCGGTCAAATACACCGAAACTTTCTGTCCTAGACTGCCTCCAGTATCATCCATCATGAAGGTGTACTGGCCAATGAGAGGGCTCAAATCGTTCGGGGTAAACAGCGACATGGGCTGGTATTCACCCTCATCTGGCCACTGGTTTGAATTGGCATCATCGAACCATTCTCGCCAAACCATGGCTTGAATGTTGGTTGGAAGAATGGGTTGGTCCGAAATCTGAATTTGAACCGTTTGTGTCGTTGATGGCATACGATGGTCGTAGCGGTCCATGTTGACCTCAAGCACACGCGGAGAGATGGTGTCGATGTGGAACGTTCGCTCAAGAGAACCGAAATCCGGATGGACTGAACCGTTTTCAGAGGTAAGTTCGATACGCCATGTCAAAGGCCCGAAGGTGAACGGTACAGTGTCCTGATAGTCCCAGGTGTTCTCATCCAGTGTAGTCGTGTTGGCTACAAGGACATCACCTCTGTAAAGCGAAAGCATTCCTTCTCCATCCATGAAAGCGTCAATCGTAGAGACGTTTTCGAATCCAACAAAGGCAGAGATGTTGAGTTTGGTATACGGAAGAAGGTAGTAATCCGACGAACCCAAAATGAGGTTTTCGTCAGCGTTCGTGAAGGTCATAATGTTCAGTGTCAAATCATTCTCATAGGCTTGATTGCCGAAAACGCCGTATGTGAAGGTGCTCGGCATGGAGTACACGGTGTTTGAGAGTTGAAGCCGTGTCGTGATTTTCATGGTATCTGTATCGTCCCATAGCGGTAAAATCCGGAATTTCACATCGATGAGAACACTCGTGCCAGATTGATTGAACGAGATTGACTCCGTTGGATGCAGTTCTATGAACTCGAAATCACCTGTTCCAAATGGTGTTGCTCCTGAGACGGGGACAGTCCATGTTGCGTGGTAATCATCATCAAGAACATCAAGGCGGATGGAACTTGGAGCAACACCAATCACCGAGTACGACATACTGATTGTTCTCCATCGTTGGCTTGGCGTGAGGACATCCACTTCAGGATCAATGGTAGCGGTGTTCAAAACAACCACTGCCGATGAATTGAGGCCGAGAACTTCAACGGTTAGACCACCCTTTTGAGTGGAGGTCAGGGGTAACGGAATCTCATGCATACCACCGACCAAAGGCAGCAATCTTCTAGCATCGTTGAGGTTGAGTACAAAGGTAGAATCCGACTCAAATATTTGTGATGCTTCAGCGTAATAGGTGACCAAGAGACCACCAAACTCAACGGTCGATGACGCATAGACTTCAATGTCAACTTCCACAAACCGTGTTCCGAGATGATTCAAACCGCCTTGGCCAGAAATTGATTGCTCAATGTTGTCACGGGTTGTTTGGTTCAGTTCAACATGCAAGAGCGAAGTTTCATTCATCGTATCAGATGCAAGAATCTGTGACTGATACAGCAGGGTATAGCCGGTAATCGATGAATCAGCGTTCGTAACACCAAACGAAAAAGAGTGAAGATCCGCTAGGGGTACGAGGATTTTGGTCGTTGCGTATCCGGACGAGCCAACCGTTTCTGAAATACTCTTGTTACCGTTTGAGAAAACGTCCTGCCAGCCCCAAGTTCCGATATTTGGGAAATCAGCACCCCACTCAAAGTCACCGTCATCGTTGAAATCAAATCGAGGGTTGCTTGCGACTTCACCGTAGTGTACAAGGGTCTCAAACGATTCAACGGTCCAATACCCAAGGCCTGAATTCAACGGAACCAATCGGAACTGAAGTTCATACATTGGCATCGATGAAGAAACATCGAAAGCACCCATGTTTGCCACGACCGTCCAAGATGCATTTACTGCATCCCACATCTGGAGTTCAACATTGGTTCCTGTGAGGCTACCGGTGACTCGTGATGCAGGAGCCACCAGTTGTCGCGAATCCATAGTTAAGGAGCAAGTTGAATCTCCTCGGTAGCCTTCAATATCGATATCGGTGACGATAACAGTTGCGTTTTGTGCACCTCCAATCACTTCCGCCTCGTCGCCAATAGAATACAATTGACCACCGTTTTGAACGAGAGGAGAAAGAAGTTCTCCGCCCCAGTTCCGTACGCCTTGAACCGTAAACATTCCACCGTTTCCTCCGGACACAGTAATTTGATCGCCTACTGAATATCCTGAGCCCCGTCCAACAATCGACACAGAAGTCAAGTTGCCACCAATAGCGTAGACTGAATCGATTTCAATACGACCGTTGAAGTCACCCCCTGAGAGAGTAATAAGGTCGTTCACCGCATACCCTGAGGCGTTGTTGAGGACGGTGTAACCAGTGATGGTACCGCCTTGGCGGTTTGTATCGAGCACAGTGAAGTTTGCATTGCTGTCCCCTCCTGGAATGTTCAAAGTATCACCCACGTCGTAATTGAGCCCAGGTGTACTGAATGAAATCGAAGTAATTCCGCCACCGGTTTCAGTGAGTCCAGTCGTGTAAAAGTAAGCGTCAGCGTCCCCACCTGAGATGTAGAGTTTATCGAAGAAACCGTAACCTGAACCGCCACTAATGATGGTTATGGAATTAATTGAACCACCAGAAACTGAATCTATGCTGACGCGCAGACCCGAGCCTGAACCGCCGCTTGTGAAAGCAAAGCTCGTTGTCGAGTAATTCGTTCCGCCGTTAAGGAGTGAATAACCGGTCGGAATTCCAGTGATAATCGGGCTGGCGGTATAGTCTATTTTCAAACCGCTACCGTTGCCGCCGCTCAATGCGACGTCGCTCGAGGAGGTGTATCCAGAACCGCCGTTCAAAGACGAATAGAGAGATACAGCGCCCGAACCGGTGATTGGCGTAGCTGTCGTTTGGATCTGTAGACCCGAACCACTTCCGCCGTTTGGTGAGATGATTTGTGAAGTGTACCCTGTACCTCCTGCTGAAAGACTTGAACCGTCCACGATACCTGAAGTAACGGGGGTTGCAACCGTAGACACAGTGAGGCCAGTCCCGTTACCACCGCTGGTCGCTCTACCGTTACTGGTGTTGGTGTACAGAGAACCAACAGAAGTGACGCCAGATAACGCGTCAACTTCATCTAAAATGTAAGGCAAGGGACTGGTTTGAACGGTTAAACCAGTGCCGTATGAACTGGTTGTTGCGGCCGAAGATGAAGCAAGGTAAGCCCATCCGGCATCCAGAACATCAACTGAAGTTGCGGAGCCGTAAGCAGCAAATTGGCCGTTTGCCCCGCACATCGACTGAGAATTCCCGAGGTTTTGCCAATCGGAGTATTTTGTCGACATTGTTCCATCACCGGTCACCGAATAGACGAGAGGAAGTATTCCATTTGATCCAGCCGAAAGGGAGAGGCGAATGCGTATCGACTCATGCACCGTCTCATCGATCAGATGGAGCGGTACAGTGAAAGTGTTCGAGCCTGTAAAGCCGGGAATTTCAACACCGTTGGCATCGAGGACTGTCCAGTTGAGGGATGCACCTGCAGGTACATAGGCGTCTATGTTCATCGGTGTGTAAATTGTATTCGCCACTTGGAAGGAAGACGAGGCAGACCAGCCAATGCTTGGACTTGTCCAGTTCGATACCGGTGGGGAAGCGATACGAACATCGTCAAAGAACCAGTAATCATAGGTCGAACCTGTACCACCGGTTTGCAACATACGGATTTGAGTGGTTGAATGCAATGCTGCTGCAGGCAACGTCCCAGACCATTGCAGTGGAGGTTGATTGTAGGTGCTGCCAGCCCAAGTTTGGAGCGTTGTCCAAGAGCCTGAAGCGGTTTTGTATCGCAGTTGAAGATCTTCGTTGGTGTCCGGCTCTTCGCCGCAGCTGGAAGTACCTTGGCGAATCCATATGTGAATCGGAACGGCATTTGCACCTGCCAAATTGATGGTTGGAGAGGTTGCGTGCTCAGAGGATGAGGCAGAGGGTGCTTGTGTTTTGATTGAACCTCCTGAAGTCCCGTTGACACCACATGTGTTCGTGTAAAGGCCCACATAAGAGGAACTGGATACCGTCCAACCTTGTAGCCCGCTGTTGAAATCCCAGAGAGTGCCTGCACGGGAGCCCGTCAAGAAGCCGTCCGCGTCAATTGTTGCACCGTCACTGACAGCATCGCTGTGACCCCACGCTGAAGTACCGCTCCACATCAAGCCGTTCGATGAAGGCTCGATTCCGGGAGACATTGAGAGATGAACATCGGTCACAGGTTGCGATGCAGGGACATCGAGGGTCAACTCTTCGTTGTAGAGGCCTGAGCCGTCTAAAAACAACTGTGAGGCTGGGTCACCACCGGATGCCAACGAAACCGAAGATTCTCCGAGTTCACCGAAAGTATCCGTATCTGCAGTGGATGCGAGAAAAGTGCTCAGTGGCCCGGTCAACATCAGAAAGAGTATGAGAAAACATAGCAATTTTAACCGATACCCTGCCGACATCAACATTCCGTAGCGGTCTAACGATTTGAAACATACCCAAGCCCAATCCGGAGACACTGTGGTGAATCAGTGGAAAAGGAAACTCAAAATGCCACCTCTGAGAGGGGTGAGGTTCAAGACAAAAAGGCTTCTCGCATGGCTATGGCACGTCCTCATTCGGCAGGTGAACTCGATGCTGTTGCACTCGAGACTGCGTTATTGGAAACATGGAAGCAAGAAAATGCATTCCGTGCTTCAATCGATTCCAACGGCGGCGGCGCTCCTTTCATCTTCCTCGAAGGGCCTCCAACGGCGAACGGAAAACCCGGTATCCACCATGTCGTAGCTCGAGCCTACAAGGACCTCGTATGCCGGTGGAAGACAATGGAAGGATTCCGTGTCGAACGAAAGGGGGGCTGGGACACTCACGGATTGCCCGTGGAAATCGAAGTTCAGAAGCGTATGGACTTAATGTCAAAGGAAGCAATTGAGGCCTATGGGATGGACAACTTCAACCAAGCTTGCCGTGATTCCGTATGGACCTATGAATCTGCATGGAGAGAAATGACTGAGCGAATGGCCTACTGGGTCGACCTCGACAACCCCTACGTTACACTCGACAACAATTATGTTGAATCATGTTGGTGGGCAATGAAACAAATGTTCGACAAAGGCCTGTTGTACCGAGGTCACAAAGTCCTACCGTATTGCCCACAAACCGGCACTTCCTATTCGAGTCACGAAGTTGCACTTGGATACAAGGAAGTCGAGGAACCTTCCGTTTATGTGAAATTCAAACTCATCGATGATGATGCGAGTATCCTTGCTTGGACAACAACGCCATGGACACTACCGGGTAACGTCGGTTTAGCAGTTGGACCAGAAGTCACCTATGTGCGAGTTCGCATTACTGAACAAGCAGAAAACTGGGTCGGTGCTGGAGGCGCTTCCGACGGTGAAGAAGTAATACTAGCAAAGGAATTGATGAAGGATGTTCTGCGTCACAACGTAGAAATTGTCGAGGAATTCCCTGGTTCATCTCTGGTAGGTCGTTCCTATGAACCGCTGTTCCCAGATGCCGTACCTCGAGGAGAATCTACAACTGCCTGGACCGTTCTTGAAGCCGATTGGGTCACCACGACCGATGGTACGGGCGTTGTGCACACCGCAGTTATGTACGGTGAAGACGACTACAACTTGGGAATGGCTGCTGGTCTTCCCGCTTACCACACCGTTGGCATGGACGGTGCGTTCCTCGCTGGAACGCATCCGCAACTCGACGGGCGATACGTCAAAGAATGCGACCAAACTGTCATTGAACTGCTTTCTGCCAAAGGCGGAAGCAACGGCAAAGGCCCTGAGAGCGGACTGCTGTACAGAGAAAAATCCTACCTCCACGATTATCCACACTGTTGGAGAACAGACCACCCGTTGCTCTACTATGCCATGGACTCATGGTTCGTTCGCATGACTGCAGTCAAGGAACGGTTGTTGGAGTTCAACGATGGCGTCGAATGGGCACCTGACTGGGTTGGCGAGGGCCGATTTGGTGAATGGTTGCGCAACGTCAAAGATTGGGCCATCTCCCGTGAACGCTACTGGGGCACGCCTCTGCCTGTTTGGCGAGACGATGAAGGCAACATGAAGTGCATCGGATCAATTGCTGAACTTCAAAGTGAAGTGGCCAAGGCAGTTGCTGCTGGATTTGAAAATCCCGAATGTCCTGATGATGTTGACCTGCACCGCCCGGTCGTCGATGGATACACACTGGTTTCCGATGATGGAAAGCCAATGCACAGAGAACCTTTTGTCATGGACTGCTGGTTTGATTCTGGCTGTGCACCATTCGCTCAATGGCATCATCCGTTTGAAGGAAAGGAAACATTCGATGCTTCATTCCCTGTCGATTACATTTGCGAAGGTGTTGACCAAACTCGCGGATGGTTCTACACGCTGCTTGCCGTTTCAACGACCGTGTTTGACAAACCCGCATACAAGCGTTGCTTGAGCCTCGGTTTGATTCTTGATGCTGAAGGTAAGAAAATGTCGAAATCTCGTGGCAATATTGTTGATCCATGGGACCACTTCAACCGTGAAGGTGCTGATGCTACACGCTGGTACATGGTCACAGCAGGAGCACCATGGAACCCATTGAAGTTTGATTCAAACGGCGTTCGTGAGACCTATGCAAAGATGTTCTTGACGCTGTGGAACGTCTACAAGTTCCACGCAGATTATGCCGCTCTCGACGGATTCGACCCCGAGCAATCAACATCTGATGTGGCATCTCGCTCGTCGCTCGACCGATGGATTCTCTCCCGCTTGGCGACCACCGCCAACAACTACCACGCCGACTTCAAGCAGTGGAATTTCCACAAGGCATGCCGTGACCTCGAAGAATTCATCGTCAACGATGTGTCGAATTGGTATGTTCGACGAAGCCGTCGCAGATTGTGGGACGATGCGGAGACCAGTGACAAAGTCGCCTGTCAGCACACACTTCACGAGATACTTACCACGGTTTGCCGATTGGTCGCCCCTGTGAGTCCTTTCATGGTCGATGTCATCCACCGAAACTTGACCGGAAAAACGGTACATCAAGCAGCATGGCCACTTGGCATACCCGGCTCACTTGATGGCGCCACCGCTGATGAATGGGATGAAGAGGCAGCGGCAGCAACCGCAAACCTACCGCCACAAGATGTGTCGCTTGAAGCAACGATGGCTTTGGTTCGTGAACTCGCTGAAGTAGGTCGACGCATCCGTGTTGAGGCCGGCCGACGCCAACGCCTACCTTGCGCTCAAGGCTGGATTGTTTCCGGCCCCGACATGGCAGAATTTCACGACATCTTAGCTGAAGAACTCAACGTCGAATCAATCGAAGTTGAGAGTGATCTCGACCGATTCCAGCAAATAGAACTGGCACCGAATTTCCGAGCATTAGCTCCGAAAGCACGCAGTGAAGTTAACGCTGTAGCCGGAGAAATCAAGAATGCTGAAGACCCAACGGCTATGCTGGCTTCCATTCAGGCAGGCACCTGTGAAATTCTCGGCGTTGCTATCCAAGAAGGTGATGTCGAAGTTCGACGTATCGAGCGAGAAGGTTTTGCGGCCTCAACCGTTACCATAGGCCAAGGCGACAATGCACAACAAATCAGTTTGGTTCTCGACATGAACGACACTCCTGACTTGCTGTCGAAGGGCCTAGCTAGAGACATCACCCGACGCATACAAGCGATGAGGAAAGATCTCAATCTCGCCATTGAAGCAACTATTGATTTGGAAATATGGACCAAAGATGCTCCCGAAATGTTCGAACAAGACCGGCAATGGATTGTTACTGAAACACGTGCTGCTGCTGCTGTATTCCATTCTGAATCGAGCGGCATCCCATCAAATGCAGAAAACTTTGAAGTGGACGGAACAACCGTTTGGTTCACCGTTCAATGATGCTCAGTCGTTGCTTAACACCTCATCGACGGCTTCAAAGCGATGTGCCGTTACGCATCTTCATGCGAAGAGTCTTGCTCTCAGTTCTATTGGTCGCCTCAACGGTCTTGGCAGGCTGTTTTGGTGGCGGTGAAGAAATCGTGAACAATGAGTCAGAAATGACCTCTATTTGGGAGTCTTACCAACTCATTGACAACGTTGCTCATGAAGATGCACGTATGTTCATGACCGTTGATTTGAGAACCAATGAGACCACCAACACCTCGTGGGCTGTATTTGATGCTTCCAAGGGCGGCAACTGCTGTGAACACTACCTTGCCACGACCATTGATGGACAAATCCTCAACATTGGTGGAGAATATCCGGTCTTCAGTGAAGATCGAGGCCATACGTGGGACACGTACATTCCCGGTGTCTTACCTGCACTCGGCCAATGCGTAACTGCAGTCCCAACAAACCCGGGTCAGGAAGGACTTGGAGAAGGCAGTATCGTCCAAGCAACCAATGGAGACATCATCTCGATGTCGTGGTTTCCATACGTTGGTGCGGATGGTAAAATCGACAAATTCTATGCCATCCTCTATGACGAGTCAGAAGACGAATGGAAATGGTGCTACAACCGCTTAACTGAGCCGTTTTATGACCGCTCGTGGCAAGTCGAGGTTGTTGGCCCGATTACGTCTTCAATCGGTAACGGAGATTGGGCAAGCATTGTGGTCTCCAATTTCTGGCATCAATCGCTTGATGCAGGAGGCCAAATAAGCGTCGATGGACTCAATTACGTTCCTTTCCAATTCACGGGCCGAGACTCCAACGACCCAACAATAGAACTCAATCTTGATTTCACCGAAGAAGGATTGTCTTCGTATTACGATGTCAACAAACCTCACAAGGAAATGCGTGCATTCCCAATGCCTAGCGGCGGCCTTATTTTCCCGAGTTATTACAACAATGGCAACGCAGCTTACATGGATACAACCCTATCCTGGAATGAATTAGAAGTTCAGTTTCCTTCAGAATACTGCCACTATGACTCCGCTGGAACCTTGCATTGTGTTGCCAACTCTGGCACCTCATTCACACACTACATGTCCACCGACGGTGCGCTAACATGGCAAAACCACACCTATGACATGAGTTCAGTATCGTCATCGATTGAAGAATGGGAATTCCAAGCCAACGGCGAATTGGACCTGTTCGTTTTGAATGTACGTTACCAAAGCACCGGTGGACCAGATATTGACATGATGTACCATGTACGTGGATATTCTGAAGACATGTCTCCAGATTCCATGACCTACATTGGTCAAGGTGACCTTGACTCTACCTCAGGGGCTGGAAACGATATCCGTTTTGACTTCGCCTCACTCGGCATCCTCAACGACGGTGGAGTCGTCGTGGCATACCATGATTCAACCGACCCCGACCCGTTGTTTGCAGTCGAACTGGAATTACCGTACACTTCA
>JABIWF010000107.1 GCA_018701175.1 Methanobacteriota archaeon
AAGGTTGCGTTGTAGGCAGAGAAACCAATCAAGAAGTGCCAGAGACCGAGCGTCTCGTCCAGCTTCTTTCCAGTTGCCTTAGGGAACCAATAGTAGACACCGGAGAACAGTGCAAAGACCGTACCGCCGATGAAAACGTAGTGGAAGTGTGCAACAACAAAGTAAGAATCGTGGAAGTGCATGTCCATACCTGCGACAGGGAAGAACATTCCAGAGATACCACCGAGGGTGAACGTTACGAGGAAACCAAGCGACCACAGGGTGTGTGTACGCATGACAAGGCTACCACCCCAAATGGTAGCAAGCCAATTGAAGATTTTCGCACCCGTAGGTATCGCAACAGCCATTGTGGTAATCATGAAGGCTGCTCTCCAAAACGGATCCATTCCAGATGTGAGCATGTGGTGACCCCAAACAACGAAACCAACAACACCAATTCCTGCCATGGCAATAACCATTGACTTGTATCCGAAAATTGAGCGGCGAGCGCTGGTTGCTAGTACTTCAGAAACGATACCGAAGGCCGGAACAATCACGACATACACTTCAGGATGCCCAAAGAACCAGAACAGATGCTGGAACAGTAAACTGTCCCCGCCTGAGGTGAAGAACACTGTGCCGACTGTGTGATCGAACAGAAGGAATGCAACACCGATAATAAAGGCTGGAAGAGACATGTAGAGCATGAAAACACTCACGAAGACGGACCACGAGAACAATGGCATCTTCATCCATCCAACACCAGGAGCGCGCATGGTAAACACGGTTGTGATGAAATTTACACCACCCAATGTCGATGAAGCCCCGAGCATCAAGATGCCTGAGATAAATGCAGTTGTCCCGGGATTCGAACCGTATTGGGCCATCTCTGGACCGAGGTTCGATTCCGTTAAGGAAGAGTATGGCGGGTACATGACCCAGGAAATGTCTGCACCTTCGCCGGACCAAATTCCAGTGTAAATCAATGGACTTGAGAACACCAAGATCCAAAGACCCATGGCGTTGATACGAGGGAAAGCAAGGTCCTTCGCACCGATTTGCAATGGAAGTACATAGTTCATGAAACCTGCAATCATTGGCATTGCTGCCAAGAAAATCATGGTTGTTCCGTGCAAGGTAAAGAACGAATTGTATTCGGTCTCAGTCAAGAACATGTTTTCTGGAAGTGCCAGTTGAACACGGAACAGGAGTGCAAGAACTCCTCCCACTAAGAAGAATGTGAAACCGTACAAGAAGTAGAGAATTCCGACTTCTTTGTGGTCAGTTGTGGTTAGCCATGGTTTGAGGTAGGACCAAAAGTTGGAAATCGTAAACGTGTCCGGGGAGCGGGTGTAGAAGACCCACATGACACCGAGAAGAATCATACCGAGCGATAGGCCGATTGCTGTGAGAAGGACAACAAGTGCACGAGCAGTTGGACCAACATCATCTGCGTTAAGGCCAGGAATAACGAGGTCGGCTTGATTCCAATAATCTCCACCGGAGCCAGCGCCTCCGTTCACGGCGTTACCGTAAATGGTGAATTCAACAACTTTGGAATCATCAGCAGGTGCAACCCATTCGAAGTCCCAAGTTCGTAGGGCATTTCCTGCATCAGTGTGAGTCAAACCGCCATCCATTTCGTGGCCGAGTGTCTCATCAACAGTGGAAACCATTCCACCGGTTGAAAGAATGCGGAATCCTCCAGCATGGCCGTTCCAGCCAGTACCATCTGCTTCAGTGACGCCATCGTTGTACAATTCCATAACGTCGTTCTGAACAGTAACGGTAAACGAGTATGTTTCACTGGCATTGAATGTTTCAGGCAGACCGGTAACAATCACTTGAGTGTCTGCAGCTGCGCCTCCGTGGCAACTGCATCCTCCATCTGCTGCACTGCCAATTCCAGTTGGCATTGCTTCAAACTGCGGTGCTGCAACCAGCATCACGAGGACGAGGGCAAGTATAGAGAAACGCTTCATCATCAGTATCCCTCTCCTTGTCTTTGAGTCCAGCTATCGAATTCACAGGTTTTGCCGTCACGAGCAACGATATCGATGTTGCCAATCATCTTGGAGTGGTCAAGGCCGCAGTATTCAGCGCATCGGATCGGGAATGTTCCAGCATCGTTAGGGAAGAATGTCATGACGGTTCCAGCCTCAAGTCCGGGGACTAAATCTTCCTTGACACCCCACTCTGGAAGCCAGAATGAGTGTTGAACGCCAACATAGGCTGGGTTCGAGTTATCATGAGGTCGCGAAAACAAGTCAAGCGTGATGCTTTCATCGCAAGGGATAATCAAATGCTGTCCACCGGCTGAAGAAAGAATTGTGCCGGTAGGCATGTGCTCCCATGTGTGGAGCAACTGGTCTTCAGCATCGTAGACGGTAATGACGCTGTGCAGTTCACGGTCGAAATACATGTTCGATAATGTGAGCAT
>JABIWF010000089.1 GCA_018701175.1 Methanobacteriota archaeon
CTTCGTACCTTTACCATCTTCTTCATCCTTGACACTCATGTTGTCCTTATCGAAGTAAGCGTGAGGAAATGCTGTGGCTCTTACGAGATTGAACTGATTTTCGCACCACTGCTCTAGTTTTTCTCCGATGTCTTTGACTGACATTTTCAGCTTCATATCCTTCACGCGTTCAATCTCATCCTCTTTGAAGCGGATGATATCCTCTTTTGCCTTCATTTCGACGAGATTAGTTTGTTCAAGTTGCTTAATTTCCAGTGCTTTTTGAGTCTCAGCCATATCCAGTTTGCCCCTGAGAGCGAGTATATCTTTTTCCAGTAGACTGGTCGCTTTGGTCACGAGCAACTCCGTATTTGTTTCAACGGCCTCCTTCTCATTTTTCAACCGTTCAACTTGCTTCTCTTTGGCAAATAGCTCTTCTCGCGCCTCGGCTAAAGCGTCTTTTGTAGCTATTACAATCTCTTTGGCGTGATTATCAATTTGATTCTGTAGGTTTGAGATTTGCTTATCCTTTTCTGATGCTATGCTCTGTTGAGCCAGTTCAAGTTTCATGTTATGATTTGCCTCCAAATCCTTGAGACGGTTGCTCAATTCTTTTTCAAACTCGTCACCGCGAACTTGGCTAACAATATCTGCATAGCCACTGGCATCCATATCAAACACTGAATCACACTTTGGGCACTTAACTTCCTTCATGACAATTCACCAACCTCGACAGTATTTCAACTGTACTCAAGGAATACCCCCGTAAAACCCGGTGATGCATGGAGTACTCTTGAAATGTACAAAAGCAACAACAATACTGGGTGCTGATGATGAAGAGATGCGCAACAAACACGTCATTCTGTTGAGGAGTACTCCGGCCACGGGCGTTGGTCGTCCCAATCCGCCCAGTCTTGAACCCAAGGCTGCATGAACGTTTCCGCTTCAAATCCGAGTGCCGTCATGACCTCAAGCGGTAATGCAGTGCCTCCTTTCATTCGCAGTGCTGTTCGAACAAGTGCCGATGAGCAAACTGCACCCGATTGCTCGGTCGTGTGTTGGAAATAGAAGAATTTTTCATCCAATCCAACCAGTTGGGTTCGAATTCGAATTTTCCGGAACGGTGCGAGGCGTTTTCGATACCGAATACTTGAACCACCAACAACGAATGCTAACCTATTCTTTCGGACGTATTTCACCAAACCAATGGCGAAAGCAAGTTCGTATCGCGCCATGTCGAACAACACAAAATGCCGCCCGTTGTTGACTTCTGGATAAACATCTAAGTCTCCAAGTAAAGGCCTGTAGGATGTATGATACTCTGCACGCCAATCAATTGGCTTATTCTTTCGAAAAAGAGAGCCGAAGGCCATTCGTAAAACACGAAAATAGGGGTACACAGTCTCGGCAGAAAATACCCTATGTTGAAGATTCTCCCGTTATACCTGGGAGGCCTCCGAATATGGCGAAGGCTGAAGCGAACATATCAGTTGATGGTGGCAGAATAAAGGACAACTGGGGATACCGGTCGATCACTGTTTTCTCCAGTTAAGACTTGGGAAATGGTCGTAACGTGCTCACAACCTTCCGTAATTTGGCCGAATACTGTATGCACTCCATCGAGCCAATGGTGATGCTCAATATCATCCGGAATCAAGAAGAATTGTGAACCTCCGGTATTGATTTGAGAAGTTTTTGCCATCGAAATTACACACGGGTAGTGCTTGAGGCCGTTGTCTGCTTCGTCGGGTATTGTCCACGAGGTTTGCTGACAGTCAGATTGGTTTGAAGAACTTTGACCGCCGCAATAACCGTACCAATCGGCTGCATAGCCTCCACTCCCATCGTGATTCTCAAAATCGCCACCCTGAATCATGAAATCATCGATGACTCGATGGAACGTCGACATGTTGTAATTTCCTGCTGCAATATGCTTCAGCATGTTATCAGCATGAATTGGAGCTGCTGTATGATTCAGCATGATGGTGATCGAATATGTACCGGTTGCATTTTCCAAATTGTCACCTTGGAAAATATTCAGCGTTACATTGCTGTATGTGCCGTTGAACATCGGATCAAAATCAAGGTTGGAAGTGGTTGACGCATCTGTTCCCTCCTCGATACATCCTGGCATAAGTACGAGTAAAACAGCAAACAAAATCTTCAGTTTCATAGTATCAAACAATCCGAAACGCCTCACCGTAATGAACGATTCGACATTCACCCTTCATCTCTATCTTCTGTGTCGATGGGTTGCCTTATTTGGGTGGGCATCAAGCCAACATCATGCCTGTGACGCTCTCTTCGGTAGATTTTCCGAAGAAACCGGGGGTATATCTTTTCAAATCAGAAAAGGGAAAAGTCCTCTACGTTGGAAAAGCAACGAGATTGAACGAGCGTATACGGTCGTACTTCGCCTCCAATCCAGACCGGCAAATGATTCCTGAACTTGTGCGGAAGTCCGACTCCATCGAATGCATGGTCACACCCAACCCTGAGGAAGCCCTCATTCTCGAACGAGAACTGATACGGCAGCATAAACCGCGGTATAATTCAATGCTCAAAGACGACAAATCCTATCCATTCCTGGTCCTCACTGAGGAAGAATTCCCGCGCATCATGTACACGCGCCATCCGCCTAAGCAAAGTGCTCGTTGGGGGCCGTTTCCGAACGCAGGTGCAGCGAAGCAAGTGATGCAATTACTGCGCCGTCAATTTGGAATTCGCGACTGCAAAGATTTGCTACCGCAGGGTTGCCTCTCGATGCATATTGGATTGTGCTCTGGCCCGTGCATATCCGGCGAAGGCTATGCAGAGAGTGTTGATGCTGCGAAGCGAATCCTCAACGGCGATGCCGCGGAACTCTTAGAAGAATTCGCCGTACAGATGGATAACGCCTCACATGCGATGCAATTCGAAAAAGCAGCACAGAGCAGAGACATGATTCGCGCCATCCGAACGACGACAGGTCAACACGTTGTTTCCAGTAAGGTGTATCGCGATTGCGATGCGCTCGGCATTGGAGTGCAAGGTGACCTTGCTGCTGTTGTTGTTGTTCATGCCAATAATGGGGTCGTACAAGGGCAAGAGGTTTGGCCGATGCTGCACAGAGGTGATGTCAAAGAAACAGTATCGATGTTCGTATCAGAACATTACACCAACCGTACACCGCCGAGATTACTGGTGACGCCAGAACCTCTTGAAGACGGAACTGAACAATGGCTAACGCAACGTCGAGGTTCGAACGTCGAGGTTCGCATCCCTGTTCGCGGCGACCTCGTGACGCTGCAAACCCTCGCTCAGCAGAATGCTGAAATTCAAATCGTTCGGCTTTCCAACAAGACAAGTGGTTCTCTTGAGCAACGTGCTGCGGATGAAGGCGCTGCTCTTCTCGGATTGGAACAACTCGACCATCTTGTTTGTTTTGACATGGCTCAACTCTTGGGTGACGAGAGAGTTGGAGCGAGTGTCTCGTTTCGCAACGGTAGGCCTGAGAAGAAAGAGTACCGGAAATACACCATCAAGGGCGATGCAATCGATGATTTGCGAATGATGAGAGAAGTCGTCGAGCGGTGGCTAAAACGCCAGGATGAATGGCCGGACATGGTTCTTATCGACGGTGGAGAAACTCATTTGTCAACCATTGCCGCCTTGGTTGAAGAACATGGCATCACCGGCCGATTCGAACTTGCTGCACTGGCAAAGCGTGAGGAGACAATATTCAGGAACAATGCAGCACCGCTTGTTCTTGACCGAAAAGGCCGTGTTATGGTTCACGCACGTGACGAAGCGCACAGGTTTGTCAACACATTCCATCGCAAACGGCGTAGCAGAAGAAAACTTGACGACCCACTGCAAGAAGTTGAAGGACTCGGGGCCAAAAAGATGCAGAATCTCCTGAGACACTTTGGCGGCCGGCAAGGAATCGCTCACGCTTCACTTCAGGACTTGAAAACAGTCCCAGGCATTGGCCCTTCGCTCGCCATGAGAATTCATTCAGCGTTGCATGATTAATCAGTCAAATCTTCCATCGCCCAATCCCGAAGATGTTGGAGGGCGAGGAGGTATTGTATCTTCTTGGTAATCCTTCAAGACCTCCATGTCCCCATGAATACCCTTGCTGTGGAAACCAGAAAGATCAGCGAATTCTGTCGGATTAATGCTTACTTTGTGCGCAGAATGTGCCTTGGCAGCATTGCGAACCTTCTGTTTACGTAACTTGCGTTTCTTTCGCCGTCGTATAGCGAGAACAAGAAGTATCACTACAATGCCCAGATATTTCCATAGTTGGATGAAGAAGAAATACCATGTCACTTTGAACTTGAATGTAATATCGTCTTCAAACTCACCGTATGGGACATGGTAGGTAATTTGCTGTCGACCATCAACTTCTCCAATCTCAATGTTGCCTGCGGATGAGTTGAGATAGGAGAATTCGAGGCCTTTCGGCATTGTAACGGTAAAGGGCCCGGTCCAACCCAAATCAAACTCCTCATTGACGGTGCTGTTGGTCAAGAAGAACGGCACAGTCACTCGTTCTGGAGGAATGTTAACGCCCGATAAAGAGAAAATCGAAAATATTCCAGACGTAAGGGCATGGCTGAATGAATCAACCATGCTTGTCATCGGGCCTAAAATCAAATTCTGAACAGCGTTAGTAGTCAGCGTGTATTCTGCAGAATCGAAGTTACCGGTCCACATTTCTGCAAGATTACCATCGACTTCAAGCTTGAATCGAACCTTTGGAATCTTCATTGAAAGGTATATCCCTTCGTTATCGGAGACAACATAGTCTGGAGCATCGATGCCACCAATGCTGAAATCGATGACAAATGCATCCAAATCGACAGATTTGATTTGAGTTGAATGTGTGTCAAGATAGTATGCAATCGTTTGATGGATGAAATCTGTTAGAACTTCACCAAAGCGCGCAACGAATTCCGTAATGCCTTGACTTGAGAATTCAAACGTAATGTTCTCTCCACACACCGGCATGGATTCCATCATTTCAGTCGTGCAGTACTCTGAAAATTCCAATGTACGGTTAATTGGAGATTCCAGCCGACTCGAAATATCGATGCCAAGCCGTATCAAATCGGAAGGGATTGCCTCCATGGAGATGCTGTGGTTTTCATACGTAGGTATTCGGTCTTGCGGGATACCAATTCGGTGTAAAGCAACACTAGCATCGAGTCCAAATTCGACTGAAACGGACCGATCCCATTCATTGAAATCGAACTCCATTGCATCCAAGCCACCGACGTTTGTGGTGCAGGTGGATTGATTGGAATAACATGCGATATCACCGTTTTGATTTTTGATAACATTCCGCCAATCGTATTGATTTACTCCGGAAAAAGAAATTTCCATTTCGTCGTTGCCGTCAAGAGAATCCTTCAAAGTGATGCGGTCAGAACCATCCATGGTTTGAATCCATGCAGGGAGAATGATTTCGAGAGTGAGTTCTGATGGAGGGAGATCGTCTGGAACAATGTCAGAGAGGAAAGTACTGTCCATTACCGATTGGAACTCAATTCCTGCATTCATCACTCTGCGGAAATCCTCGGTTGTAAGGACATCGAGCACATCGGCTACATCCTCATTATCGTTGTTCTCTTTCATGATATCGAGCAAGCGCATGGAGAACGGTTGGCTTGTCGCTCGAAGGTAGACTGGGTGTTCGTAGGACATCGCTTTTTCACCCTGGACACAATAGTACAGTGGCTTGTTCGGTGGAACAATTTCAGTACAGCCACTTGAGTGTGTGAAGTTGAGACCTCCCTCGGGCCCTACGATTCCTTCACCGCCCGTCGATTCAGAGACCCATGACATCGGATTCATTTGAATCGTTTCCATTCCAGCAACAGTCGAGGAAATACCCTCCGCTATGGTATCTACGGGGAATTGGCTGGTAATATTGGAAAGGTCGACAATATCGTTGTGATAGGCTAGACGGATTCCATCAGAGGTGACTTGGTTCATCGTCGCTCGATCGGCGACGCTCATCATCGAAATACCCCAATCAGACATTGTATCTTGGTCCAAATAATGCAAGGCAACGATGAAGTCCAATGTGGCTGAAGATTCATCTCGCAAGTCGAGTCGAATCTGTAGGTCCAGCGCTTTTTCATCGCTCGGAATGACAACAGTCGATGTGTCCGTTCGATTTCGGTGTTCCATCTCTACCTCAATTGGTAAAGCAAGATCGCCGTCGTTTTCTCCAGCGTTACGGTGATCGATTTCCCATTCACCAGCAAAATAGGCTGGTGGGCCAGTTCGTGCTGCACGTACCCCATTGGCATCAACGCTCTTGATGGAAGCGTATTCTGGAGGATTGAATGAGTACGAAGACTTGTGTCCGGGGAGTCCGACTAAATCGAACATTGTGGTGACCTCTGTCCCCATGACCAGAAGGCCTTGATATGCTCTTTCAAGTTCCAAATTCGTATTGGAAACGAGATTGAATGAATCCGGCGAGAGCGTGATGTCGACGCTGCTCTGGATACAAATAGGTGGCTCAAACGCGTTATTGGTCGAAGCACCTTCATCAGATGCATCGCTCATCTCATCGGTCGAACATTGAACCGTAACACCACCGTTCGTGTAAGTACCGACATAACCGGTCATCGGAGAAGAAGCTGAACCAAACCCTGATTCGACAGAATCTTCGATTGCTTTGTCTATTTCAGTAATGAGTTGGTCTTGTACACGAACACCAGGTGAGTTTGGAAGTTCCGTATCAAATTGGTCTCGAATAAGGTCAGCAGGAGCTCCGTCTTTCGAATCTAAACCGTCGTTAGCAAGTGCAAGTTGGACAGCAGGTATGCTGTCTAGACCAAGTGCAGTGCGGTTGAATTCACGAATGGCCCACACCAAATCGAGTCGGATGGTCGATGTGTCTTCGAGATTGAAATCATATGTCCCCTCAATCCAATCTTGTCGATGAGGTGTGAGATCCTCATTACTGTCGTATTCATCGCATGCAGTTTGACATGAACTCATATTCGCAGCAGAAACGAGCGGTGCGTAAAGATGCAGCGTCATCACCAATACCAAGGCAACCGATGTCGAGAAACTGAGGCGAGTAGGCCGTTGACTCTTGTGCGACATGGTACAGTGTTGCCACGCCATGTTCAAAGTCGTTGCTCTCTTGGGGCAACCATGGCTGATTCGGTCTCAAAGCCCTCCTACTGCAATGCAGTAAGGTGCCAACTTGAGATGGGTGAATCGCTTCACATGGCTCTTGACAACCATGATCTCCTCAATCTAGATTGGAAACCAATGCGCAAGCGTGATTCGCTCATACTGCCGTTGAAGAGTGGATTGAAGGACGAGCAGTTACGGGTTTTGAAGGGCCTGTCGTTTGAGATTCATTTCACATACCAAGAATTCGAAAGAGCAGAATTGTCGAACAATCCTCATGCTCTACTTGGCAGAACAGTATCCGATTGGCTCACAGGTAAATCCAATGCAGCAGAAATCGAACCACTCGTTTCTCAACTCCCTCGAAAGTGGGAACGCTATGGCGACATGATTATTCTGACAGAACGAGCGTTTGAGAGCGACGACTGGGTAAAACTTCTGAATCGCTGCACAAAGTCTCAACTGGAAGCACTATGGCGATGTATTACTGAGGCACTCTCAGGCAAACGCTTAGCGCGTCAGCGTCCAATCGCCAAAGATATGTTTCGAAGTTCTCAAACTGAACTGCTGTTTGGAGAGAACGGTTGGGTAGAATTCACAGACCACGGTGTTCAATTTGGATTTGATGCAACACAAGTCATGTTCTCATCAGGCAACAATACGGAGCGACGGCGTATTGGAAACATTTCAATGGATGGAGAAGTCGTCGTTGATGCATATGCAGGAGTCGGATACTATACCTTGCATATGGCACACCGCAGCCAAGCAATGCATGTTCATGCGTTTGAGATGAACCCACATTCCATCGAAGGGCTACAGTGGGCAATAAAAGCGAATCACCTCGAGAACAAAATTACCGTTCACCATGGCGACAATCAACTGCTACTGCCCAATGTATATGCTCAAGCAGACCGATGTCATCTCGGGATTCTGCCTTCTTCTGAGCATGCATGGGAACACGCTATCCAGTGCCTAAAGCCGAGAGGGGGCTGGTTGCATATCCACATGAATGTTCAAGAGGAAGACATCGAAAGTTGGCGCGTTGAAACACTTGAAAAATTGAGCATATTGGCAGCAGCACACGGGAGAAAATGGTCGATTGAATCCCATCACTTGGAGAAAGTAAAGTGGTTCTCTCCAAGGGTTCGTCACGTGGTGCTCGATGTGCATTGCCAAAGCAGGACACTTCATTCACGAAATAGGATCGTCGACGAGAAAAGCGTCCAAACTGACGGTTGAATCATGCTTCTCCAATGTCAGCGGTTGTTCAGTTCGTGCAACATACATCCCAAGAGCTACAATAAGAAACATACCAACGAGTGTTAATTTGAAAAATGTGCCCGAGATATCATCTGAGAACGAAAAGAAGCCTTTGCTGTCACTCGAAGATTTGGCAACACCTCGCAGAGTCCCATCAGGGTCAGACACACCGACTAAATCGACGGTGACGATGAGTACTTCATTGACAGGGCGGCCGAGTAAATCAGGTCCTGGATTTTGAAAACCTTGAGCACTTGCTGGATTCGTTACGGTTGGAGAGGTTGCAATACCGCGGACATGGACCATGCCATCTCTTACGATCCCAAACACAGCGTAACCTCCGTCATCACGGTTCTCAGGGTCAAGTCCGTGTTGCTCGGAGTGTGTGATGTACCATTGGGAATCCGCTGAATCTTCTTCTGCGCCTCTTGCCATTCCCATTGCACCGTCAACATGAGATAATTCCTCGTGATGCTCCAATGGAATTGTAGTGCCTGTTCCACCACTACCACAGGTAGGTTCTAGAGGATTCGTTGCAGGGTAAACTCCGAATTTCTTGCAGGTAGGATCGCCGGATTGAGCGACAAAATCCTCTACGACACGATGGAAGAAAATGCCGTTGTAAACGCCTAAATCGATGTTTTTGATCATATTGGCAGTGGTAATAGGTGCCCGTTGTTCAAACAACTCGAGAGTTATGCTACCAGTGATACGTTCTTCACCGAAATTTGGAACATACGATACTTGAATTACAAAGATTGGATTTCCCTGATAGGTTTCTTTCATCGGCGTGTCTTCTTCGACTGGCCCATCGTTCCACAACGATGGATCGATACCGGTTGAACGCCATGCTGGCTGGTCGTCATCGGCACTGGCAAGTCCGATTCCACCGGTCGTCATGAGCAGTAAGTTGAGAACGAGAACTACTGCAAATCGTCCTTTCATACTTCGCCGAGAGAGTTCCCCCCCATGAATCGCTCGCTTCGATGGCTGAACCATCGGCATAGTCAAAAGTTAAGTCCGCTTTACCGGGTGTATGAGTGATTTCACATTCTTAGGGCAAACAGTACCTCGATTGACTATGCTGGTTGGAGGTGCACTGGTGTTGGAAGGAATTGGATTTTATCTCGGCACAGGAATGACAAGTTTCACTTCAATGATTCCTGCCTTTTTCGGATTGCCCTTGATTGCAATGAGCATCATGGCAACCCGCCAACCTGAGCGCTCACATTTTTGGATGCACATTGCCGTCGTGTTTGGAC
>JABIWF010000070.1 GCA_018701175.1 Methanobacteriota archaeon
AAAAGCGAAAAGTGTCCTATTGGCTCTTCTTCCGTCCAATCGTTTTGGTCTTCGCCAGCAAATAAACAAATGGAACCATCGTTGCTCATAACGAGATAATTCGGCATTCCTTGATGCTCAAGTTTCCACTCTGAACCGTCTGCTTCTCTGCCGAATACATAGAACCATGCTGTAGCAATGACACTGCCGTTACAAAAAGCGAGGTTTCGAATCGGGTACTTGCATTCCATCCGTGTATCATGAACAAGTTGCGATAAATGCGTCGAAGAATGTACGACTTTGCCATCGTCAAAACCACACAGCAATCCATTTTCACTCGGGATGGCTCGAAGAAGACGGCTCTTGACATCGAAGCGATGTTGCAGTTTCTGATGAACTAAATCCCAAACTTCAATCTCGAGAACTTCTTCATCACCAGCCACCAAGGCATAACCTTCTCTACCGATAACGAGATTGTTATTCGAATCGCTTCCGATGCAAGTGATCGATTCACCTTTCTCGCCACGTGCAGGCCGACTCCATGCCAAAGCCCCATTTACAAGTGCTTGAACACGGCCATTTTCATGTGCTAAAATAAGGTAATCACCGACCACTTGCATGTGCAAAATGTCTTGATAGGAATTTGACAAAGTAACCTCAGTACCATCGTACTGAATCAAAAAGAGGCGACCTAGACCGTCGACAATTGCCAACCCTGTCGGGGTTTTTTGCAGGTCAAAACCGCCTGCACCAATTTCAAACTGCCACTGGATATTTCCTTTGGTATCGAGGCATGAGAGGCCGTGAGCGTCATCCAACACATAGAGTGAATTACCGCGAAGAACCATACCCCGAACCATTGAGGAGGCTTTCCAAGAACCTGTTACCGTAAACTCAGAGTGTTCGTGTCGCGCAATGAATACCTGCCCGTCGCCTTCTGCCCATGCAGTAAGATCACCGTTCAGAGAGAGTACAAGTGCGGTGACTTTCGACTCCGGTTGAAACGCTACATGCACCGGTCGAGATCTCAACATGAACCGTTGAGGAAGCGGACTCAATTAACCCCATCCCTTGGATGGGTAGATTACTCAAACCATGTTGTCGTATCTGGGTGAGGACGATGAAGGCTTGGAGATTCTAAATGCAGCCATAGCGCCTGTTTTTCTTTCTCCGTCCATCCACACAAGGGATTGAGCGTACACAGTGGAGTCGTTTTGATGGCTTCTTCTCTTCGTTCTATGAACGGTTCTGCTTCTTCAATACTCAAACCAACAACGCCCCAGGCTGGGCGTTGGAATGTTCGGTTTTTGTCGTCTTTCGTTCGGCTTCGAACGCCAATAAAGGGATCCCATTTCTTCAACATCTCCAAGTGAGATTGCTGTGAATCAAGTACGGGAATAATACGTGAACCTCGTCGCATTATCAAAAAACAACTGAGAACATCATCTCGTGTACGAAGTTGCGCAAGTACGTCACCTTGAACACCGGTTGGAAGCCCACCTGGACCAAGTGTTCTCTTCTCAATGGATGAGACTTTACGTGGTTCAAGAATAATCTTGACCCACCATTCTGGATTTGAAAGATTCACTGTAAGGGCCGAGTCCATTTCCATGAGTTTTGAACCAAGTGCTCGGGCATACGATTGAGAATCCCATTCCCCCTTCTCACCCAAACGTTTGATTCGGACACCGAAGGTTCGTGCCTCACCTACTCGTAAATGGCGTTCCAATACGAGTTGTGCGACGAGGTGTGGGTTTGGGTCTTCAGAAATTTCAACAATTCGGTCGATGGCAACGATCCCAAGGCCGTGGCAAATTAGATTCTCAACATCTTCAGTTGGTGCTTCAGAATACACTACATCGAAATCTCTTAGACGGGAACGAAGAATAGGGACTGAAGCATCTTTAGAAAGTTGTACCAAATTTTTCCGCAATGCTCTCTGAAACGAACGACGAACGACTTTCGATTTCAAACCGAGTTCGCCAAAACGCAAGATCCAGGATTGTTGAGCCATGCACAGGCCTCAATCTTCGGTATCGTTGTGCATATCTACGATTTCGTCATCCTCGCTGGACTCGACTTTTGCAGTGTCGTTACGAGAAGCATAAAGTGCGTCAAGATACGCTTCATCAATACCTCCAGTGACATACTCACCGTTGAAACAACTCGTATCGAACCGTGAGGGGGGATGTTCGCCGATGGATGTCGCCTCAATAAGATCTTCAAGTGATTGATAAAACAAGCGATCGCTTCCAATGATGCTGTTAATCTCGTCAATGGACTTTCCATCTGCGATGAACTCATTGATTGCAGGCATGTCAATCCCATACACATTGGGATATCGAACTGGAGGTGCGGCGGAGGCAAAATAGACCTTAGAAGCACCGACATCCCGAGCCATCTCGATAATCTGTGCACTTGTTGTTCCTCGGACAATGGAGTCGTCCACCAAGAGAATGTTCTTTCCAGCAAACTCGTGTTCAATAGCGTTCAATTTTCTGCGAACTGACTTTTCTCGAAGCGCTTGCCCAGGCATGATAAATGTTCGACCAACATATCGATTCTTGACAAATCCTTCTCGGTATGGCACATCAAGAGCTTTGGCCATCTGTAATGCAGCAATACGCCCAGAATCCGGAACTGGAATCACTGCATCGATATCATGATCCGGCCATTGCTCAAGAATGCGCTTTGCGAGGACATCACCTTGGTTAAGCCGAGCGTGATAGACAGAAATTCCGTCAATAACTGAATCCGGACGTGCAAAATAGACGTGTTCGAAGATACAAGGTGATGCTTCGACTTTTTCTGCGCATTGGCGGTGGAAAAGGTGTCCTGAATTTGAAATGAAAATTGCTTCACCGGGTTGTACATCCCGGACAATATCAAAACCGAGTGCAGTAATGGCAACCGATTCACTGGCCACAATCCATTCAGATCGGCCATCCACTTCACGTGAGCCAAAAATCAACGGGCGTATCCCATACGGGTCTCGGAAAGCAAGAAGTCCGTAACCGGAAATAATGGAAACACAAGCATAACTTCCCTCAACACGCCGATGAACATTCTTTACTGCACCAAATACGGTTTCAACATCCAAATGTGGGGCTCCTTCGATTGAAAGGCTCGATCCATTCGAGTCTAATTCCACTGCCAACATATTGAGCAGTAGTTCTGAATCGCTGCTTGTATTCATGTGTCGATGATGTTTATCGGTCAATTGAACCTGAAGTTCCTTCGCATTTGTGAGATTACCGTTGTGAGCAAGACCTAGACCGTAAGGTGAATTGACATAGAACGGTTGAGCCTCAGAGCGAGAGAATGAACCTGCTGTAGGATAGCGTACATGTCCGATTCCCACATGGCCTTGCAGCCTGCGCATGTGACGAGTGTAGAAAATATCGGAAACAAGGCCGTTGGATTTCCGTAAACGGAACTTGCCGTTAAAATCAGTCATGATTCCAGCAGCATCTTGTCCACGGTGCTGAAGAATGGTGAGACCGTCATAGATCAGTTGGTTGACATGGACATTCTCACGCCCAACTATTCCAATGATGCCACACATTGTATTGCCTCAACCCTATCGAGTGCTTGACGCTTTGTAGCCATTCCGGCTTAAGCCATCTCCTGCTTCAAGCCTTAGGGCGGTGAGCCTTCTTCGACCAATTGAACTTGCGCATGCGAGCAGTCTCGCCATATCCGCATGAAGCGCAAACTGACTTTTGCTTGTGATATGCATTGCGTCCGCAGCGGCGGCAGCGAATGTGAGTTGTCTTCTGACGCTTACCCATGGATGGAGTACCTTTCGACATAGAATCACCGTATAATCGCTCCACCAACCTCCCCCTTATGAAATCGACGGCGGAGGAAACCCCCTTCAATACGCCATCACTCTTCTTCGAATGTGAAATTTATTCGGCGCTTTTGAGAGGTAATGGCGGAAAACATTGAGCCAAGGGAAACACATACTGCAAATGCAACGGCTCCAGCCGAAACCAGCGTGTGAACAATGTTGTAAATCGCTTGAGCCTGGGCAGAACCATTGTCTTCAAGCAACATTGGACCTTGATTGATGAAGAAGAAAGTAGCTGCCACACCCAGCAGTGAAGCACAAAACATCCCCACCAAAGGTGCCAACGGTCGATTTCGTGATTCGCCGTAGAAGAAGAGATTACCGAGAAGAAGCAATGAAAGTAGAGTGTACGATGTGAGTGTGGCGTTTGCAAACCGAGTAAAAGCCTCGTCACCATCGAAACCTTCTATTCCAGATGAAAGGGTAATCTCTATGGCGAGTATGAGAAGAAGGGGTAGGACGAATGCCAAAGCCATCATTCTCCACGTGACTGCAAGCCGTGAACCACTCATTCAACACCGCCTCCGATATGAGATGCGATGACGTTTGCGACCTGTTCCAATTCTGCAGTTTGTGGTGCTTCAATTTTCACAGGCGAAGGAAGTGTTTTCTCGTACACAAAAATGACCAATGCAAAAACCATGACCGATAGTAGACCACCTGCTGCTATGCCTGCCAAATCTGCCACAGATAACCACAAATGCTCTCTAAAATCATCAGTCGTGATGAGCGGGCCATCGACATTCAAGCCCAGTAAGATCATGAGAAAACCTAAACCTGAAAGCATAAACATGTAGTTTGATTCAGTTTTTCTGTTGTCTCCAATGGTGAGTGAAGCGATAGCTGCGCATGATGACAAGCATGATGTGAGAAGAAGGAAGGTCGGCCAAAATACAAACCAATAATCATTGACTTTCCCACTGGCGATTTGCGGTGTGAGAATCCACCAGTGCATACCTGCGAACCACGCAAAACCAACTAAGGAGACAAATATGCCAAGCTTCCTGTCGCTTCGAGGTAGACGGCCAACAGGAACATGGCCGGAAAATGAAATGAGATAAATACCGAGTAAAATTAACACAGCCGGACCAATTATTGCTCCAAGCAAATGCCCTGCGGCGGTGGAAGGAGACGAGGGTACCGTCCACGGACTTGTGCATACCATCACGATGCCGACAAAAGCAAGAAATCGTCCAAAAGTCTTGCGTTGATCGTTGGAGGAAGAAAGGAAAATCCACACTCCAAAAGGCACTACAGCGACGGGAAGCCAAAACAACAGAAGGGCCTGAAGCATCTCGTCCATGATGCCTCTCACCGTATGAATGTTCATTATCTATCCCCTTCTTTTCACCTCAGTCGCCCGATTTATACTTACCAGTGAATGCGGCACTCCTAAATACCCGACTCTTGTGGGCCGAATGCTCAAGGTGCTCATATGGTGAAAATGCCACGACAAGTCAAGCGTTACAGCCCATCGGCTGGCAAGCATACAATGCACACCATCGAGCGTGTCAAGAAGAAGCGAGCTTCTGAACTACGATGGGGTCAGCGCCGTTTCCGTCGAGTTATGGCTGGTTACCGTGGTTTCCCACGTCCAAAGCCTGACGGCCGTGAAAAGCCAACAAAGCGAGTTAACATTCTCTACCGTTGCACAGAAACTGGTAAGGCTCACTATGCGCCGTGCCAGCGTGCTAAGAAATTCGAACTAATTGACAAGTGAGTTGAACGATATGGCACAAAATTTCCTTAAAGTATCCTGCAAAGATTGCGGTAATGAAACCACAATCTATTCTCGTGCAACCTCTGTCATTTCATGTGGAGTTTGTGGAGCAACTCTGACCAGCCCCTCTGGTGGCAAAGCTGACTTAGTTGGCTGCACTGTTGTTGAAGCACTTGAATGAGGAGGCTGAGCCTCCATGTCCGATATCACAAATACGCCAAATGAAGGCGAACTTGTTGTCGTAACAGTGACAACCGTAAAACAAAACGGCTGTTATGTCAAACTTGATGAGTTTGAAGGTGTTGAAGGATTCATTTTCATCGGCGAAATTGCGAGCGGTTGGGTCAAAAACATTCGAGTCTTTGTTCGTGAAGGCCAACGCCTTATTTGCAAAGTAATGAGAACCCGTAAAGACGGAACATCTCTCGAACTCTCACTCAAATCGGTATCTGAAGAACGTCGCCGTGAGCGACTCCAAGAATGGAAGAATGAGCAAAGAGCTCACCAACTTCTCAAAGTACTTGGCGAGAAAGTCGGTTGGGATGAAGCCGAAATCAAGTCGTCGGGTGAAGAACTCGCCGATGCCTTTGGCGGTCTGTATACAGCCTTCGAAGAAGCTGCAATGAATGAAGGCGCTCTCACCGATGCTGGATTTGAAGGCGATTGGTTGAAAGAATTCATTGAAATGGCCATTGAGAACATCATCCCTGCCTTCGTTGAAATTCGAGGCATCCTCACGCTAAGCATTAACGACATCAATGGTGTTGAAGTCATCCAAAATGCTCTTCTTGCCGCAGAGTCGCTTTCGTCAACAGAAGAGGAAATCGAAGTTTCGTGCCATTACAACGGCGCGCCTGAATACAGAATCGAACTTAAGGCTCCTGACTTCAAAACAGCCGAAAGTATCTGGGAAAATGCTACGAAAGCAACACTCGATCATGTCATCGCAGCGGGCGGAGAAGCCACTGCTTTGCGTGAATGAAGCGCTTGAGTCATAAACAATGTCGATGCAGGTGATACCATGGCACGACAACTGTTGCAACAATGTCTCGAATGTGAAGCATGGACTTTAGCAACCACATGCCCTTCTTGTGGCTCGAAGGCACAAGCTGCAGCACCTCTGAAATGGTCACCAGAAGATCACAGGGCATCGATTCGTAGAAAAATGTACAATGTTGAATCACCTGAATGGGCTGCAAATCTAGCAACTCTACCATCACTCGACCAAATGAAAGAATCTCAACTTGCTCTTGAAGAAGAGTAATGCAGTTTTAGAAACCCCTCGCAATTGGCCTTTTTTCCAGGTTTCCGATGTCAAACATTATAGCGCGGCGGAAGACGATACGCAGTATATGGGATTGAATATCGAATGGCGGAGTTCCAACAACCACATAGGTGAACACGAGATTCTCCTTTTCGCGCTCCCTGGTGTCGGCAACGTCGGTAAGGTAGCAATTGAGGGCATCAACTCGTGTCACATTCAGCAGGAAATTGCTCGCCTCCACCACACCTCACTCCCTCCGTTGGCAACGCTTGATGAAGATGGACTACTTACGCCTCCACACCTGACATTATCCTCTATAGAGTCGGTCACGGGGAAGCGTGTATTAACTCTCACTGGTACATCGCAACCCTTAGAGCCAGAGCACCAAGGTTCGATGGCCCACGAAGTTCTTGAGTGGCTCGAATCTCAAGGAATCACAGCCTTGTATGTTCTGGCAGGGCTCATGGATTCTCCAACACGCAAGGAAACCTTTGTTGTTGCCTCAAACGCATCTCATCGAATTGACTTAGAGGCTCTAGGGGTTGATGTACGAAGAGATGAACCCAAGTCTGGGGCAATCGGTCTTGCAGCATTGATTGCATCAATTGGTCCATTGTACAACATTCATTCAGCGTGTGCCATCGCAACAACGGTCGGTTCGAGCGGAGACGCTTTTGCATCTCAAAGGCTTCTTGAATCACTGGATCGATGGTTTGACCTCGGTATTGCTTTGCCGAGTGACGTACAATCGAAGCTTACGGACAAGTTAGCAGCACTGGCACCCGGAAATGCACCAGACATGGTTAGCGACTTGACTGAGTCGCCGGATGCCTTCTACATGTGAAGGTCAATTTCGAACATATGTTCTGTTCGCTCGATTGACTAAACCAGGAATCAAGGCGATGTCGATAAGCCACAATAGTCCGCATCCTCCGAACGTTAGGAAATAGAACACACCCATTCCGATTTGATTGAGGTAAAACCTGTGACCACCCAAGGGACCGAGGAAAAACCACAACAGATAGGTAACAAGAACATCCTTCTGTGAAGGGTTTTGGAGATATCGTGAACCGTGTTGTTGGTAAAAGTTAGTGAATTGATTTTGAGAAACAGCCTGCGGCTGTTGTTGGTATTGTTGTTGGCTGTATTGCTGTTGCTGCTGGCGAGGGGGCTGGCTCGGATTTACTGCCCGAGGAGGAACGGGCGGCCGCTGAGGAACGGGCGGTGGTTGAGGAACTGCTGAGGGTGGTTGAGAGATGTGATAGTGATTATGAATAACATTCCCGGTATGCAAATCCCCAGAGACAACACTGTCCTTTACATTTGGGCCAGACTCGGGTGTAGGCTCCATGTCAATCGGTTGGTGTTAAAACCAATCGATAAAAAAACCTTGGACTGAAGTTAGGCGCCGAGAGAGAGATTTGAACTCCCGTGTCACAGGGACAGTGGATTTCGAATCCACCGCAATACCGGGCTATGCGATCTCGGCCGTGATGCTCGCTCTAGCGCCACCGTCATAAGCATGATGTTACCTCATGGTCTCATGGAGATTCACCTGCATGGTCGAGACCATGACATCAAACTGGTCGTTGAATCTCCGGAGACCGTTCGCCAAGTGTTGGTTCAAGCAGGAATACTACCTTCGACGGTCCTTGTGAGTTTTGAAAACACAATTTTGCCACACGCCACCGTTCTTTCTCAGTCCGTGAAACTCCTCGTTACGACGGTTTCTTCAGGTGGCTAATCCCTTTCAACACGTTTTGTAATGTGGATTTTGGAATTTCGTGTGACGTTTCCTCGCACTTCCACTGCCCAAGCATCAATCCCGATGTTGGCCACAACAACCGTATCACTAACTTCAGCTAAGTCGTATTGTGGCCCCCAATCGTTGGCCCACCCTTCAACTTTCATCGCACCGGTGGCATCGAGTAGCATCAAGCCTTTACGATGCCATTCTTTTCCATTACGGCCAACACCACGCTTTTCAAATTTGTAGACCAGTTTTCCAGTTATGTTCCAACGGGCTCTAAATTCCATGAGGTCGGATGCTGTTTCATCAGGTGAAGCGTGAACCATACAGGCATGCGGATCGATTTTCAATTCGATTTCGCCTTTCCAGTTCACAGTAGGAATGACGTTCTCTAAACGAACGATGTTGCCCTTGACAAGTTCAGACGGCCAAGACGGCCTACCGTCCTCGTGTGCGTCGACTAAAAAGACAACTTTAGCGAACTTGCTTCCTTGAGATACTGTCACTTGAGGGCGGCGAGCCTCTTTCATGCCCATTACACTGAAGACTTCACCAACAAGTGTCATTCGTGGATCAAGTACTCCGATAGTTGTAAGATCGATTGGAGTAGAAGTTCCAGGCAACTGAATATTTCCACCTTCTGGCAATTCATCATCCCCATCGCCACCAGGGCAAACCTCAGCCCAATCGCAACGTTCACAGCGTACTTCATCAGGAGCTTCGATAGGAATTCCACCTGCTTTGAAACCACGAACTGGAGCTGGTTTTGGAGGGCATTCATCAAGTGAAGGTGTGGTTTTGCGTAGTTGGCGCCAAAGCTCTTCCAACTCCATTTCCATTTTTGTCATTTCATCTACATCAGGGCACGGTATAGTTTTGATAGCGTTCGCTCCAAGATACCAAATCTCCAATCCATCGACTTGTTCCTTCTTTCCGTGAGTAACCCACCACAACATGGCATACATTCGTAACTGTTCCACATAATTGCCCGAACGGTCTCCACGTCCAATGCTCGCTTTCAAGTCTACAATTGTAATCTTTCCATCCCAACGGTACACGAGGTCATATTCACCTTGAAACCAATGTTCGGGGTGAACTGCATTCATTGCAAACTTACCCGCATTCGGATCGACAAACCAAGGTCGAGCAATCTCCCATGCCTCAATCAAGGTCACAGACCCTTCAACGGCAAGAGGATGGTCGTTTGAGAGAGAGTAACGCCGTGCATCAGGCGCTGGCCAATCAGGACGCTGTCCCCTTCGCCATTCTTTCAGCAAAGGGCCTCCATTAGCGTCTATGCATCTCTGGACTTCTTTGAGATGCATATCGAGTCCATTAACGCACATCTTGAGACAATAGTCTGGGTCAACTGAATCCCAATCGCCTGCTTTACGTTCGTTCTTTTGCCACTCCTCTCTCATCGAGTTCAATGCTGGCTGAAGATGCGCATTCAATCGTTCTATAGCCCAATTTCGCAGTTCATCCATCGACATAGGCAGCATATTGCTTGGTAGAGGAAGCAACCGTTCTGCCGGCCATGGGTCTAGACTTGTTCGACTGGGAACTCCATTCGCATCGAGAGGTATGGCCGATAGAGTGTCAGATGAGGCTTTAGCAACCAGCAATGCAGGCGATTCCATGAGCATTCTACAGAAGACCTCTTCAACAGCACGGCCGACATACAACACTGGAATTTGTGGCATCTTGAAACGGCGCACTTTTTCGTAAAACCAGAGCCGAGGACAAGAACGGTAGGCGTTGACTTGGCTTGAGGATAGCCGGTTGTATGGGCCAACTGAATCATCTTCTGGCTGAGCGAGTCGAACGGGCATAGGAGTGAGTGTTTTGTCGAATGTTCTTGAACCCTACTCTCCAAAAATCAATCTTTGACTTGTAAACGCGTTTTTCTTGAATCAATGCGTAATTGCGGCAAGCCAGCCCTCCAGCCGATTTCGGCTGCCATCAACTTCAATCGTTGACCGGGTCTTAGAGATTCCATTTGTCCGGTAATGCTAGAGCCAAAAGAGGCAACCTCAACGACAGAATAACCGTCCCAAAGATGAACATTCATCATCGTCCAAGGCTTAGCATCGAGTCGTACCCCCGAGCGCTTTCTAACGCTCAAAATTATACCTTCAACGTTGGCCCTGGTTCGCAGTAATCCTATCCGAGTCGTACGCTCAGACAACGTGCTCGAAGCGTTAGCGAACTCTTCTTGAGCCTCGGCCAAAGGTAGAATGCGTGTTCTTGAATCGACGTACAACCGAGGAGAACCACGCCATACACCGGGGAGCGCATCGAGAATTACAATGTCTCCATTTGGCTCCTCATGCAGTAAAGGATAGGCTCCTGGCTCACTCTCTTCCACAGTAATTTGTGCACTGCCAGCAACCAGCATAGCGCCCAAAACCGGCTCACCAAAGTGGTTTGGCAACGGTCCCCAAGCTCCAGTGAACTTTCCTTGTACACTGACTCGTTCAGGAATCGAAGACAACAATTCACTCGGAGGAGAAAGTTCAACCTCTCGGATCGGAGTAATATTATTGAGAAGTTCTTCTCCAGACCAAACACCTTCAACACTGCGTGACAAACTGCACCAATGGCATCCAGCAGCGCTTCCGTCGCAGGCATCTGATGGGAGAGATGGGAGAGTTGCAGGCCCGGAGCCCATGCTTTGCATATCTGAATTGATTTGGAAGAATTCCTTTGATATCAACGGATAATCATCTTTTTGCGGAGCCTCATACAACACTTTGTGCGCTCCATTGAGGTACCACCCCTCCATTCCGTCAACGCATTGACCATCATGAGTTTCATGCCATAGCCAAGCATAGAATCGGAGTTGGTGTTGAAGTGACTCTGCAAACTTGGAATTCGGGTCGCCGGATTTGATGTCGACTAATCGTATTCGACCGTCCCACCTAAGGACCAAGTCCAATTCACCTGCTGCCCAACTCTCAGGATGGAAAAGGCGCTGGGGTTGATGCACTCGAGGATCTTTCATCCATGGCCTGGCAATGTCCCAAGCCTCGTTCCAAGTCACGGGTGAACCCGGTTGAGCCCATTTCATGGATTGCTCAGGGTCTGCCCAAGTGCGCATCGAAAAGTTTCGAACTTTTTCCGGAACGGGGAAACGTGGTTCATCACCCCATGCTGGAGAAGGCACCGAAAATGGCTGCTGTCCGGATCGGAATGCCTCCAAATGAGGACCGCCATTCGTACCATAACATGCCTCAACTTCGGAGAAGAACAAGTCCAATCCATACTGTAGTCTGGATTCAAACGATTCAATTTCAACATCAGCCCAAGAAGTGTCTGGAGCGTACCATAATCCTTCATCCCACAGTTTCTTACCTTCGAGAAATGCCTCTGCCGCTGCAGTTTGGATATGCGATGCAATCCATGATTTGAGTTGCTCCAAGGATTCGATTGCAGATTTTGGTCGTCGCATCATAAGCCCACATAATGCGTCCTCTAACACGATACCAATGACTTGCGATGGGCGAAGTGGCCCGGAAATCCCAACCTTTGAGCCAAGAAACCATTGGCGTTTACAGCGCAAGAAAGTTGTAAGCCCACTCGCTGAGATTCGAGAACGTGAACGCCCTAATGGCCCTCCGAGTGGTGGAATTCCAACAGGCACTACGCATCACACCTCAATGGTCGAACGAATAGTAATCGCCAATTCCCCGTTGTTCCCTGTCTTTTCGACTTTCCATTTTGTTAATCCGTGGGCGCTTTGAGTCGTGATCACGACGGAAGGTAACATTCACGCCTTGTAAAAATCGATTCATTCCGTCGCGAAGTTTGAACGGTCCCTCAGCTTTACCGTGAACGCCCCCCTCACCTTCGAAGACAAGTAAGGAGTCGCTTACAATGTCGATGAAGTAGACATCGTGGTCAATAACGAATGCTGATTTCTCGTTGGCTTCCATCGTTCTACGAATCGCTTTGGCAGCCTCCATGCGGGCATTTGCATCCAAATGAGCTGAAGGTTCATCGAGAAGATACAAGTCTGCATCACGGCCAAGGCAGATAGCGATAGAAACGGCCTGTCGTTCTCCACCGGATAATTTCTTGACTCGCTTAGGAAGAAGTTGGTCGACGCCTAAAGCTCGAATCACGTTGACATTGTACTCTCCAACACGCCACTTTGGGCCGATTTCACTGTCGAGCCACAGTTGAACACTGCAGTCCATGTCAACGTCAATGTGTTGAGGCTTGTAAGAAATGGTTGCGTTCTCAGTAACCCAACCTTCGTCGTATCCATGCTCACCTGCCAAGACTTTGATCATGGTCGACTTTCCAGTTCCATTCGGACCAACGACACCTACAACTTCCGAGCGATGGACAGCACCCTCCCCTGTTGTCAGTTTGAAGTCACCAAGCGTTTTGGTAAGACCTCCCCAGGATACAACTTCCGAACCAATTTCTGAAATCCGGTCGCTGTGGTTGAGGAACTTAATTGGTTTATCTCGAATACGAACATTTTGTTCTGGAAGGAAACCATCGAGGTATGTATTGATAGCCTGACGGGTTGTTCGTGCAGGAGTAAATATTCCGAAAGCACCTTTCTTCCCATAGACAATATGGACTAAATCAGCGAGTACATCCAAAACTGCAAGGTCGTGTTCAATCACAATAACTCTCTTGGTTTCAGCCAATTTTTGTATAATGCGGACGATGCGCATTCGTTCATGTATGTCTAAATACGACGAGGGTTCGTCAAAGAAATACACATCGACATCCCGCAAAAGTGTAGCACATATAGCCATTCGTTGTAATTCACCACCAGACAATTGCTGTACTGTTCGTTCCAAAAGATGGTCAATTCCTAAATCACTGGTCAGCTGTTCAAACATGTTGCGTTCATCGACCCGCGAGAGTAAATCCCGAACTGTGCCCTTGATTTTCTTGGGGAGGCGGTCAACATTCTGAGGTTTGAGGGCAACCCGGATGTCACCCTTTTTGACCGCTACGAAGAAGTCACGTAATTCACCTCGTGGAAGTGATTCAATCACGTCGTCCCAATCCGCTTCCTTGTTGAGCCAGTCGCCAAGGTTTGGAATAATTCTCCCCGATAGAGCATTTATTGCTGTTGATTTACCCATTCCGTTTGGGCCAAGAATACCAACGACGCTTTCCTTCGAGGGAGTAGGGAGACGGAACAATCTGAAACCGTTCATTGAATATCTGTGAATCATATCGGTTTCTAACTCACTTGGAAGTTGTTCAATGATGAGAGCGTCATGAGGACACTTATTGATACAGATTCCACATCCAATGCAAAGACTTTCCGAGATGTGAGGCTTACCGGTTTTCTCGTCGAGAATGATGCATTCCTGACCGTTTCGAACCGGTGGGCAAAATGCATGGCATTCATCGTTACACTTCTTTGGCTGACAATTGTCCTCTTTGAGGACTGCGACTCTCATTCATTCACCTCCTGTTCTGTAATGTTTGCTTTCGGTTCGGACTTAAGGAACTCTCGCCCAATAAGCCTCAACAAACGAGGTTTGTTTGACACTGGGCTTGGCCCAATGGGTTTCAAATGAGTCCCTTGAGGTGCTCGTGTCCCTTGATGAGGCGTACCGAACAAGGTGTTGGGAATTTCATACTCGCCTTGCGAAGTGCATCACGGGCGGTCAGGTAGTTCTCCGGATCAACTTGCAATGAGATCACTCGCTGTCCACGCTTGACACGGGCTGCAGTGCCGACGTTCTTTCCGAAAGCACATCGCATACCTTGTGAAACACGGTCAGCACCTGCTCCAGTTGCTTGCTTGTTTTCACGAAGGACATGATGTGGGAAAGTGTGGACACGGAGAGCGTATCCTTGGGTTCCAGCAATCTTACGGATGGTTGAGTTGGAGATAACACGGGCAGCTTCGAGTGCTGTGTGTCGGATTTGACAGTTGTTGTCAGCACGGAGTTCCATGACGACAGGGAACTTTCCTGTCTCCGCAGCAACACGGTTTCCGACGTGGTACTGGTGAATTCTGTTGTTTGGCACACCGCCGATGTACTTACGTCGGGTGTAGGCAGGACCTTTGAGGCGGCGATACATCGATGCTGGTTTACGTGCCATGATACTCTCTCCAAGCACTCCTGCGACCAATGTTTCCTTTATCATCTCTCCGCTTCATCCGTTCGGCACAAATTCATGAAATGAGGAAGAACTCCTTCGTTCACATTTCCATAAAAGGTTTCATGTGCTCCTTTCACACCCTTCAATCATGGCGAAGGGGTGGCGTGGACTTCTTGAGGAAGAATCTGAACACCAGTGGCTCGCCATGGGTGGATTTTTCGTATTCATCATCATCGGGGCTTTGCTGATTCAAGGCACATCTACCCTCCCTGGCGTAGACTATCGAACCAACGGTTTGGGCGAAATGGATGGTCGTGTACTGGAGATAATCTACGGCGACTCTGGCTCGTATACTGCAATGGTCATCAACAACGGAGAAGGCCAACTCTTCCACCACAACAACGATGTTGAAGTTCATGACATAGGTGGAGAATACCCCGATGTACTCGGACTCAGTTTCATCACGGAATTGCACGATGGTAGCATCGCAGTTTCTCCGCAGAACAACACCCTTGACATCATCCATGTAAACGCTGAAATGGAGCGCACCGTTCTTCCGCTAACCGATGGCGAAGAACAATTTGACGTGCTGGATTTGGCAGAACAACAATCAGAGGATTCCTATCGCTGGCTTATGGTCACAGATGAGGCGGAATCTTCCGGTCTTCGAGGCTTTGGCCCAGTAGGAAGTGCACTGCTTCCAGTTGATGAACCAATGAAGAATGCAGACCTAACAGTCGCAACACCTGCTCCATCAAACATCAACTGGAGGATGGTTGAATCCCTAAGCGATGGCCAATGGGTAGCCGTGGGCTCCATGAGTAGCGTATTCGGGAACGATGATAGCCCAGCAACCCCGACGAAACATCCGGTGATAGGATTCATCACCTGGAACGAAGGCCCGACTGCGCCAATGCTGACCTCTATTGAAGAGATCGATAAGGGTGAAATCCATTCACTTATCCAACTTGAAAACGGAACATTGCTGGCTGCTGGAACAGATTCTGCACTTTACATCGCCAAAGACCGAACAACGACTTCTATTGATGTAGCAAGTGTTTCGGCTTCAATCGATGAAACAGGAAAGGTATGGTTGCTTGGCAGTAAAGGCAGCACATCCGTAATTCGATTCGCCGATGGAGAATTGGAAACTTTACCACTGTCACGCCCGATTCCCCTTAACATCGAAGTCGCTGATGTATCAGACGACATCCTCCATGCGCACGGAGTCAATGAGAATGGCGAGCCTGTTACGTACTCTATCGACACCTTGGCAATTGGCTCTATAGAGAGTGGCCGAGGATTTTTGAACCTTATGTTCGTTGCCATATCGAGCGTTGTGCTTGGTGTAATGTTATGGACGGGAAGCAAGAGATTGATTCAAAACCAATGATGTTGAATTAGTCTCAGAAAAAAGGACTTCTTTCTCGACGGCGCGAGAACCTTCATGTGCTCTCGGCAACGACAGAGAACTCCAGCGAGAGTAAGGAGTGTATCGAGTATGGCAAAAAGGGGTATGATGGACCAATTTATGGACATCAAGGAAGAACACCCCGATACCATTCTTTTCTTCCGCATGGGGGACTTTTACGAACTGTTTCACGAAGACGCTGTCGTCGGTTCAGAAGTGTTGGGACTTGCCCTCACTTCGAGGGATAAGAAAGCTGCAAAGCCAATCCAAATGGCCGGATTCCCCTGGCATGCACTGGAAGACAATATTCGAGTCATGCTCAAGGCTGGACACAAGGTTACCGTAGCAGAGCAAGAGCAAGAATTGAGAGAAGGTGCCAAACTCCTCGAGAGGATTGTTACGCGTGTCTACACGCCCGGCAGCCTGTATGAAGAATCATTACTTGGAACAGATGAACGCTCACTCCTCGTATCTGTTACCCTTGGAAAAGATGTCTTAGGGCTTGGTATTTTTGATGCATCGACAGGTCAAGCATGGGCATCAAATCTCGAAGGAGACGACCGATTTGCACGTGCATTGGATGAAATTATGCGATGGAAGCCAACAGAAATTGTCGTTTCTCCGAAAGATGCTGAGGATGATTCGCTGTGTGCTCTCTTTTCACACTTAGACGGCGTTCTCATCAGCCAACACCGAGCCAGCGATTCGAAACGAAGAAATCGCCTTGAAAAAGTTCTCAAAGTTGCCGATTTGGGTCATTTGGATTTAGACGATGCCCCATTGGCATTAGCTGCGGCAGGGCTTGCTGCTGACTATCTGGCAACAATGCACATTGCTGATGAAGTGCCCATACGCGATATCGAAGTCATCGATGAAGCAGCACACTTGGTATTGGACCAAACAACCCTACGCAATTTGGAATTGACATCAACATTGGCAGGAGAATTCGAAGGCAGTCTTCTTGCCTCTCTGAATGCGTGTAGAAGTGCGATGGGACGGCGACTGCTGAAAACATGGATACTCCGCCCATTATGCAATCTTGAAGCAATACATGCTCGACATGAAGCAGTAGGCTCACTCTCTCGATCTGCACGGCGGCTCGATGCCATCCGTGAAGCATTACGTGGCTTGAGAGATATGGAACGGCTCGCAACTCAATTGGCTTACAACCGGTCAAACGGCAGAGACCTCATGGCCGTATCAGACGCACTGGAGCGTATGCCAGCCATCATTAATTTGTGCCAAGAAACAGAAAACCCCCTTCTATCTCACCTCTCCAGTGACCTTGACTGTTTGAGTGAAATGGCCGAAGAGATCCGCAGGACTCTCGTGGATGAACCACCTTTGAGCATCAGAGATGGAGGTCTCGTTCGAGCCGGATTGAACCAAAGTATCGACGAACTACGAGACACTTCCGCAACCGGGCATTCTTGGTTCAAAAACTTGGAATTACAATTACGCACAGAACTGGAAATACCTTCGCTGAAAGTTCGTATGAACCGCCAAATTGGATGGTTTATAGAAGTGACAAAATCCAATGAAAACAAAGTCCCAGACGAATGGCGACGAAAACAACAAATGACGAATGGATCACGATACATTACGACTGAACTCGCTGAACGCGATGACCTTCTACTCACTGCTGACACCAAGGTAAAGGAACTTGAGTATAGAGAATTCATCGCTTTGAGAGAACGCTGCAAAGTTAACGCACAAACTCTAGCAAACATTGCTGGAAGAGTGGCTGCGATTGATGTCCTTCAATGCTTTGCATCCATAGCCCGCACTCGCTCATGGACACGTCCTGAACTAACTGACGGCCATCACCTCAAGGCAGATGGAGCACGGCACCCAACGCTTGAAACCCAGTCCGGTTTCGTTCCAAACGATATTCATCTTCAAAAGAAGAGAAATTTCCTGCTGATTACCGGACCAAACATGGGTGGGAAATCGACCTATCTGCGTACGACTGCACTGCTCACAATTCTTGCTCAATGCGGGAGTTTTGTTCCGGCAAAGAAAGCAAAAATTGGATTAGTCGACCGAATATTCACGCGTGTTGGGGCCAGCGACGACTTACGTCGAGGACGTTCAACCTTCATGATGGAGATGATCGAAGTTGCACATATTCTTCGCCGGGCGACATCACAATCCTTGGTTTTGCTGGACGAAATAGGTAGAGGCACATCAACATTCGACGGATTATCGATTGCTTGGTCGGTTACTGAAGACATATGCCGTCGCATTGGTTCACGGACATTATTTGCTACACACTATCATCAGCTGATTGGCTTGGAGGGAGAAGTGGACGGACTCGTAAATGTACATGTTCAGGTCGCACAATCCGACGGTGAGTTGCGTTTCATGCATACCGTTGCTGATGGCCCTTGCGATGATTCATATGGTGTTCAAGTCGCTGCCTTGGCTGGACTTCCAAGAGCGGTAGTGGAACGAGCATCAGACCTTCTCGCTTTCCTTGAACAACAAGCAGATGGGGCTAAGGCCGGCGAAACCGGAACTCCGTCAGCCCGTGCTCAAGGACAATCCAGCCTCATGGGTTATTTTGCGGCTGCCGCAATGAACCAAACACATCCATCATCACCTTCGACACCAAGCATTCTCCCTGAGCAGCAAAAGACACTGGAATACCTAAGTCAAATAGACGCTGATGAACTTTCACCAAGACAGGCACATGATGCACTCTATAGACTTAAGAAACTCCTTGGCGGTGAAACAAATGTCTGAACCGAACCGTATCATTCAACTCGATGAGACGACCATAGGTCATATTGCCGCAGGAGAAGTCGTCGAAAGGCCTGCACAAGTGGTCAAAGAATTGCTCGAGAACAGCCTTGATGCTGGCTCTGAACGCCTCGTCATCACCATAGAGCGTGGTGGTTTTGACTTGATACGAGTCGAAGATGATGGAAGCGGGATTGATGAAGACGACTTGCGCCTCGCCCTTGACCGGCATGCGACTTCAAAGTTGAAGAAGGCTGAAGATCTCAATTCCATTCATACCCTCGGATTTAGAGGTGAGGCTCTAGCAAGTATCGGCATGGTATCTCACCTGTCCATATCCAGCCGACCAGAAGGTAAGGATGGCAAATCCATTACCATGGAAAACGGAGTAAAGGGGGATGTCGAACCGTTTGGAATGCAACACGGCACCCGAATTGATGTCGAACATCTCTTTCGAAATACACCCGCTCGACTTGCTTTCCAACGACGTCCAGCGACCGAAAACTCACGAATCGTTGATGTCGTTGTAGCTCATGCCATGGCACACCAATTGACTGGCTTCCGTTTGGTAATTGATGAGAGAGTCATGTTGGATATTCCAGTTGCTGATTCAATGACGGACCGACTTTTTGATCTGCTCGGTGGCCAAGTTGAATCAATGCTGGAGATGACTTCGCCAGATGGCGATGCTGAAGCGCCCGGAACCGAAAGGTGGACAGGATGGATCAGTACCCCAGATATCACGCGTGGCATGGGCGACGATATTCACATTTTGATTAACGATCGGCCTGTGGCTGCTGGTCCGTTTTTGCAAGCCATACGCCGTGGATACAGAACAAGACTCATGCAAGGAAGACATCCAATTGCCGTCCTATCGCTCACACTACCTCCGGATGAAGTGGACGTGAACGTCCACCCTACAAAACGAGAAGTGCGATTGAGGCACTCGTGGAGAGTTCTCGAAAGACTTGAACGAGCGATTGCTCATACATTAGAATCGGTTCCAACACAACCCGATGCTGCAGGGGGTATCCCCGGACTACAAGGCCTTGGAATCAAAAAAGTCACTTCGATTCAAGAACATCTTGCGCCACAAACTTCACCGCAGAATACCCTTGACGCAGCTGCTGGCTCACCAACTCTCATACTTCCAAAAGAAAACCAAGCAGAGACTCCACCTGCTTGGGCAATCGCAGCTGGAGCACAACTAAACCTCCATGGAAACCAAGCAGCAGAACCTGAGGTTGAAGCCAAAAAGCGCCCGCAATCAACCGCTCCTGCGGCACAAGATACGTTGCCGGGCTTAGATGAAAAACCAACTGCTCCCGCATTATCTCCCGCTGAGCGAACTTTGCACCGCCATGCTGGTTGTGGGCATCAGGTCTCTCCGAACGAAGAAAAACCACTCGATGGCATCATCAATGAACTTCCAGAAATGGAACCACTTGCCCAGTTTGCAGATTCGTATATCTTAGTCCAGGCAGAAGATGAGTTACTTCTTATCGACCAACACGCATTGCATGAGCGGATTCGATATGAGCGTCTGCGTAACGATGAGTCGCTTTGGGAGAGTCAAATGAAACTTCAACCGGTAAACTTGAACCTTGACGCCCGACAATCCGTCCGAGTCGCTGCGTCGGTCGACACACTGTCTCAAGTTGGTTTTTCTCTGCGTGAAGGTGACAGTGGGTGGATGGTTGATTCAGCCCCACAATTACTCGAAGGCGAAGAACTCGTTCCTTTCCTCCTTGATTTGCTTCAAGACACTGCAGAGGATGGGGCTCCACTTGAAACAGTTGATAGAAGAAAAGACCACTTGGCATTCCTCAATGCGTGCAGAGGTGCAGTAAAGGCCAACCAGAAACTCACCTTGCCTGAGATGCGAAGATTGCTGGACGACATGAGAAGAATACCAAACCCTTGGGCTTGCGTTCATGGAAGACCAACTGCACTGCGCTTACCGCTGAACGCTCTCGACCATCACTTTGGTCGTCATGGTTAATCTTCAAGTGATGGTATTTGAACGGACTCGATTCCCACTCCTGCGTCTTGCAGACGTTGAACAAAAGCCTCATCAGCGACATGATACAATTTTTGTCCAATCACCTCACCACCGGTTTTGGAAGCGAGAAGGACTGCTGTCATGAACAAGCGGTGATCTCCGAACGTTGGAACAGGATGTTCAGGCTTGCTCGGAACTTGGTTTCCTTCAACCTCTACCCCATCGGCAAGAAGGGTAGCTTGCAATCCAAAGTGTTCGAGCAACTCAACAGTACGTGTGAGGCGATTGCTTTCCTTGTGCGCTGCATGAGCAGCCCCCGAAATCGTCCCACCACCGCCGAGGGCGAGTAAAGCAGCCATTGGTGGTAAAATGTCATTTGAATCAGTCACATCCAAATGTACAGAAGAGGGTTTTTCCATTACTTCGAGTATGCCTTCCGACCACTTTATGCCATATTCTATAGCAGATTCTTGAAGGATTTCATGTCCAATGGCATCCTTTGTATCTGGCCAACCGATGAGTTGAATTTTCGAAGAAAGACAATAGGAAGCGAGGACGGCAAATGACGCCATGGATGCATCCCCTGGAACGGTATACGTGCCTTCACCATTTGGAGACCAGGGTTTCAGCAAGCACTTGCCATCGCTCAATTCCACTTTACAACCTGCAGACCGAACCATTTCTGCCGTCAAAGTTGAATGCCGATTTGAAACTCCTTTTCCTTCAAGAGTGAGAAGCGTATCGGTTGGTAGATTTGTCGACGCTAAAATCCATGAAGAAAGTGGTTGACTGGAGTGAGATATATCGAGATGAACTCCGGATTGTAGTTTATCAGCATTCCATGGTCCAGATAGAATCACTGGTAAGCGTTCCAAGCCTTGTCCGATCGACACTCCGACTCCGGCTTGACGCAGTGAATCCCACAGGGGCTCTGAGTTGCGCATACGCAGCGACTGATCTCCATCGAGCATGATTGGACCTTCCATTCCTGCCGCTAAACCGGCAAGAAATCGTAGAGCAGTCCCTGAGTTTGCTGCATTAAGGACGCTCGCCGGTCTACGAAATCCATCCGTACCGACGCCGTGCATGACCCACTTAACTGAAAGAGGGTGTGGGCCAAGTTCCATCGGATTGATTTGGGTCAACAATTCTCCATCGGAGTCATAATCGTCAAACTTGACACCCATCTGTGCTAAACAATTCCGCATGGCACGCACGTCGTCACCCGATGCTGCAACATTTTCGAGGGAAATTTTTTGAGAGGTTTGAGAATAAAGAGCAAGGGCTCGGATGAGATGGCTTTTCGAAGGAGGTAAACGCCAATCAATCTTCGTGGAAATGGAACGAGGAGTAACTCGTAGAATGCGTAAATCATTGCGCCGGTGGTCCTTTCCCGAAGTGGTCCAGCGCTTCACCCACTTCTTCGCCATGGTGCTTCCAATCTCCGAATACCCATCAACCCTTGCAACACAGAATAAAAAGCCGAAGCGGCATAGCCTGTTCAATGTCGATTGAAGATTTCATGGGTCGCCCCTTGAGGGATCTTCGAATCTCCATAACAGATCGCTGTAATTTCAGGTGCACATACTGCATGCCAAGAGAGAAATTTGGAACTGATCACACCTTTCTTGCAAAAGAAGAAATCCTCTCCTATGAGGAAATGACAACCGTCGTTGAATCACTGCTACCTCTTGGACTCCAAAAAGTACGAATAACTGGTGGCGAACCTCTTCTCCGGAAAGATCTAAGTGTTTTTGTCGCAATGCTACGAGACTTAGATTCGGGATTGGACATTGCACTGACAACAAACGGAGTTCTGCTGGAAAAGCATGCTCTAACATTGTTTGAAGCGGGACTCAACAGAGTCACTGTGAGTATTGATTCGGTTGATGTTGAAATGTTCCAGAGTATCACTGACAGCAAGAATACACCGGAGGAAGTCTTCACTGGAATCGAAAAAGCCCAGCAATGTGGGCTGGGCGTTAAGGTCAACTGCGTGGTAAAGAACGGAGTGAATGCACAGGAAATCATTCCTTTGGTTCGAGCATGCTCACAACGAAAGATTGCTGTCCGTTTCATTGAATTCATGGATGTTGGAACGACCAACAACTGGAATCTTGAATCAGTCGTGACGGGTGAAGAAATGCGTCAGATAATTACGAACAACTTTGGAAATTTGAAGAAGGTTCCAGCGCAACATCCATCCGATGTTGCACGTATGTGGAGTTTGGAAGATGGAACTGAGATTGGATTTATCGAATCGGTAAGTCATCCGTTTTGTGGAAATTGCTCGAGGGCCCGCCTATCAGCTCATGGTTCAATCTACACTTGCTTATTTTCTGAGAGCGGAGTTGATATCCGAAGCATTCTGCGATTTGGCGCAACGAACGAAGAAGTTGCCAAACTGATTCAAGAAATCTGGACAAAACGCAAGGACCGTTATTCTGAGATTCGAGGGGAAGCCAACACCGAGCGGAAGCCAGTAGAAATGTCTTTTATCGGCGGTTAAGATTCGATAGGCGGTAAGACAACATTCACCAAAACTGAATTGGTGGAGAGGTCGATAAGTTGGAATCGCCAAGTCCCAGTGTCCGAACCAATAGTTGTCGAATCAATAACAAAGTAATCCCCTTGGCTTACAGAATATCCTGCATCTCGGTCCTGGAATGATACATTCGCTCCGATGAGCCCGTATACATCAGAATCGCTGACTAGACCCCTCAATGTATTGCCTTGAGTCACATTTTCGGGCGCAAGAGAAAATTGTATTTTTGCTGGATCAATGGTTTGGTCGAGTGAAGTCATTCGCACGACATGGAAACCGTTGGATAATCCTCGAACGCTTACAGTTGCTTGAGCTGCAGGCTTCTCAGCGGTTGTTAGAGCACCTTGCATCAATACAAACACCATACTGGAAAGCATGACCGTTATGGCGAGCAGAAGAACAGTAGCAATAACGGGGCTCACAGCCTCGTTGTTGTTCGCCCTTCGGACACTGCGCATGGAACGCCTGTGCAGACGATAGGTCTTGAACCAACCGTTTCAAAATCTATTGAGGAGAGCATCTTACCGATGAATCAAAACAACCACATTGGCTTATCGCATTCCATGGCACGCTTAATACCGCCAATAGGACCGAGTACTCTCAACAATGTCTCAGTGATCAAATCGCCTTTGAAGAAAGCATAACCCATGTTTTTCGAGCGCAAGGAATTCTTGAGGGCTCGCCCCATTGAAGCCCTAACCCGAACCTCATATTGTTCGAGAGACGTTCCAACTCTCAAGTTATCAACAATTGCTTCAGCAGCAAAACATCCAGAAATAATGGCTTGTGAAATCCCTCCACCGTTGCTCGGCATAACTAAGCCTGCAGCATCACCAACTGCCAAAGTCGTACCGTCGACCATCGACTTTACAGGTCCACCCATTGGAATCCAACCACCGCCCCAAGAAAGTATTTCGAGGTTTAATGAATCACAAAATTCTGTCAAGTGATCTTTCAAGTTTCCTTTCAAATAACCTGCTCGAACCCCAAGACCTACATTGGCAGTGTCTGGGCCTTTAGGAATAATCCAAGCATAACCTGACGGAGCAACTGAACCCAAGAAAACATCGAAGGTTTCTGGAACTTCACCCTGTACTTGAGCGTAAACTGTTGGAACTTGGTCTTTTGGTCTATAGCGTTCATCATCGCCGTGTCTTAATCGGCCAACATGGGCTAATGAGCCGCTGGCATCGATGAGATAGTCAAATGAATAACGATTTTTGGTTGTTACCAAAAGATCACGGTTCAGTTTTGATTGGTGTTGGATTCGTGTCATTGCTTCACCAGTGCGGATTTCTGCTCCGGCCTGAATGGCTTTATCGCAAAGGAATCCGTCAAAATGCAGGCGATGTCCCGCAAATGCATCCAAATCAAAATGGTATGCCTTCCCCGAAGGTAGGAAAACTCGCATGTTGTCCAGATGATGAAGACGAAGGCGGTCAGGAAATTCGAAGTAATCCTTCAGCCATTGATGCTCATCGAGATTTGAAAAAGTGCCGACAACTTCACCCCAGTTCGGAATACATTCGCCGCACTGTGCCGGGTTTCCAACAATTTCTCGACGCTCAATAATCAGAACATCAATTCCTTCCTCAGCCAACTTCTGTGCGCAAGCCGAACCTGCAGGCCCAGCTCCAATGACAATCACTTGCCGATGCTGAACCTCTTTTCGACCCATTCTATTACCTCACAAATGTCGGTTCATGACGTATTCAGTGATGTGCAACATCAGAGATTTAGCATCGCTGTCTGGAAACGCGTCGAGTTCGTTTATTGCACGCTCAAGATGTGTTCGCACCAATATTTCAGCGTACTGCAAACTTTGAGAGTAGTTGAGTAACGACATCAACTCATCGAACAATCCGTCGTGGAAGTTCTCGATGACATGTGCAAGTCGGTGACGTTCCTCTCCGTGTGATAGGGTAAGGGCGTGAATCAACGGGAGCGTCATTTTGCCTTCAATAACATCCGCACCTCGAGGTTTACCCATTCGCTCATCACCACGTAAATCGAGCAGGTCATCCACCAGTTGAAAGGCAATGCCAAGTTCCATTCCAAAACGTTGCAAAGCAGACGCCTGGTCTTGACTCAAACCTGCAATTAAACCGGCAGCGTGGCAACCTGCTGAAAACGGACCTGCAGTTTTCCCTCGAACAATGCTTAGATAATCTTCAGGAGATGTAGTGAGGTTCAGTACATGGTCAAGTTGATCGAATTCGGAAACGGCAATGTTCGCGCAGCATTGGGCCATAATTCGTACAATGTTTTCTTCGTAGATGCCGCCTAACCCGAATCCTTGCACAAACAACCAATCTCCA
>JABIWF010000025.1 GCA_018701175.1 Methanobacteriota archaeon
ATCACCCACGGTGACCTCTCGACCAACAACATCCTTGTCGATGAGAACGGCGATGTTTCGCTGATTGACTTCGGCTTGGCAGCCATTGACTATGAGGTAGAAAGGTTCGGTATCGACCTTCACGTCGTCGATGAAATTCTTGGTGCATCGCACCCTGAGCATGAAGGTGCAATCGAGACGTTGCTCGAAGGATATGCGGCCGAAGAAGTGTTACTTGGTTCTGCGCCCGAACAGTCAGGTGGAGCAGTTCCTACCGCTGCTGAGGTTCTAAAGCGCCTTGACGATGTTCGCTCAAGAGTACGTTACCATGGATGATTATTCCATGAGAAGGCGAAGTTCTTCCAAACTACGCAACTCTGCGAGATAGATTTGTTCGATAGCATCGTACATCTCTTGATCGCCGACAGAATCGATTTCGAGCATAATTGCGGCATAAACTGCCGCAGCTCTCGTTTCAGTATCCAATGAGTGAACCAGCATTTCCTCGAATTGAGTGGTGTGAATAATTGGATGTGCGTTTCGTTCGGTGACCGGAATACCTCCAAGTTTGACTATCGCCTTTCGGACGATGTCAGCATGCATGGTTGATTCGGTTGCTTCGGTGGTAAACATCGGAGAAAGTTGAAGGCGGTGAATTCCGCGAATGTTTGCAGCATAGTGTGCGTACATGTTTGCAGCTCGTAGTTCCCAACCGAGGGCTTCATTCAGCGTTTTTATGAGGTTGTGTTCTGTCATAGTATCAACTCTTAGGGTAAACGAAAACTTACCGTCACGCTTTCCGTAGATACCTCAAGTTTGGAGTCCTACATAAAGTCATTTCATCAAGCAAAAACAGATTCTGCAACTTTCCAGCCAAGGAGTGCTAAGACTGGGCTCAACATCATGGTGATGACAACATAAACCATGGCTGATGTGGTATTACCTTGATCAAACATCTGGATGGTTTCAACCGAAAAGGTCGACATGGTCGTAAACGCACCGAGAACACCGGTGCCGAGCAGTAACGCCATGTTGCTTGTCAAAAGGTTTTGAGCAAGTCCAACAGCGAGTATGCCAAGTAAAAATGAACCAATGAGATTCACTGAAAGAGTCGCATAAGGGAAGGAATCTGAAGCAAAGAACTCGCTCACAGCATAGCGCAATGCTGCTCCAAATGCTCCACCAAGTGCGACCAGTCCAATCTGTTGCAACATAAGACGTGCTTGCCACGAAAGGACTTGAAGCCTCGCCTTGCCACAACTCACCGCCAAAGGTTTCGAACCTATACCTCAATATGCACAAGCCGTAGCAGAGCCATGGCTCGGACTGTATGGTTCCTCACTGGGAACTCTGGCAAACTCGAAGAAGCAACGAACTACCTCGAACCTTTGGGGTACGAGGTAAAGCAACTAATCGTCGAAAAGGGCACAATCATCGAACCTCAAGCCGACACGTTGGAAGAAGTTGCGCAGTCGAAAATATCCCAAGCGCTTGCACATCTGCCCGGTGGCGAAGATTCAAACGATTTGCTCATGGTCGAAGACGCCGGTTTGTTTATTGATGCTCTCAACGGCTTCCCTGGCGTCATTTCAGCCTACGCTTTGAAGACCATTGGGTGCAATGGAATGCTCAAATTACTCGAACATCTGAAGAGTGAAGATACCGTCCAGTCGGCACAATTGCGTTCAGCAGAATTCCAAGCAGTGGCCGCATTGTGGAACAATGGAGAAATCCTCTACGGAAACGGCCGATGCCCCGGTTGGATTGCTCTTGCGAGCAGTGAAGGTGAAGGATTCGGTTTCGACCCTATCTTTACCCCCTATGACCTTGATGCACTGGGAGAACCACTTCAACCAGGTAACTATGGAGCACAAAGTACCCATGGCAAGACCTTTGGGGCAATTCCAATGGATGAAAAGCAAGTCTACAGCCACCGAACAAGGGCGTTGAATGACTTGTTACGGCAATTGCCATCAGCATGATAAGTCAAAACCAACTGGATGGATGTGAGGGACATGGGATTCGCACGTACTGTTACTGGGTTGGGAGCCCTCGGTATCACTGCGTTTTATCTGATGAATTCAAGTTCACTCACTTCCAATTTCCAATGGATATGTATTGCAGCAATCCTCGTGCTCACCTTTGCATGGATTACCATGGGATCGCCCAAAAAACAAGTCTATGCACAAGCTCGGCCAGACCAAAGAATCGCTGTGCCTATCGAAGAAGAAGGACAATCAGTCGGTGGAAATGAAAGTGAAATTGACATTCCTGAGCCGATTACAGAAAACGAACTGGATGGAGCAACATTGCGCGAACGCAAACTTGCAAAGATTCAATCTGCTCAAGCAAAGCAAGAAGAAGTGATTGCAGCAACTTTGGCAGCAGAGCTCGACACCTCCGGGGAAGAAATCGTCGAAGTGACGGTGGAAGTGGAAGATGTCCACGTTGCAGATGAATTCGTGGTGGAAGTCAGTCCAGAATCTGTCGAGAATGCTGACATTGAGATGGCAATCTCACAACGTAAAATCAAGCATGATAAGATTCGAAAGAAGATCGAAATGCGACGCAGAGGACAATTGGCGGACATTCGCGCTTCCACGGCAAGAATGTGGGAAGAACAAACCGCTGGTGAAGACATTGTCAAACTGCTTCAAACTCCAGGCCACGGTCATTCAGTACTCAATTCTCCTGAGCATCCAACGCCCGGCCACGTCTACGGCGCCACATTTATTCGAATAGACGAATCCCGAATTCTCAAACTTCGCACACCTCTCGATGATGGATTCCAACAGGTAAAGAAGAAAGAGGAACCTACCCTACCACCTTTGCTTGGACCGGATGGGTTGCCCCTACCTCCTTTGATGGGCGCAGATGGAGCAACCCTCCCACTACCGGATCTCCCTATGCCTGATGCAAGCAGCGCATTAGCCCAGTTGAAAAAAGAAATGAACGATTGAACCGCATTACGGGTCAACATTGAAGTGGCTTCGACTCAAAGTCAACTTGAAAGGCCATGAACAGTGAAGCAACCTTGCACGGAAATTCGGGCCAGAACGCCCGTAATACGGCCTTGCTTGGATTAATCTTGGTGAGTATCGCCCCGAGTATTTCAGTCACAACTGGATTTGTATTCCAAGCGGGCATCTTCTCTGTAATCGTATTTGTATTCACAAAAATATGGATCTTCGGCCTTCCAGGATTTTGGCACTTGAAAGTGGAAAATCAAGCGTTCTCTTGGTCAACCGCCAAAAAAGGCGGGTGGGGAATGTCCTTATTGCTCGGAATCGGAATGATGTTGGTCGTATGGTCCGCCTACTTTCTGCTCGGTGAACAGATGCTGCAACCGGATGCTTTGAAGTTGATACTCGATCCTGTTGGACTCACAGTTCCTTGGAAGTTAGCAGCAGCAATCGTGTTCTGGGTGTTTATTAATTCCGTTCTTGAAGAATATGTTTTCAGATGGTTCATCACATCCAAAGTCGAACAATTCGTTGATGGGAAATGGCGTTCTACGTTCATTTCTTCCGCCATATTCACCCTTCACCACTCCATTGCACTGGTTTTCTTCCTCGACCCTGTGGGAGCTTTCCTAGCATCCTTAGGCGTATTTATCGGAGGTTCAATCTTTTCTTGGTTGTATCTTGAATACCGAAGCATTTGGGTTGCTTGGGTCGCTCATGCTTGTGCTGATATAGCGATTTTTGCCATCGCTTGGGACATTGTCATTGGCTTCTAAATCCACCTAAATCGCTTAAAAACGGGACATCCCGCACTTCTTTGATAAACAGTCGCCCCTTATCTCAGATGTAGGCAAGACAAAGAATACCGTCAGTCCATCCAGGTGAAAACATGAACGAATAATCTCCAAGACGCTGAAATCGCAATGCTGTGGCTAAGCCATGGCAAAGCCATAAGCAAAAATTGGAGATAGAACATGAAAACAAATCGGAATATTAAATCCCACCACAACGGTAAGAACCGACATACTGGCCGCAAATCAACTGCTCGACGAGTCAACAAAGGACCAGCGACAGCAAACAGCGAGCGAGCAGAAGAAATCCGCCTAGCATGGGTTGCTGCAAAGCTTCTCGAGCGTGAGCAAAAGTCTGCTGCTGCTGCTGCTGCCCACGCAAAGGGTCCTTGCTGTGCAGATGATGCTGCCAAGAATGCAACCAACCTACGCCTGCTTCGCGAACTGCAGTCCATTGTCTGTAACCGCGTTTGGAACGAAACGTTCGGCCGTTGGGATGGTGTCATGCCTCGCGCCTTCGTGAGCAAGAATGCTGCACACATGCCACACTTTCGCGAATTCGCTCGCGAAAACGGTTACCGTAGCCGATAGGTGGGGTGGCGAAAGCCATCATGAAGGGTGGCGACCTACGCTCACTGATGTTCCCATTCAGGGGTTGAGCGATTGAGAAAGGCGTTGACGCCGATCTCTTTGTCCTTCGAATCGAACAGGCTGGCGAAAGCTTCTGCCTCAATGGCAACGCCTTCAGTCAATCCAACATCGAGCGCTGCTCGAATGGTCGCCTTACCAACTCGGAGTGTATTGGAGGATTTGCTTCCAATGGTCTGAGCCATCTTGAGCGTGAACGCATGAAGTTCATCTGGAGTGCAAACGTGATTGGCTAAACCAATTCGGTGCGCCTCTTCAGCACTGACCATCTCGCCGGTCATGATCATCTCCATCGTCTTACCGTAGCCAACTAAGCCGACAAGACGCTGTGTTGCACCGTATCCTGGAATCAATCCAAGATTAATTTCAGGCGTTCCGAAGCGGGAACGGTCACTGGCAATCCGTACATCACACGAACATGCAACTTCACAGCCACCGCCCAAAGCAAAACCATCAACCATAGCAATGGTCGGCTTACTGAGGTTCCACAACGCTTCAACGGCATTGTCAGTGAACATCACACGGATGTCATCGCTTCTCTTGCCAACGAATTCTGTGATGTCTGCACCTGCAACGAATGCATTCGGTTTAGCACGCTTACCTTCGGCTGGTTCGTTTGGTTGAGCGCCGGTGAGTACGACGACACGAACCGAATCTGTTGCTTCTACCCACGCAACCATGGCCTTCAAACTGGACATGACATCTGCATTGAGTGCATTGAGTTTGTCCGGTCGATTGATGGTGACCCAGGCGATAGAACCGAGGTCTGCTTCGTTGTTTACTGGGATTATTTCAATGGACAATACATCCGATTGGGGTGCGCTCATGGTTCTTCCAAACAGTTTCAGTTCATCATTTCACCGTTCAATGTTCACAGACCAAGAACTCAAAGACCACGACCGTTTACAACACCCATGGTTGAATCGCTCGCACCCCTCGTCAAGGCAATTGACATGGCCAAAAAATACGGCGATTTCATTGCCCTGCACCCACTCAATGTCGAAGTTCATTCCGGTGAGTTCTTCGGCGTATTCGGGCCAAACGGTGCTGGAAAATCGACATTCATCAAACTTCTTACCGGGCAACTGCGGCCCAGTAAAGGGCAGATTGAAGTGCTTGGTGTCGACGCCGTCGCTGACCCACAGAAGGTCAAAGCCAACATTGGGATTGTTCCCGAATCAGAATCACCACCATCTTTCCTCACCCCCGTAGAATTCCTTGAATTTGTGGCTAAATTGCGAAGCGTGGAGAGTATTGATGAGAGCGTTGAATACTGGATTGACTGGTTTGGACTGGACGAGAAGCGAGACACAATGTGCAAAGATTTGTCCAAAGGTCAGCGACAGAAGGTTATGCTCGCAGCAGCCTTTATTCACAAACCAAAACTCCTGTTCCTCGATGAACCGTTTGCAAATCTCGATCCAATATATCAGCGTAAATGCCGCCAATGGTTGCTGGAACATGTCAAGAACGGCGGGACAATTTTCCTCTGTTCTCACGTTCTTGAGATGGCGGAGCGTATGTGCAATCGAATGGCCATCATCAACAACGGCAAAGTTCTCGCAGCTGGCACTGTAAAGGGACTGAAAACTTCGGATGAAGAGACACTCGAAGATGTCTTCATCCGCCTGGTCGGGCGTTCAATCGAAGATGTTGAGCGGTTGAACAATGAAGGCGTCAAAGACGGAGATACCGAGGAGGAGTAAACGTGCCGGGAGTAAGCGTTGTTTCTCGAGATTGGGAAGAAGTGGTTGGGGAAGAGCATTCGCTCCAAGAACCGCTTGGTACCAGTTCACACGAGCAACGCCTGCATGAACCGCTGCGAGGCTGGAACGCCTTTTCTGCCACCTTCCGAGTGATGTTCAAAGAAGAAGGAAGAAAGAGCATCGAATTTGCCAAGAAACGACAAATCGTGTTGTTTCCGCTTTTGTTGACGCTGGTCACTGCTGTGACAACCATCGGATTGCAATTCTTGGTCGGCGATTCATCTGCTCAGGTAAGCGATTTGGAGTCGAAGACCTTCACTTGGAGTGAACTTCGGTTTGCTCTTCACCTTCCTTTGTTGATGTTCAGCCTCGGCATGGGGACATTTGCATTCATGGGCCATGACGCTATCGTCCACCGTGCAGGAACTAAAAATTACCTGCTGGCTGCACCGGCACTGCAACCTTTACCCAATTCAGTTGCACACTTTGCTTACTTTGTCAAAGACTTGTGCTTCTATGTTATGCTTATTCTCACTCCGGTCGTCTCCGGAATGGCGCTCGGTATTCTACTGGAATCCGCTGCGAATATAACGACTCCACTGGAATGGTCAAGCCTGCCATGGACGTGGTTGGCGATGATTATCACGCTAGCTCAAGGCCTCGCTATCGCCTTTTTTGCATCTGCACTTTGGATGCGAGGACGACCGTATACCATCGTTGGACCCGCAGCAATAGTCACGCTTGGAATTGCTATCGGCCTGGGTAAATTCGACATCGGTTCGATGCTTTGGGGTCTAGGCGTTCAGAACTCTCAGAGCCCCGTCACTGCTCTGCTTGCACTTGTGGGCAGTGTTGGCCTGGGGTGGATTTCTTCGACCCTCATCGTCGATGACTTCGATGTTTCAGTGGTTGAGCGAAAAGAGTTGTTCATACCGATTTACAATCGTCTTGGTTTCCTTGGTCGGGGAGAGATTCGTCTTATCGTCGCCAAAGAATTTGTTGACTTATTCCGTTCAGGCTCGCTCAAGAAAATGACCGTTTCCTATGCGATTCCACTGCTTGTTTTGCTCGGCATGGCGTGGCTGGTTGACTTTGCAGAAGCCCCAATTCCAATCAACTTGCTTTCTTATGCTCCGTTCCTCGGATTCTTTGGGTTCAATTTCTACTCGTGGCTTACTATTCTTGATTCACCGGAGTTCATGAACGGCCTCCCTCTTCGTGTCCCGCAACTTATTCGGGCAAAAGTAGTGGTTTACTTCTTGGCCACCTCATGGATTTCACTGATCTTCATCGTGCTCATGGCTTGGAGATTGGACGAATGGGGGGCGCTTCCAACGAGCATCATTGTCATGTTTGCAAACTCGGTGTACATTGTTGCATTGACAGCCTTCTTGATGGGCCTGCGACCCAATAAGGCCATTTTCGATGCATCGATAATGATCTGGTTTTGGATTGGAACCGTCGTCCCGCTGTTGCTGTTGTTCCTGCTGTCGTTCACGCAAGGTGATGTTTCCTTGTATGGGAACTGGTGGGAGCGAGCCTCACAAGATGGTTTGGCTGCTACCGCTGCCATGTACGATCAGAGTATGGTTGAACAAGGCTACAAAGGTATGATTGCAATTTCTGTTGGACTGATACTCGCCTCAGCACTGCTTTGGAAGTTGATGGACCGACGATGGGGCAAGGCCGAGTTCTCAAACTGAACAGCCAACTTTGACCTTTGAAAGGAGGTATCTTGATGAGCATTCGTCTGCGCCATTCAAGCATGGCACGAGTCGTTGCAGTCTGCGGGATGCCGGGTTCAGGCAAAGGCGAGTTTGCCAATGTACTGCATTCACACGGCATACCGGTGTTGTCAATGGGCGACATGGTTCGAGCGGAAGTTCGACGGCTTGAACTGAAAGAATCACCTGGGATTTTTGGCGAAATTGCCGCTCAATTACGGGCGGAACACGGTGAAGATGTTCTTGCCGTACGACTGGCAGATGCTGTTGATGAACACCTCAAGAACAACTCCATCGTCCTTATCGAAGGAATGCGAGGAACTGCAGAGAGGATTGTGTTTGAACAACGCTGGAAGAAGAACTTCTTCTCACTGGCAGTCGATGCATCACCTGAAACCCGATTCACCCGGATTCAGAACAGAGGACGTTCGGAAGATGGAGACAGAGAAGCGTTCGAAATACGAGACAAGCGTGAGCGTGGCTGGGGGCTTGAACAGATCATCTCTGAATCGAATTTTCTGATTGACAACAACGTCGAACTTCACGCATTTCAAGCCTCATGTGAACAATGGCTTTCAGCGTTTGAAAACGATGAATAATCTCTACGTCCAAAACTTCGCTTTTGGAGAAAATATTCTGCTCGCAGGCAACGGTTTCCGGGGTTGTTTTCACCCAAGGGTTATAGTCGGCCATAGCGTGTGATGAAATGCTTCGGCAGAGGGTGCACGTATGGCAAGAAAACAAAACAAAGGTGGTGGCAAGCGTCAGCGAGCCAAACAACGCGCCCAATACGACGAACTCGATAAGTACCCAGTCATGCCACCGCACGCCTTTGCGCGCATCGTTCGTGACAAGCAAACGCTCAATATTATCTACCAAATAATCGAACCACCGATGACCAAAAAAGAACAGGAATACCGAGATGAGATCCTCGACATCTTCATCCGCTCTCTCACGGCCAACATCGAAGAAATCGATGCAAACCCAGAAGCCTACATTCGTACTGCTATGGACAAGGTCATCAAAGCCTACGGCATGAAGATTAACAAAAAGTCAAAATCGAAGATTTTCTACTATCTCCGCCGAGACTTGATTGGATACGGGCAAATGGACGTCCTCATGAACGACATCAACGTGGAAGATATTTCCCTTGACGGCACTGGCGTTCCAATCTTCGCCTACCACCGAAAGTTCGAATCGGTGGAAACCACTTGCGTTTGGAACACGGACCATGAATTGGAATCGTATGTTATCAAACTCGCACAGCGGTGTGGCAAGCACATCTCAGTTGCAGATCCATTGCTGGATGCAACGCTGATGGATGGTTCTCGAATTGTCATGAAACTCGGTCACGAGATTTCGACCCGTGGTTCAGCGTTCTGTATTCGACGCTTCAAGGACGACCCGTTCTCTCCTGCTGATATCGTAGCATTCAGAACCATGTCTTCCTTGATGGTAGCCTACCTATGGATCGGATTCCAAAATGAAGTCCCAATGCTGTTCGTCGGTGGTACTGCGTCCGGAAAGACAACAACCCTCAATGCCATGTGTATTTTCATCCCTTGGCAAATGAAGATTGTTTCAATCGAATCAACCCGTGAAGTCAACATCCCACAGCCAAACTGGGTCCCAGGTCTCACTCGGCAAGGTTTCGGTGGAGAATCCACCGATGGTGTCATCGGGGAGTTCGAGTTGCTCAAAGCAGCGCTTCGTGAGCGACCAGAATACATCA
>JABIWF010000033.1 GCA_018701175.1 Methanobacteriota archaeon
CGCTTGATACCGACATGGATGGCATGGGCGACAATGCTGATGCATTCCCGAACGATGCGAATGAAACGCTTGATACCGACATGGATGGCGTGGGTGATAATGCTGATGCATTCCCGAACGATGCGAATGAAACGCTTGATACCGACATGGATGGCATGGGCGATAACGCTGATGCTTTCCCTGATGATGCAACTGAAACACTTGATGACGACGGTGATGGTGTTGGAAACAACGCTGATGTGTTTCCCAACGATGCAACTGAATCTGCAGATACAGATGCTGACGGCGTAGGCAACAATGCTGATGCTTTCCCTGATGATGCAACTGAAACGCTTGATACGGATGGAGACGGCGTGGGAAACAACGCTCAACTCGCTGCTGAAAACCTCGCTGCCGAAGAAGAAGCGGCACAAAAGCAGATGTTTACAATCATCGCTGTTGTTGCAGTACTCATCATTGGCGCTGTAGGTGCTGTTCTGTTCATGCGCAGTCGTGGAGATGATTTGACGGAAGAGGTCGTTAAGGATTTCACTTCTCTTTCTGTTCAACCGCAGGTTACACCGATCGAGCAAACCCTCCAACAACCCGTTGCCCAACAACCGGTGGCAGCTGCTGAGCCTGTTGTTCTTCGACAATGGACGGATGAAGCAGGCTACACCTGGCGCCAGATGGATGATGGATCCAACTACTGGTGGACCGGAAGCGAATGGAAGCGCAGTTGATCAAGCGTAAACAATCGCAGGTGCCAGCGGCATTGAGCCGCCTGCTCGTCCTGTTTGGTCCTCAGTAGATTCGCCAAGCACAACTTGAATCGATTCAATGCCGAGTTCTTGCGCGATAAAGGCTGAACCGTTTGTAAGAGCAATCACTTCATCCAGTGAACCGCGTAGGAGTGCTCTTGAGGCATCGTCCCACTTGAAAACTTGAGGCAACATCTTCTTGCCCCAATATCCAATGATTTCGCCTTTACGTTCTCCCTGGGCGATTTCCATTTGAGAAAGATGGCCGACAAAATTCTTGACGCTGCCACCCTGTTCGATAAAGTCGAGTGCCTCTACCGCCATAATTCGTTTCCATGGAGGTGAAACAACGATTATAGCAGATTGGGCAGGGCCATCGAGATGGCGTTCTGCAACATCCTTGATTCGTCTGGCAGAGTCAAGAACGCTACGGAGCACAGTTTCATTGTCGAGTGCAGATTGTTCTTCAACTGACATCTTCGGCAAATGTTCGAATTCGAAACCACTGACCAATCCATCCATACCAATTTGTTGCCACCATTCTTCAGCAAGGTGGGGGGTGGAAACAGAAACCAGATGAGTCCATGACTTGAGAATTTGAACACCGATTTCAGCGTTCTCTCCGCCACGGCGAGTATACCAGTTGATGTCTTTGATGAGATCGTAATGGGAAATCTCAACAGCGCGTCGCAAATCAAAAACATCCATTGCTTGCTGGAATTCAGCGCATCTTTGTTTGAGCCGAGCCAGCATCCATGTATCCATTGATGAAGGCGATTTACCCCAGCCAAGTAATTTTTCGGGCATCGAAGCCATTTGAATCATCACTCGATGATTTGAGGCAATGCCCAAATCAGACCAATCCATACCTGCGGTTGGGTTTGCAGCGAACAAGATGAACAAACGTACGGTGTCCGCGCCGTACTGTTCAATCATCAGTCCGGGAGATACCGTATTTCCGAGAGACTTACTCATTTTGGCGGAACGCTCCGAAAGTTCGCTATCGCAATGAGGGCAGGGCGAGCCGGCATGTGCCACTGAGAGTGTAAGCTGGCATGAATCGCACCACGGTGCTGGCGAGTTCACCATACCTTGGCAAAGCAATTCCTTAAACGGCTCATCAATGGAATGAAGGCCTAGGTCTCGAAGAGCCTTTGTGTAAAAGCGAGCATAAATCAAATGCATCTGCGCATGTTCAATACCACCACAGTAGAAATCCACATTCATGAAGTGGTTTGCGACATCAGCATCGAAACACTTCTCATCGTTGAGGGCATCCGTAAACCGCATGAAGTACCATGAAGAATCGACGAAAGTGTCCATTGTGTCGGTTTCTCGACGCGCCGCCTTACCACAATCCGGACAATCAACATTCAGGAATGCTTCAGAGGTTTCGAGGGGATTTCCTTGGCCGAAAGCGACATCGGTTGGTAATTCGACAGGCAAGTCCTGTTCAGGAACGGCAACAACGCCGCAATCTTCACAGTGAATCATTGGAATTGGAGTGCCCCAATACCGTTGTCGAGAAATAAGCCAAGGGCGTATTTTCCAATTAATGGTCTCCTTGCCTGAACCTTTGAATTCCAAAGCATTGGTTACGGCTTTCATGGCTTCTTCACCGTACAATCCGTCAAAGCCTTCGAGAGGAGAGTTTACCATCCATCCGTGGGCTGTTTCAGCAGAATCCAGAGGTGCATCCGCATCGCCTCCTTCATCCATAACGAGAACTCGTCGAATCGGGATATCGAACGCCTTTGCGAAATCGAAATCCCGCTCATCATGACCCGGTACGGCCATAACTGCGCCGGTACCGTATGAGGCGATGACAAAGTTTCCAATCCAAATTGGAATCCGTTCCCCGGTAAGAGGGTGAAGAGCAAAGCACCCAGAAGGTACACCTTTCTTCTTCTTCATATTACGAATTCGGTCAAACTCTGCCATCACCGAGACTTCATCGTAGAGGTCTTGCCATGCAGATTCGTATTCAGTACCCTTGACCAATTGTTCAGCCATAGGGTGTTCAGGAGCAAGTGTGACGAATGTTACGCCAAACAAAGTATCTGGCCGTGTGGTAAAGACTTCGATGTTCATGTCTTTGCCTTCGACTTCAAAGGTAATTTCAGCGCCTTCAGATCGTCCAAGCCAATCTCTTTGCAAGGATTTTACGTTCTCAGGGAATGCGATTGTATCCAACCCATCAACAAGTTCTTGCGCATATTTATTGATATCGAGGAACCATTGTTCCATTTCTTTCTGTACAACTGGACCGTTGCAGCGCCAACATCTTCCTGCTTTGACCTGCTCGTTCGCCAAAACAGTTTCACATTGTTCACACCAATTGACTGGCGCATATTCTTGGTAGGCTAGACCCTGTTCGTAAAATTTGGTGAAATAGTATTGGTTCCATTTGTAATAGCGAGGATCGTGACTCTTGAGTTGACGTTTCCAATCGTAAGAGAAACCCATGCGCTTGATTTGTTGAGTAATCGAAGCCATATTGCGCTCTGTGATATCATACGGGTGACCGCCTTCGTCCATTGCGGCGTTTTCAGCAGGCATTCCAAAGGAGTCAAAACCAATCGGGTAGAGAACATCAAAGCCCATCATTCGCTTGTAGCGAGCAACTGCGTCTCCAATCGAATAGTTCCGAACGTGTCCCATGTGCATTTTCCCAGAGGGATAAGGGTACATTTCAAGACAGTAGAATTTGGGTCGGTCTTCACGAATCCCGCATTCAAAGATCTGGGCTTCGTCCCATTTTCTTTGCCATGCTACTTCATCAACGGGACTGTATTCTTTGGCCATTTTGACACCAACCGTCTTGCGAGACAACCCTCCGTATCAACCATTTGACTTGAATGCCACTCTTCATGAGGGTGGGATTTATCGGGTAAGTATGGCCAAGACAATCACCGTTCGTGTTCCGGTTCGTATTGACCTGGCTGGAGGTTGGACGGATGTCCCTACCTATTGCCAGGATCACATTGGAGAGGTGGTGAACCTAGCAATCAATCGATACATTACTGCCGAAATGCACATCGACGATGAGCGACGTGTCTCAGTTCGCTATTCTTCGGATGTCCCAATCGGCTCTGGCCTTGGTACTTCGGCAGCGATGAATGTAGCATTTCTTTCAGCCATTGCCGGCGACGGGAAATCGCCCGATGAAATTGCCGAATTGGCATTCCAGTTTGAAGCACTGCTCGGTAATACTGGAGGGCGTCAAGACCAGTGGGCAAGCGCCTACGGTGGTTTTCAACACTTGCGATTTGTAGGTGATAAAGTGATTTCAAAGCAACTCAACCCATCATCAAAATTCATTGAAGACCTTGAACGAAATCTTCTCCTTTTCGACAGCGGAATAACGCATGTGTCCGGCGACCTACACGATTCAGTTTGGCAACGTTACGCCAACGGAGACAAAGATATTCCCGAAGCTCTACGACGAATTCGGCACATGGCTCAGGAAATGGTTGTAGCCATTGAGTCCGAAAACATCCCCGGAGTCGGCATAAGTTTGTTCAGAACCACCAAAAGCGTGGATCTGCTGGACAAAGCGTTTGATGAACCGTTTCGAAGAGTGCTCAAACCACTCTGGGGCGACTACATCTTTGGTTGGAAAGCAATGGGTGCAGGAGCTGGCGGTGTTGTTGGCGTTATGCTGGAAGACGAAGGTTGCCGCAGCGAAGTAATGGCCGTGGCAGAAAAAAACGGTTGGAAGCACATCGACTGGGCTGTTGAGCAGCAAGGCATTCAGCGAACAGTCAATCTTCACGAGTGAAGTCTGTGTTCGTTTCGAGCAAGAAAATAGCCTCACGAGTGAGTTTGTAACGGTTTTTGAGACCCATTTTCCTCTTCTCGACCAAACCAAATTTCTGCAGCGTTCGTAAGTGATGAGAGACCAGTTGTTGGCTCTTCTCCAGTCTGCCTGCAAGTTCAGCCTGAGTTGGGAATTCTCCAAGTGGCCCATCATGATCCAACAAAGAGAGAATCTTACCTTGAAGGCTGTTCGGGTCAGGAGACAATGGAGGCACTGGCAAATCGTCTTCATTCATGCCCGGATAGAGTGAATTGGTAAGCGGGTAGTAACGAACCAGGCGACCGTCTTTTCTTCTCCAAATACCCTCTTCAGATTCAAGGATTCTCAAATGGTGTGTAATCTGTCCGTTGCTCATATCCAAGGCAGCCATGAGCGCTCGGAAATGGCATCCTGGGTTTGCGGTGAGGTATCCCATCAATCTACCACGTTGATATCGGCCATCGCTTGTTTCATGCGTCCGACCAATCAAACCGAGGAACCACAGCCCTGCTGCAGTTGAAGGAATACGCAGAGATTCGTTACTGAGGAGAGCCGCAAACAGCATTGAAAGGAGAGAGCCGGAGGCAACCACGACGATTACCGATGGAACGATGATTGCTGCTGGTTCATCAACGACCTCGTCGTCTGATTCAATAACCGATTGTTCAACAACTTCTTCAGTTTCTTGGAGTGGGGTTTCCGACTCAAGAGTTCTTACTTGCACGGATGGTGCTTGGAACAATTCACATGCAGGGTGCGCTGGTGCAGTGGCGACTTCGTAAGTTCCACTCCAGCCTTGATGTGGGACCCAAGGTCCAAGAAGAGCGCTTGAAAGAAGAAGTTGACCTTCCTCTGAGGATTCAAGCATCCAACAGGTTCCAAGTTCTGTTTGCAATCCAGACCAAGTTCCGCTTACGAGGCGCGATTCTTCCACGACAACGGCTTCAACGGTTTGTTCAACCGTCGAAACATCTCCTTCTATTGGCCATTGAAGCGCGAACCCGGCTCGGACGAGTTCAGAAGTTTGGAACGTCAAAACCATTTGGTATTGACCATCGTCAAGCGGCTGAGCGAAGTCATCCATCATCTGTACCATGCCGGCTTGCAAGACGAGTGGTTCAACATCTTCACCGTATGGGAGAACAAAGTGCCGGCCTTCAAGTGAATTGCACATGAGGATTTGTTCACTGACTTCTGTGATTGTTGAGAGATCAATAATGGTGACAATGAGCGAGCATGAGGCAATCCAGCGAAGGTCGGCATTGGCACTCATAGCGTCAAGCGTCAAATTCAGATTAAAACCTGAGGAAACCGGTGTCAATTCCGGATAAATCTCAAACTGAGGCGAAGTTCCACAGTCCGAAGAAGAATATCTTTGATATTCAATAGTGTGATGAACTGCAAGATGGAATTCTGGAATCTCTGCGACCAGTGAATACTTCCCAGTTGGAACTTCGCAGCCTTGTAAATCTGTAAAGGTCCAATCAGGCAATGTAAACTGTAACTGGCCGTCTTTTTCGATTGCATAGTCGAGTTCGAGCGCGTTGCAGTTCTTGAGAAGCCGGCTATCAAACACCACTTCGTTGAGATCGTTTACCACCCACATCTCAGCACGGCAGGAGTCGGTGAAGTGTAATTCAAGCGTTTCATCACCGGTGTTTTCAATTTGAACGATGGAAGAGAAGATATCTTGGCCGCTGTATCGGTAATCAGCTGAAGCGGTTGGTAGAAGTTGTACTTCAGTATGTGATTGAGTGGAAGTGTCGATTGGTTCGCTATCATCAAGCGTAAACATTGTCGTTACAAGCAAAGCCTGCGAAGGTAAACTTGCTTGAATCGTGTTCAAACCTTGCTGTAGAGTTGAGTCTTGGAGGAGTACATGTCCGAGGAGAACCTGTTCGTAGGGTTCCAAGTCGAGGGCCGAATCAAAGCAAGACATAGCGAGGGTGGAGACGCCGTTAATATTGAGATCTACAAAGCAATCATCGACTTGAGGAAGAATGGATACTTCCGAAGTCGGGTTTCGAAGAAGAACACCTAGCATTACCTCTTCATCGTGTTGTAAAGATGAAAGGCGGCTGTTGAGTTCCAGAACAATTTCCAAATCTGCAGACACATCAACAGAAGTCTGAAGGTAAATTTCTTGCGATGCAACCGCTTCTGTTGCCGAGTGGAAGGCTTGCACGGTGTATGTGCCAGGGTCTACAAACGACCCGTCTTCAAGTCGCAAATCCCAATTGAGGGCGGAAAAAGAATGTTCATCGCCGCTGTCAAGGTCAAGGGTCTGAGACTGGCCACGGCAAAGTGATGATTCATCAACGAGTAAAATACCGTTTGAATCAACAACTTGCAGGGATACGCCACAGGATGGGTCGTTGTCAACCGATGCATCAACGCCGTTGTTGACAAAGAACGGGATCATGTTGACCGTATCGCCTTCGATGTACCAATCCCTCTGAAGTGCAGATTGGTCCTCAAGCATCAAGACGATATTGGTGCTTTCATCGGCGGAAGCATACGGCAGACTGGCAAGCAAAAGCAACGCGAGGACTGCTACAGTGCAACGCGTACCGCCGGCCATGATGAACAATCACGGTCATTACTTGAAAGGTAAGCGGTGCAATTGATGTGTAACAAAAACTGAAATCACAACTTGTTCAAGTCAAGCATGGTCGGTACAGCGCCTTCTTGGGCGGCTTGCTGTTGCATTTCGTATTGCTTCCATTCAGGCACGGCCGCGGCCTCAGTCCAACCGAGTGCTCGGGCTTCGTCGAGTTGTCCGGCAGCCACGTAATGGTCAATCCAAGCAAGGCGTCGTTCCTCTTCTTCTGAGAAAGCAAGATCCATCTTCACTTCTTGAGCGCGTTCAGCAGATGCCTTACGCTTCGAGGAAGCCTTTGCAATCTGAGCCACAAAAATAAGTCCCAAAAGCAAGACAATCAATCCACTCAATGCCATGAAGGTCGGTGAATCCGTAGAAAAGCCAAGCGTAGAACCGCCGCCATCATCTGTCTTTAGATTCGGATCGCTGGTAATTGCGCAAGTCACGGCATTCGGGCCTGTCAAGACGCCGTTGGTTATTGCAGGATCCCATGGACAGATGTCGTTGCTGTCTGCCCTACCGTCACCATCGCTGTCAGGGCAACCGTAGCCTTCGCTTTCTGAAAACGGCACTGAAGTTCCGAATTCCTTGCGACATTCATCCGGTTGGAAAGCGGTTTCAGGGCCGAATGGGCCGTCTTCGCCGTCCGGGTCAAACACACTGTTATCACCGTATCCGTCACCATCGAAATCGTTCCATTGCGAAGGTTGGAATGGGAAAGCATCCGGTTGATAGAAACTGGTCTGGTTATCGCCCCAGCCGTCGCCATCCATATCGGACCATTGGTCTGCTATCGTGGGGAAGGCGTCACCGGTTTGGTTACGGATGGTGTACGTTTGACCTGGGTTGTCGAGGTCCGCTATGGTTTCGTTGAAGTAATCGTAATTGTCACCCCACCCATCGCCGTCCGTGTCTTTCCATTGCAGTGTATCGTAAGGGAAAACATCGTCTACATCTGCCCAACCGTCAAAATCAGCATCTGGACATCCGTGTCGATTGTTTTCATACGATTTACCGTAGACATCTACGCAATCATCGCCGCTTGGAACACCGGTATTATCTCCCCATCCATCTCCATCAGCGTCTGCCCACTGGAACGGATCGGTAGGGAACACATCGACTGGGTCAACAAAGCCGTCTTGGTCGGAATCTGTGCACCCACGAGTGGTTGGGTCAAGGGAGTTACCAGATACAGTAGGACAAACATCGGAATTCCCTTCAGAAACTCCATCGCCATCGGCATCAACGAAATTGTCTCCAAATCCGTCGCCATCGGTATCGTCCCATTGGGTACCATCGTTCGGGAAAGCATCGCCGTTGAAACCGCCGGGATTGTCACCATAGCCGTCGTTATCTGCATCAACCCACTGGGATGAATCATCAGGGAAAGCGTCTGGATTTGTGCCGTTTGGATTGTCGCCACGGTTGTCTCCATCGCGGTCAGCCCATTGTGTGCCGTCGTCAGGGAACGGGTCGCCAGCATTGGAATAACCGTCACCGTCCCGGTCTGCACACCCAATTCGGTCTATGCTTGAGGTGCCGGCTTGGTTTGGACATTCGTCAGCGTTGTTACCAGACTGGTTACTGCCAAATCCATCGTTGTCCTCATCACACCATTGGGTTGGGTCATCAGGGAAAGCATCAGCGCCGTAGCAATCGGTTGTTGCTGGCCATCCAGCATCAGGGTCGGACCAGCCGTCGCCATCGGTGTCAGGGCAGCCTAAGCGGTCGAGTTGAGAGTCGCCCCAAAGCGACGGGCATCCATCTGCTCGGTCGCTCATTTGTTCATCTCCGACCCAGTCTCCGTCGGTATCAGCCCACTGGGTTCGGTCGAGCGGGAAAGTGTCGATGTTGTTGGCAACAGAAACAAGCAGACCTGGCCAGTTCTCTCCTCGGAAATTATCCCATGAGGCGTTGACGTAATTGTCGCCATAGCCATCGCCATCGGTGTCATTCCATTGCGTCACATCGTTCGGGAAAGCATCGCCAGATTGGTTCATGTGGAGTTGTGCTCCGTTCAAATCGAAGTAGTAATTGTCACCGTAACCATCGCTGTCTGAATCAGCCCATTGGAGGGGGTCAGCAGGGTATTCATCGCCATCATCCGACCAGCCATCGCCGTCTGCGTCTGGACAGCCAAAGCGGTCTTCAGTGGAAGTACCTGCAACCGCCACACAAGCATCGGGTTGGAAAGCAGGTGCAAGAGGGTTGTTTGGATCTGAATCGTTTTCGTAAACGGAGTTGTCTCCGTAGCCATCGCCGTCAGTGTCATCCCATTGAGAGCCTTCGCTTGGGAAAGCATCGACGACGCCGTCGCCTTGGTCGGTGGTGTTGTAGCCGTCGTTGTCTTCGTCGAGGTCAGCGTACCAGAAGTACAAGCCTTGATCGCCTCGTCCGTGTGCAGTGACAATGTGTGTACTGTCAGGACTCCATGCAATACCGTTCATCTGACCACAACCGTCGTTACCGCCGCATCCTCCAGGCCTTGGACCATTGAATCTGTCGATTTCCACGCCGGAATCTGAATCATACACGACACCTGAGTTCGCATCACCAAGGTACCAATACATTCCGGCAACAACTTGTGAGCTGTCGTATGAAAAGTCCGTTGATGCACAAGATGTCGTTATTGTCTTCTGCCAAATTAGAGTCCATGAAGAACCAGAGAACTCGTACATATCGAAACTTGCCTGGTTGCCTTCCCACCCACCGCACATAGCGATGTAGTTGCCGTCAGGAGACCAAGCAATGGCGTTGACGTTTGCAGGAGGGCTCGAGACAGAGTATGTGGTCGCACGCGTAGCGATGTCAACAATGTAAAAATCATCGTCAGAGGCCAGTGCAATATATTCGCCTCCTGGTGAGAAGGCGGCATCCTCAAATCGATCTTCCGAGTTTGGGTTTAATCCGTTGCCTAATTGGAGGCCGTCGCTCACCTTGATGAGTTTCACTTGACCGTTTGTGCCACCGTTTCCAGAACGCCCAATACTGACTGCAACAAGCGTGCTGTCGGGAGAAAATTCGACATCGTAAACATAGTCGCCGCTTCCAACATCGACGCTTATTGAGCCGTGAACCGATGTGAGGTTGCTGGAATAGTAGATGTCCATGGTATCGTCATCAAGTCCTGCTGCGACGTACATCCCGTCCGGCGAATAGGATACAGACGTAACTTCGCCGTTGTTCGAGTGCGCAAGTACGGAGCGAATGTTGACATGAGTCGAAGCGTTCCAAATCCGTACGAAACCGTTCTCTGATGCAGTCGTAACGAACTCGCCATCAGGCGAATAATCGACATCCAAATAGTCTTGGTTTGATGAAATCGTAAATTCGTTTTGGAAATTTGGATTGTTTGTTGTCCATTTATCGTTGATGTCGGACGTCCCATCGCCATCGCTGTCCGGGCAACCGTCTTTATCGATGCTCGATGTTCCATAAGCCCAACGACAGTCATCGACTGAATCATCGAACCCATCACCGTCGGAGTCAGCACCTGCCGCAAGGGGGGCTAATGTCATGAAAAACATCAAGATCGTTAGAAACATAGCCTTGCGTACATAAGTCATACCCTTGCGATACTTCACCACTAAAAGGCCTTATGGTCTAATTGTGCATTTGGACACACCAAGGCAAAGCATTGAGAAGCGCTACCGTACAGCGGTGATTATGAGCGACGGTTTGCCTAAAGTCAGTGTTGCGGTCCAAGACCGTGTACTGCTGCACCTCGCCGAACACATCGCCCAAAACGACCGATATATCGTCGGACCGGAACTCACTCGCCCCGGCATTGCTCAAGCTTGTGCACAGCATCCGCCGAACGTAAGCAGGACCATGCGTACGCTGCTCCGAGAAGAGATGGTCACTGAACACACGCGCACAATCCGTGGCGAAGACCGACGGCAGAAGACTTGGCAATTAACGGATAAAGGCAAATCCTCATCTGAACAACTCACCAAAAATCTCGGTTCAATCAAAGTATTGTTGAGGGATTCGAACGGCGAACTGCTCGAAGTCGAAGCCAGCGAAGCACCGGAGCGTCTCTCTGCAGACATCTCTCTTTTGCAGGTGCTTATGCATGCCCAGCATGAAGGAGTCCTCACGTATGGAGATATACGGTTCGGTGCCATCAGCAAACGCAGTGAGGAAAGTATTCCCAAGCCCGGACGCTTAACCCCAATGACTGGAGCACACGCAACATACCACAACAAACCTCCAGTCACTCGACCGGTACACGGGCGTACTGACGAATTACAAGACCTCCACGAATGGTTCGATGAACGAAAGCCGTGTGCTGTCGTCCATGGAATTGCTGGAATTGGAAAATCAACACTTGTCGCACACTGGCTGGCACAACGCGTTGAAGATGAACCGCATCTCTCGATATGCTGGTATCCATGTCAACCGTGGGACCGCTCGCTTGGCTTGGCGACAAGTCTCCTCCACCGGTTCGGAATCGATGAATCACACGACCCCTACAATTTGATTGAAACGCTTCCATTGACACCGGGTGGGACGGTCAATGTCGATGCTTGGAGGCGTCGATTGCTCTCTTACTTGACCGATGCAAGAACAATCCGAGAGCGTTACAAAAACGAAGCAGGCGGAC
>JABIWF010000069.1 GCA_018701175.1 Methanobacteriota archaeon
AGATATGCTTCAATAACAGCGCGATTCGATTTAACTTCTTCAGGAGTACCGACCATGAGAACTTCACCTTCACTCATCACAACAATGCGATCCACACCTTGGCGAAGAATGAAGTCCATGTTGTGTTCAATAACGAGAACTGAGATGCCTGTCGTGTCCACCAATTCTCGCAAATTGGTGAAAATTTTCATGGCAAGAGGGCCTGCTACACCTGCAACCGGTTCGTCGAGCAGCAAGAGATCAGGACTGCCCATCATCGAGCGTCCGATGTCGACAAGTTTGCTTTGCCCACCGGAAAGTTCGCCTGCCATGTTGTGAGCCATATGTGGAACTTCAAGTTGGTCCAAAACAGCAAATGCGTCGGCGAGGCGTTCCTTTTCAGCAGGCCGAGAGCGACCGCGGAACAACGAGAGGAAAGGATTTGGAGAAAATTGCTTTCTTGGAGGGACCAAGAGGTTCTCAATCACGGTCATGTCTTTCCAGAGACGAGTGTGTTGGAACGTTCGAGTCATTCCCAATTTTTGGATTTGGTCGGGGCGTTTGTCGGAAACATCTTTGCCAAACACTTCGACCGTTCCTGAAGTTTGCTGCAACAGGCCACTGATGCAATTAAACGTCGTTGATTTGCCACATCCATTTGGACCAATAAGGCCGATGAACTCGCCTTTCTTGACTTCAAAAGATACATCCTTGACAGCAACAAGACCTCCAAACTCCATTCGCAAGTTCTTGACTGAAAGAAGAGGTTTCATTGTTCTTCAACCCCCTTGCTTGCGTTCGGATGCTCTGGCCTGAAAGGAACTTCAGGAAGCAAACCTTTCGGATTGTATCGAAGTGAGAATACGATGAGAACACCTACGAGCAGGACCTTGACATAAGCCATTCCTGCCCGAATTATTCCAGTTGGGAACACTTCTTCGATTGAACGGTCGTCGAAGAAGAACGATGCTAGCGCAAAGATAATCGCTAACCAGAAGAAAGTTTCACGGACTGAAACCCATTTGACCAGATGAGCAAGGAGCATGATGGTGAAGCAAATCCACATTGCGTTGACTTGCTCAACGACCAGCCAGTTGAACCAACCGTCCATCGTTGCTGCCACTTCATTAAGCGGCAGATCGGAACTGCCTTGGGCGGCAACTAAGACGTTGAATACGAATTCCATCAGAACGATAATCGATGCTCCAATGAGCATACCCTTGTTGTTGCCAACACCGCCAATGATGAAAGCAGCCCACACAAGGAAGGTTGTCTTTGCAGGTGACATGAAGGAAGGTTGGAAACCGGATAGTTTCCATGCCCAGAGTGCGCCAGCGAAGGCAGCAATTGAAGCGCCAAGTGCAAGGCTTGCCGCCTTATGTCGCAACACATCGTGACCGTGGTGCTGCGCTACTTCTTCATCTTCACGAATGGCACGCAGAATGCGCCCCCATGGAGAGGCAAGAACAGTATTGAGTAGCCACCATGTTAGGATTAATCCAAGAATTCCAATGACTGCTAAGACAAACATATACGGTGCAGGTTGCCCAAGACTGAGCCATTCTCCAACCGTCACGGCCATGCTGTCGACTCCTTCAGCGCGTGCGCATTCATTCGCCGAGAGAGGAACATTGTTTGCATCGAGTGGGGGCGTTGAACCACAAAACCAGCGATCTTTCAACGGGAGTTTGTACTGTGAAATACCGACTGCACTTCCCCATGAACCAGCCCGGAGAAGTGGTTCTCCACTGAGCAGAACACGAACGATTTCACCAAGTGAAATGGTGATAATGGCAAAATAATCACTTCGCAGTCGTGCTGTGGGATACGCAAGGAACCACCCCGCAATGGCACCGATAACCATAGAGAAGAGAACGGCATAGACGATTGGCCAATCGTATCCATGCAATTCTTTGGGTGCCGTGAGGATACCAACAACAATGGCACCAATTGAGGCAAAGAAGATGACACCGAAATTCAACTGTCCTGTGATACCTGTTTGAAGGTTCAAAGAAAGCGCTAGAATGGCAAAAATAGCGAATGTGACCATGACGTTTGATAATTGCAATGTCTTGACGAATTTAGCCTGGCCTGAATCAGCGACTGGAAGCCAGAAAATAAGAGCTGCCATTACAACTGCGAGAACGGCAAACAGCAACCATGAGCCGTTTTCACTCTCGCGTCCATAGGGCATTCGTAATTTCTCGAGAACTGAGGTTCTTCTCTCCACATATGTTTCAGAGAGTTTGCTGGTTGTCGTCTGCGTCAAACTTTGTGCATGAACAGCAATGAAGCCAATTTTTGAGTCAATAGCCTCAGTTAGTGTACGCCATGCCTTGCCTGTTTTCTCGGTAACCATTGAGTAGCGTGAAGAAATTTCAGAGGCAAAATCAGAGATCTTTGTCGAAGGCTTGAGTTCTTTGTCTTGCAAAACATGGTAGGCTTCCCACCATGCGATGAGATAGAGGATTATTGGAACGGTAGG
>JABIWF010000030.1 GCA_018701175.1 Methanobacteriota archaeon
GGAAACGCTGCAGATGACTGCCCTGGTTTGTTTGGCCTTTCATCGGAAACTCGACTGGGCTGTCCAGACGCTGACGGCGATGGCTGGGACGATTACCTTGACCAATTCCCCGAAAATGTCCTGCTCTGGTCGGATGCTGACGGTGATGGATACGCTGACCAAACCGGTACAGAGTTCTCTGACGATTGTCTTGAGGTGTCCGGTACTTCGACGCTCGACCGGCTTGGCTGCCTCGACAGTGATGCTGATGGTTGGTCGGACCAGGCCGATTCCTACCCAATGGATTCTACTCGGTACCTGGCAAGTGATTCAACCTCTTTCTCTACGCCGCTGATTGTAGCGTCACTGGTGGTTGTTACGTTGTTGCTCGTTGGCTTGTTGGCAATGAATCGCCGCCGTTCTCCGGTAGGTCAACCACTTCCGCTGCCAATTCAGCCACTGCCAGCATTGAATGCGCCAGTCGAGTCTCCTGCTGCACCCCCCCTTCCCCCCGAAGGCCTTCCGGCCGGTTGGACCATGGAACAATGGACTTGGTACGGCGCTGACTATTTGAAAAACCGTTGACTGTTTCTCCCAGCGAGGTTTTGCAATGGCAGAAATATTCCCATCTGTAACTGGAAGGAATCTGAATAAAAAATCGGTAACAATTCCGGACGATTACAACAACGAGCCCCTTCTTGTTATTGCGGCGTTCGAACAATGGCAACAGCGTGTTGTCGATGAGGTGATTGCTGCCTTTGAGGCAAACGGCCTTGGAGAAAGCCATACCATCATCGAGATACCAGTGATTCAACGCTCGACACGATTTCGCCAAATGCGCCTTGATGCCATCATGCGCGCTGTTATTCGAGACCGTGATGTACGCCAAAGGACAATCACCGTATACCTTGACAAGAAGGCTTTCCGAGACAGTTTGGACATTCCAAACGATTCTGCAGTCCACTGGTTCTTGATTAACCATGCCAGTAAGGAAATACGTTTGCGCGGAGTGAACGTGCCGTCATCAGAAGAATTGAGTCAGTTGGTGTCATTGTCGTCGTAATGACTGAACTGCAACCCGAGAGCAAGTACATCTGAGTTTTCAAACCGTCGATTGGTTGTTCAACATCCTTTGTTTTAAATCGTCGATGGGTTCATGTGTGTGTTCAACAAGATTGGGTCATGCAACGAGTTTTGTCTTTGATATCCGTCCTGTTTTTTCTTGCTGGCTGCCTTGGCACCTCTTTAACCGGTTGTGGAGAAGGCTATGATGAAATGCATGCAGGAGATTATTCAATTGATTCCATTACTCTTGATGCCGCAACAAATCAACTCAGCGTAGTTGTCAAGAATGTAGAAGGGGCATCGGGTTTCATACGAGAGAACGAGTCCTTAGAGCAAGAGCAAACAATTTGGATAACATTGCAGATTCAACATAACGGCCAGACCACTTCCATTCGAGGTGAGGATACTGGTCCTTCTTGGACCGTAACTGGTGACTCAGGTAACGGTGATTCATGGTCGAGCACGGTGACATTCACGAGCCCAGATGGCTTTTGCGATTCAGGTTGCGAAGAAATCAGATTTACTGCGAGTTATTACGATGGAGTATTCTATCACGACGGAACATGCGAGAGTTCCCCATGGTTTGCGGTCTAGATCCACATGGGTTTGCAATGGGCCATATACATCGTTACCCATTGCAAAGCAGGTGAAATTAGCACTCCGAAGAAGAGAAATCCTCTCTAACCTTCTGAAACATAATATGTACTCAATGATGATGAGTATAACCCGATGGTTACAATGAAAGCCAAAACAACAGATGCTTGAACCATCCAAATATTCTCCGCAGTGAACTCGTCCAAGTAGAGCGAAAGCGCCATCGCAAACGCTTCAAGTCCTGCGGTTATTGTTTGAACACGCCCCATGTCCAAAGATGGACTCTTGAGCCATAACCAGCTTCCAACCACATTGGTTCCAAGCAGAGCTGCCCCTATTGTCCGCAACCAAGAAGTGTTGACGGCTTCTGCTTTGAGTAGTTCGCAAAACATGTCTGGTGCTGCCAAGAGGAATACCCCATAGCCAAGTGAGGCCCAAAGATTCACCTGCATTGTTGGGCGTGCAAAGCCATCAAGATTCATGGTTCTAATACTGGAGTTCAACACATAGTCCTTTGCAAAAGGATTCGGA
>JABIWF010000144.1 GCA_018701175.1 Methanobacteriota archaeon
AATTAGAACCTATGAGCCCACCAACCAAAACAACAGATACAAAATATGTCAAAACACCCCAATCGATCATCAATTCACCTGAAACGTTAGCCCCTATCAAACCCGCAAGCGAGTTAACCCAAATGAACAGAGCCGATGTTGCAGCTGCTGTTTTTGGAGTCGCCCATCCCTTCAGTAACAATATCGGAGATAGGAAAATACCTCCACCAACACCTATAATTCCACTGAAAAAACCAATTGCTCCACCCCAAGGCATCGCTTTCTTAAACGTCAAATCTTCAGTTTTTGTATTTATTTTGGTTTTGGATAACAATTTCCAAGACGCCCAAAACAACACAAGCGACAACAGTATATCATAATACAAATCATCTATTGAGATATACCCCCCAATAAAAGCCATAGGAATACTTGCAACAATGAAAGGCATTGTTAATTTTAAATTATGGAAACCATTTCGTTGGTAATAAAAAAAAGCAATTCCAGCAACGACCAAATTAAGTATCCATGAATGTTGTTTTAGCCATAAACTTTCCATCAATCCATACGACGTCATAGATAACACTGCTAAATATCCAGATGCGCCACCATGACCGACACTCGAATACAGCACAGCCACACAAAAAAGCCCGAATAATAGAATTACGAACTCAAACTCCATAGCAACCGATAATATGTCCCATAACATGAAAGTAAATCTCTTTTTAGGACTTTCATGGGCAGCGGAACTCCTTATTTCATCCCACTCGAAGAGGCGATAGAAATCACTCTCAAAAGGAGATTATCTCCTGACAGCGAAGTCATCTCTATCGACGAAGCCTTCCATAGGATACTTTCAGAGTCACTTTCGGCACGAACGAATGATCCACCTTTTGACAATTCTGCAATGGATGGATTTGCTGTTAACTATATAGAATCTAAAAATCCTCCAAATAAATTTAAAATTTCCAATACCATAACTGCCGGAAATAAATTTGATAATTCGATTGTCAGTGGAGAAGCTGCTCGAATAATGACTGGCGCACCAATACCAGAAGGAGCAGATTCAATCATTCCAATTGAGGCTTGCGAAGTAGATGAAGAGAACGAAACCGTTACCTTAAACCATGAATCCAAACCTCATTTTATTCGTAAAAAAGGTGAGAATTTCACAGAAAACGAAATATTGCTCAAAACCGGGACACTTTTGACACCTGAGAAAACTTCACTCTGTGCCGCTATGGGGCATAATAAAATCAAAGTCTTCAAACCACTCAAAGTAGCAATAATTTCTACCGGTGATGAATTGAGATTGCCAGGTGAAGTTTTACAGAAAGGCGAAATCTATGAATCCAATACTTTCGGCCTATCAGGTCTTGTCAAGTGGCTCGGGCACGAGCCAGTAAGATTTTCTTCAGTGGTTGATAATTTAGATAAATTGAGAGAAACACTCGATGCTGCAGCAACAAAATGCGACCTAATAATTACCTCGGGCGGAGTTTCAATGGGTGATAGAGACTTTGTTAGGAAAATAATGGAAGATGAGGGTGAAATTGATTTTTGGCGAATTAAAGTTAGGCCAGGATCACCACCCCTCTTTGGAGCATGGAATGACACGCCAATCTTTGGACTTCCAGGAAACCCAGTCAGTAGCCATGTTGTTTTCAGAGTGCTTGTTGCGCCGTACTTACGGGCATCGACTTCGGGTGGTGGTTTAGAAGAAAAGCGTGTCCGAGTGCAGTTAGCAGAACCGTTCAAAACTTCACCCACAGATCTTATTCTTCGACGAATAGTTATTGATACATCAGGGGAAAACCTACTCGCATATTCAACCGGATATCAGGGCTCCGGCAATCTCAACAGTTTGGTTTTAGCTGATGGTTTAACGTTACTTGAACCAGGCCACTCCGGTGAAAAAGACACGTGGTGCGACGCACTCTTATTGTAGGTGAACACATGAAATTTACATCCTCTCAGGAACAGACACTTCTCGATGCCCTATCGGAATTCATGAAAGAAACCTCTCGGGCCAAACTGCGTAAGATGCTTACTGAAGGCCGAATTCAAGTTGATGGAACAATTCAACATAAAGCCAAGTTTCAGGTTGGGAAAGATGTTCAGATAGAAATTCTAAGCCGAGTCAAAGCCCAAGAAATCACCCCACCCCCAGTACCTAAACACAAACGAATCAATCTCAACGTCATCTGGGAAGACGATGCAATTCTTGTCGTAGAAAAGCCAGCTGGGCTTCTCTCTATTGCCACCAATAAACTCGAAGTCGATACACTCCACTCACGATGTGTTGACTATGTGAGGCTCGAAGATGAACGGAACTGGTGTCATATCGTTCATCGACTGGACCGCGACACTTCCGGAGTTATGGTTTTTGCACGGCATGAGCGGCACAAGGAATACATCCAACTCCAATTTGCTCAGCGAGCCGTTCACCGTACGTATCATGCGCTTGTTGAAGGTCGACCGAAAAACATTTCCGGTTCGACCAGAGAATGGCTCGTTGAAGATAAACAACTCCATGTTAAGCGAGTTAAGTCGAGCTTTCACGGCGCTAAAGAAGCCATTACTCATTGGAGTGTTACTGAGACTGATAATTCCATCTCCCTACTTCAAGTCAGTATTGAGACAGGAAGGCGTCACCAGATTCGTATGGCAATGAGGTCACTGGGCTGTCCAGTCGTTGGAGATGAATTACATGGTGCTGAAACAAATCCATTAAATCGCGTTTGTTTACACGCATCCGCTCTTGAATTTCTTCACCCTGAAAGCGATGAACCGGTACGATTCGAAGTACCAATTCCTCGCGGCTTCCATCCTGCTTGAGATTGAATTTATTCAATTTCAGAGTAAAATTACATCAATCAAACATCGCAGATCAGCATGAAATCAATCATGCACCGATTTGCTGTTGAAAAGCACGACTTGAAGAACCGTTGACTGTCCGTTAAGTATGAGGCGAGTCCATGAGTCAACCAGGTGATGAAGGTTGGATTGAGGTTCGTGGGGCGCGCACACACAATCTGCAAGATGTTACCGTCAAACTCCCAAGGGGGCAATTTGTAGTTATTTCAGGAGTGTCGGGCTCTGGTAAGTCCAGCCTCGCCTTCGATACACTGTATGCAGAGGGCCAACGCCGCTATGTAGAAAGCCTCTCCTCATACGCTCGTCAATTTATTGGGCAGATGAAGAAAGCAGACTGCGACGGTATTGAAGGCCTATCTCCGGCCATCTCCATCGACCAAAAGCAAGGCTCTCACAATCCACGTTCTACTGTTGCCACAGTTACAGAGATTCAAGATTACTTGAGGCTGCTATGGGCTCGTATTGGAAAGCCGCACTGCCCCACATGTGGGAGGGAAGTAGCTCGAAGAACCGTCCAGGAGATTGTCGATGATATCGTATGGCACATGGAAGGTCACGCCATCGTCTTGTGGTCTCCAGCGGTGAGGGCTCGCAAGGGAACACACCAAGATTTGTTTCGACAACTCGTCGAACAAGGATATTTGCATGGCAAGGTAAACGGTCATGAAGTCGGATTTGAAAACCCCCCTGAACTTGATAAGAACTTCCGGCACGATATTGATGTTCGAATCGACCGTTTGCGATGCACTCGCGAACGCCGACAGCGTCTCACAGAATCCGTTGAAGGTGCATTGAAAATTGGTGGCGGAACAGTTGCCATTGAAAGCCTCGAAGCACCATTGGAAGATGCGACTCTCTCAGAGGGCACACGTTCCCATTTTACAAAACAAGGAGAAACAATCGCATGGTCTGAAGACTTTGCTTGTCCAGACCACGGGGCTTTCATGCCCGAATTATCTCCTCGCGTCTTCTCTTTCAACTCTCCACTTGGTGCCTGCGGAGTCTGTCAAGGATTGGGTGTAGAACGGCAATTCAACATCGAGCTTATCGTTGACGGCACACTAACTGTTTCGAATGGATGTGTTCGCCCATGGCGCCAATCCATGTCACCGTCATGGTATCGCCGACTGCTCGAACAAGTTTGCCAACATTACGGCATATCACGTAACACCCCTTTTGAATTACTTGATGACGATGATAAAGACATTCTCTTGAACGGCTCGGGCTCTACTGTTATCAACTTCCATTTTGAATCAGATAACGGCTCTGTCTACAAGATGAATCGCCCATGGGAAGGCATCATAGCACGCTTGCAAAAAACATACACGGAAACCACTTCAGAACGCACGCGTAGTCGCCTTGTAAGTTGTATGACCGACCTTGATTGTTCTTCATGCGGTGGTGAAAAACTCAATGCTGCAGCGCGGTATGTTTCTGTTGGAGGCATTCGCCTTCCTGAAGTGAGCCGCTGCTCAGTTCACGACTCTCTTGCACTTGTTCGTGCTTGGCATCCTGATGGAGACGGCGCCCCTGAGAGTTTTGCTGACGTTCTTGAAACGCTTGACGAGCGCAGTTTGTTTATTGGGAAGGACATACTGAAAGAAATCGAAAACCGACTTGGTTTCCTTGACAGCGTTGGCCTTGATTACCTCACTTTAGATCGAAAAGCCAACACCCTTTCTGGCGGAGAAAGTCAACGAATTCGTTTGGCAACCCAGATTGGAAGCCGCCTCACTGGAGTCATGTATGTACTCGATGAACCTTCAATTGGCCTTCATCAAAGAGACAATGCGCGACTTCTCGCAACACTCCGAGAATTGAGCGACTTAGGGAACACCCTCATCGTTGTCGAACACGATGAAGATACATTACGGCAAGCCGATTGGTTGTGCGACCTTGGCCCAGGTGCTGGACTTGAAGGTGGGATGATTGTAGCAAACGGCCCTCCCGAGGTTGCCATGAAAAACAAAGAATCCGTAACTGGGGCTTTCTTGAGTGGCGAGCGCGTCATCGAAGTTCCAAAGAACAGAAGGAAGCCCACCAAGAAATGGATTGAAATTAAAGGAGCCCAGCACAACAACCTACAATCCATCAATGCCAAATTTCCAATCGGTTGCATGACGGCCGTAACGGGTGTGTCTGGTTCAGGTAAGTCGTCACTGGTTTCGGGAATTCTTGCTCCAGCACTTCAACGGCATCTCCACAATTCCGACGGTGTTGCTGGGAAGCACAAATCATTGAAAGGCTTGGAACATGTCGATAAAGCCATTATCATCGACCAATCTCCAATCGGTAGAACCCCGCGTTCAAATCCCGCGACGTACACCAAAGTGTTCGATGAAATCCGCATACTTTTCTCGAAAACGACGCTTGCAAAAGAGCGCGGCTACAAACCAGGCCACTTCAGTTTCAACGTGAAAGGTGGCCGATGCGAATCGTGCAAAGGTGCGGGCTCAATCAAGTTGGAAATGAATTTCCTACCGGATGTTTGGATCACATGCGACATCTGTCAAGGATTGCGATACACTCGCGAGTGCTTGGAAGTCACTTGGAAAGGAAAGAACATCAACGAGATTCTACAGATGCCAATAGGTGAAGCCGTTGTTTTCTTTGAGAATCACCGTAAGATCTTCCGCACACTCGATACACTACGCGCAGTCGGCCTTTCCTATGTCCGTCTCGGTCAACCTGCTACAACACTTTCTGGCGGTGAAGCTCAACGAGTTAAACTAGCCAGCGAATTAAGACGCCCACCGAACAAACATACCGTCTACATTCTCGATGAACCGACGACAGGCCTATCGTTCTCGGATGTGGAACTGCTCATTAACGTCCTTCTTGAACTCCGAGAAAAGGGCCACAGTGTCATCGTTATCGAACATCATCTGGATGTAGTCAAATCCGCTGATTGGGTTCTTGACCTTGGCCCTGAAGGTGGAGAGCGTGGAGGAACCATCCTCGCCAAAGGCACACCAGAAGATATAGCAGCCCATGAGGGCAGTTTTACAGGCCAATATCTGGCGAAACTCCTCAATTGATTTCTCCGTATTGTTCAAAGAGCGTAGTCTACGGCATTCTCTACGCCCCCTACGGGGGCGGGTGTAACTCAATGGCAATAACGCGTGTAGAAGTAACGCCAAAACAAGGTACTGGAATGCGCGATGTCCGCGGCGACGTAGTCCGGCGCCAACTCATGGCCGACCACGGAATTGATGTTTCAGAAGTACGCTCAATAACCGGATTTCTCATCAAATCTTCAGTTCCATCCTCTGATATATCGGAACGCGTCAACGACTTGTTCTCAGACCCAATTATTGAAGACGCAGTCACAGACACCCTCTTTCTAACATCTCCTCTACATTTCCCAATAGCTCCTGATGCCGCAATTACTGTTGGTTTCAAACCCGGCGTAACGGATAACCCTGGCAGTGCCGCATACGATGGTTTCAGAACTATTTTCACTCAGGATGAATCGCTGGAAGACGCATCAATTTCAACATATCAAACCTATATTTTCTACGGGCTCCCGAGCGAAGTAACTGCCGAGTGGCTCGCAACAACACTGCACAACAACCTCATCCAACGAGCAGAGATTGCGGACGGCGAAGCATGCGCTCAAGCACAATGGCCCGCCATCGATTATCCAGAAAAACCCCCCCAGACCCGAACTCCTCCTCAAGCAATGAACCTAGAAATTCCAGATGAGGAACTTATTGCTTTATCAGAATCTGGCCTTCTTGCACTCAACCTTGAGGAGATGCAAACGATTCAGAGACATTATCGAGATGCGGAGATTCAAGCGTCTCGTGCAGCAGTCGGAATAGTCGGTAACGCCCCGACAGATGTCGAACTTGAGTGCCTAGCACAAACTTGGAGTGAGCATTGTAAACACAAGATTTTTGCATCAAAAATCCATCACGTGGATACTGAAACAGGCGAAGACAGCGTTATTGATTCAATATTCAAAACACATATCATGAAACCAACTCACGATATGCAAAAAGAAGTCGATTGGCTCCTATCTGTGTTCCATGATAACTCCGGCGTCATTGCTTGGGATGAAAACTGGAGCGTTTGTATGAAAGCAGAGACCCACAATTCTCCTTCAGCACTTGATCCATACGGGGGCGCTATGACGGGCATTGTCGGAGTGAACCGCGATATTTTGGGTACGGGCCTCGGCGCTCGACCAATCGCCAATACCGATGTATTCTGCTTCGGACCTCCGAATTGGGAAGGTGAATTACCCGACAACCTCTTCCACCCTTCGCGAGTTCTTCGTGGAGTGCATGCGGGCGTACGTGTCGGTGGAAATGAATCAGGCATTCCCACTGTGAATGGGGCCATCGTCTTTGATGACCGTTACATTGGCAAACCTCTCGTTTATTGCGGTACAGTCGGAATCATGCCACGCGTTCTTCCTGACGGCCGTGAATCCCACATCAAGACTCCAACATCTGGCGACATCGTGTACATGGTTGGCGGGAGGGTTGGTTATGATGGGATTCATGGTGCGACTTTTTCATCGCTTGAACTTACTGAAGAATCACCTTCCAGCGCAGTTCAAATTGGCGATCCTATTACACAAAAGAAAATGCTTGACATGGTCCTCGAAGCACGCGACGCTGGCCTGATTACATGCATTACAGACAACGGCGCTGGAGGTCTTTCTTCATCCATTGGAGAGATGGCAGAATACACCAACGGTTGTGAGATTGACCTCGCCAAAGTCCCCCTCAAACAACCGGGCCTATCGGCATGGGAAATTCTTGTATCTGAAAGCCAAGAGAGGATGACTATTGCAGTTAAATCATCAGATTGTGCGGCATTTGAATCGATGGCCAAACTGCACGAAGTAGAAGCAACTGCAGTTGCAACATTTACCAGCAGCGGGATGTTCCACGTCAAATACGACACCGACACTGTGGCATACCTCCCTATTGAATTCCTTCATGACGGCGTTCCTCAACTTCAACTTGAATCCGAATGGCGCACCCCCCAGCAAGCCATCTTCAATCCTGAAAACATCGTGTTGGGTGACGACGCAGGACACTCTCCGGTTTTGTTGGATATGCTTGCCCGACCGAATATTGCATCCAAGGAGTCATGGGTTCGCCAGTACGACCATGAAGTCATTGCTCAAACAGCAGTCAAGCCGTTCGTAGGAGTTGAAAGAGACGGGCCGGGGGATGCCGGAGTTATCGCACCACTGCACGGCGACCCGCATGGTTTGGTCATCTCGTGCGGTATCGCTCCGCGTTATTCGGATTTAGACGCTGGTGCCATGGCCGCAGCTTCGATTGACGAAGCAGTTCGAAATGCAGTTTGCGCCGGTATTGACGTGGACAAGATGGCTGGGTTAGACAACTTCTGCTGGCCAGACTCCATCGAATCTGTGAAAACCCCCGATGGCAGATTCAAACTTGCACAACTTGTACGAGCAAACAGGGAACTTGAGCGCGTATGCCGTGCCTACCGACTTCCTTGCGTTTCAGGTAAAGATTCGATGAAAAACGACTATGGAAGTGGAGAGAACAAGATATCCATTCCCCCAACGCTCCTTTACTCGGTATTTGGTGATCAACCAGATGTACGTTTCACTGCAACAAGCGACTTCAAAGGCGCTGGAGAACGCGTTTACCTTGTGGGCATTTCGAAGGAAGAACTCGGTGCATCTGAACTTTCCTTTATGATGAAGGAAAACGGTCGGGCGGAAGGAATTGGCGGACAAGTCCCCCTCCTTCCTCATCCTGAACAAAACATCAAAACTTACCGCGCACTCTCAACAGCGATTCATGCCGGCCTAATTCAGACGGCCCACGACTGTTCTGAAGGTGGCGTAGCAGTCGCAGCGGCTGAAATGTGCATTGGTGGGCGAATCGGAGCAGAATTAGACATCGACGGAACGGGCGAATCAAGTGTTTGGTCTCGTCTTTGGGGCGAATCTCTTGGCCGATTTATCGTAGGCGTTCAACCTGAGCATGAAGCCGATTTTATCGAATGGATGGCAGGCCACCCCCTCACATTCCTTGGAACGGTCACTGCTTCTCAAGAACTCATTATTTCCGATGGTTATGAACCACTCATCAAACTCAAGATTCCAGCGATGGTTGATGCGTGGCAGAATACCTTGGATATGACAGGGGGTGTAGCATAATGTCAGCACCTCGAGTTGCCGTGTTGTTCGGTTTTGGAATCAATTGCGATCATGAAACCGCTGCTGTTTTCAATTTAGTAGGAGGTAATTCTGAACGCATACACCTAAACCATTTTGTGCAAGGAAATCGAGTTCTCGACGATTTTGATATTCTCGCAGTTCCGGGAGGTTTCTCATTCGGCGACCATCTTGGTAGTGGCCGTTTAATGGGGAACAGAATGCGTTTCGCTCTTCGCGAACAGCTTCATGCATTTGTTGCAGCAGGTAAACCAATAATTGGCATTTGCAATGGCTTTCAAGTTCTTGTGAAAACCGGCCTTTTACCCGGCCCAAACACCTCCAACCCACTTCCAGATTTTGTTCAGCGAGCGAGTCTAACGCTCAACGATTCCGGCAGATATGAAGACCGTTGGGTCACACTTGAATTTGATCCTGACAGCCCATGCATTTGGACCAAAGGTATCCAGCGGATTGATTGCCCAGTTCGCCACGGGGAAGGGAAATTTGTTATGCCATCGTCAACGGACTTCGATGCATTGTCGGCGAACCACCAACTTGCAGTTCGCTATGTTGATCCATCAACTCCGGTAGGACAAGGAGTGACGGATGACCCCCTCCCATTCCCAATTTCCCCTAATGGGAGTATGCGAAATGTTGCAGGAGTATGCGATTCTACCGGACTTGTTTTCGGTCTAATGCCTCACCCTGAAGCAGTCTATGCCAAATGGTTGCACCCTCACCACACCAGAGGATCGGCACCAGGCCCACTTTCGAGTGATGTATTGGGCGAATGGGAAGGCGAAGGGCTGCAAATGTTCCGCAATGCAATCGAATACGTCATGTCGAAGCGCTGATACAATGTCACAAACAATGCGTATTCCACATATTGATTCACTTCGTGGACTCGCAGTACTTCTCATGGTGATGGTGCACGCAGCAGCCACTTGGAATCCATTTAATCAAGTTCAACTGACACCATTGGCGTACGTCGTCTCAGGATTAGGCGGTCTAGCAGCTCCTCTGTTCGTCACTCTGTTTGGATGGGGTATTGCGAGAGGGCGGATGACCGGTAAACAACGCTTTTTTCAAACCATTTTTCTTCTGATTGCACAAGTTGGAGTCAACACAACCTCGCCGCATTTGTTCCATCCATTTACACCAGGTATTCTATCGCTGATGGCCATCTTAACTCTCGTACTTCCGCCGTTTATCGAGCGAGTGAACTTGTTAGATATACGATCTTTATCGTTGTTGGTAGGAATCACATTCACATTACAGGTGACAATTCCAGACCTTCAAGGTACAGGAGTTTGGTCGGATCACATTTCAGACGAATCGTTGTCAACCGTCCTCTCGAATCTCTTTTTCACAGGCACTTATCCAGTCTTTCCATGGTTTCTTTTCGCTCTTTTAGGAGCAACAGTTGCTCAAAAATCATCGACAGAAGGCAAATCTTTAGATCCAACATCACGTGTATGTTATTTAGCCGCTCTCGGCGTATTGTTCTGCTTAGCCACTTTGCTTTATTCACAAATGAACGATCTACTTTGGGCTCACCCTACAGCAGATGCAACCCTCACATTCTTTCCGGCCAACCCTCCATTTCTGGTTGCGGGTCTTACTGGAGTTGTACTGTTGTGGTTGTTTGTCCAGCGTTTTGGACTTTCATTCTTGAACGGTGCAGGCAAATTGTCTTTGACGATTTACCTCGTTCATTTTGTGCCCCTAACACTGATGCGTGACCTTGAGGCCACGCACCAGTGGGGATTACAAACGTCGACAGTGGCAGTGCTACTGTACACCGTTGCCTGGATTCCTATCGCAACCCTATGGCTGCGTTATTGTCCAGGGGTGAGTGCAGAGAAACTACTGCGGGCGATTCGAAAATCACTCTGAAGCAGCAAGTACTTCAGTTGCTTTCTTAGCACCCATCCATGCAACAACACCGAAACCGATCTTGTTGATGATGTCTGCAATGTTGTATGCAACAGCCATGTATTCTGCGCCGTTGTCAACATCAATCAATGCAACTTCAGGGCTGAAGAGGTAGCCGAGTGGGTAGATGATCCAGCCAACGACGATGAACCAGCGTAGTGCGTTTGCACTCCACATGAGTTCTTCAGAAATCTTGCTGTTGTCAACCCCGAGTCCGGAGGACCAAGGAGTTCCAGTTGCAACAATAATCATTGCCCAGCCCATTCCACCGAGGAGGAGTGCGAGGATTTCGTTCATCAAACCAGCTTCACCAGCATATCCGAATCCAATCATGATGAGTGCGCCTAGGAAACAGATTCCAGTGAATCCGAGTCCGGCAAACTTTGCATCAGTGATAGCGCCCTTGCCAACGAGGGAAGGGAATTTAAGAGCCATCAATGGAACGGTAATGATCCAATCCATGTAGCGGTATTCTACGGAGACTTCACCGAAGTCAGCGTAAACGCCACGCATGTAATAGTAGTGGAACGCAGCAATACCAACAATTAGTGCAGAAATGGTCATTGTGGTTCTGTACTGAGGGGCAACGTTGCTACGCTCGCTCATGAAGAACACGAAAGCGGCGCCCATGGCGATGTATCCTACGAAGAAGAGGAAGAAGGTCAAAGTTTGCAAACCGTCATCAACGCCATCAGATAGGAAGGCTGGCAATCCGGTCTCTGCATCCATTTCTCCGACACCAGCAGCAGAAACTGTGGATGCCATGGCAAGGGCAAAAGTGGCAATCAAAAGCAGGCTCGTTGTCTTAGAGAACTTCTCTGTAATCATATTTCTCAAACTACCCTGTCATCATTCTACTTATAATAGCCTGTAATTCTCCGTAAAAGGACACATTTTCTTACAAAATGGCTTTAATCGGACGCAGTCAATTATTCTGTCCAGTTTGAACTGCCCACATTCTGGAATAAGTCCCATCAATTTCTATGAGTTCATCATGGCTCCCATCTTCGCGAATACCGCCATTTTCGACCACAAGAATCCTGTCTGCATTTCGTACAGTTGAGAGTCGGTGTGCAATGATGACTGCAGTTCGGCCTTGGGTGATTTTGTTAATGGAGCGCTGTAAGGCCGCCTCGGTCTCATTATCGACTGCAGATGTGGCTTCATCGAGGATAAGGAGCGGAGCATCTTTGAGGACAGCCCTAGCAATAGCAAGCCGTTGTCTTTGCCCGCCAGAGAGCCTGTGACCGCCTTCGCCAACCAGAGTGGCCCATTGGTCTGGTAATTCTTCGACGAAGTCAACGACCTCGGCGAGTTTAGCCGCTTCGAGGACCTGTTCATCTTCGGCGTTCGGATTGCCGTAACGGATATTTTCTAAGATTGTAGTCGGGAACAGGGTGATGTGCTGATCGACGAGCGCCATTGATGACCGTAACCGTTCTAAATCCCATTCCGGCAGCGTCTTTCCAGCCCATGATATCGAGCCGTTGTTCGGTTCAGCAAATCTCAACAGCAGTCGAATCAGTGTTGTTTTTCCAGCGCCGGTTGAACCGACAACACCAACAGTTTGGCCCTGCACGAGTTCTAAATTCATTTTTTCAAAGACCGGCTCTCGGCCAGGATAGGCGAAATCAACATCCGAGAAAACAATTGAGGATTGTTCAATGGTTTGTTCATCCGGTGAATATTCCCCCTGCTTAACTTCTGTTGGCGAAGTTAACACATCGAGAACTCGGGTTGAACTCGCCATTGCTCGTTGATACAAATCAAAAGTTTCTCCGAGTCTTGTGAGTGGCCAAAGGAGGCGTTGGGTCATGAAGACAAGAACTGAATATGCTCCAACGGCGAGGGTGTTGTCCAACGTCATCCATCCGCCTAACAACAAGGTGGCAGTGAATCCACAAAGAATTGCCATCCTAATGAGTGGAGTAAAAGCAGCAGAAAGACGGATAGCCTCTCTGTTCGCCTCACGGTAATCGTTACTCAACGCCTCTACACGCTTCATCTCTCTCTCTTCTGCGGTAAACGATTGAATTGTTGACATTCCCGAAAGATCGTTCTCGAGCAATGCATTCATTGCTCCTGCAGACTTTCTCACTTCCGCATATCTCGGTTCAAGGCTTCTTTGATACTTGAAAGACCCCCAAAGAATGACTGGTATTGGTAGTACTGCAAACAAAGCGACTTGCCAAGATATGAACAGAAAAACCCCTCCAACGACGAGAACAGTCGTACTGACTTGAAGCAAATCGTTTGCTCCCTTATCCAAAAAACGTTCAAGTTGATTGATATCATCGTTAAGGATTGCTAAAATATCTCCTTTTTGTCGCTCATCAAACCACCCCATTCCCTGCTTCTGTACATGATTGAAGGTGTCCAATCGTAGTTCGTGTTGAACGGTTTGCGCCAAATTTCTCCACAGTATTCCGTAGAAGTATTCGAACAACGATTCCAAACCCCATATAGCGAAGGTTAGAACAGAGAGCAAGATAAGTTGATGCCATGGATCCACTAAACCATAAGAAGCTAGAAACGATTCTTCTTTGAGGACCACAACATCAACAGCCAACCCGATGAGGAGAGGTGGAGCAAGATCCCAAATTTTGTTGGTGATTGAACAGGCCGATGCTAAGCGAATCGTACCCTTGTGCGAACCCATGTGCCCAAGCAAGCGTCGAAATGGTCCAACTTCCGTCACAACTTCGCTACTTCGAGGAGGTATGAGAACTCTATGCCCATCATTTTCAGCGCATTTGATGCGCAACGCCTATGCTGTGCCCGTTGAACGGTGATTCGGGGATGACATGAGAAAGGCCGATGCTACCACGCTGGAGTATGTGACTTCAACCAATCAATCACCGCGCCACGTAACGCTCATTGACCCTGCCAAACAGGACGCGAATACGGCTGCTAATCGGGCCATGGTGGCCGTTGAATGCGGCAGCAGTATGATATTCGTAGGTGGTTCTACCGATACGCCTGACGAGGTCGTTCATTCAACCTGTAGGGCAATTCAAGAGGCTTTTGAGTTGAGAGCCTTTGCTGCAAGCCAAGATCCAGAATCCGATGAATCCCAATGGTATATTCCAGTTGTCTTGTTCCCAGGTGGGGCTCACGCATTGTCTCCGGCGGCCGATGCGATTACTTTCATGATGCTGATGAACTCGAAAACTCGACGCTTCCTTGTCGGGGAACAAGTTCGCGGCGCTCCATATTTGGATAAGTTTGGAGTTGAAGCACTTCCAACAGGATATCTTGTATGTTCGCCAGGCGGCCGAGTCGGAGAAGTTGGAGACGCTGAATTGATTCAACCTGAGGATACTGATTTGACCCATGCTTACGCCCTCACAGCTCAAATGTTCGGATTCAAACTTCTCTATCTTGAAGCAGGAAGCGGTGCGCATACCCAAGTCAATCCCGCATTGATTGAAAGTGCACGTTCTGTTGAAGGTCTAACGTTAGTTGTAGGTGGAGGAATACGCAGTCCTGAACAAGCAACTCTCGCAGCCAAGGCAGGAGCGGATTGGATTGTCACAGGCACACTCACTGAGGATGCAAGCGATTTGGAAGAACTGCGTCAACGGATCAGCGGAATAGTAAATGCGATTCAGCAGGCTTAGTCTTCATCCTCAAAGACAACAGGGTCTCCAGAGCCGCCTGGTGAAGGCGGTCGAGCGTCCTCGACATCCATACCAGGTTCGATAGCAGTCTCACTCACTTCAAGCGCAACTCTACCGCCATCGGCTAGTTTTGCCATATCTTCGGTAGCAGGTGTTGAGAGTTTTCGTTCCATGTCGGGTGCGTTACTGTAAGCATCCCTCTTTGCTTCTCGGGCATCGTGTGTACGTACCAGCGATAGAGAGTCAGCAAAGACTCTACCAACGACTTCACGAGTTCTTTCTCCTCTTCGTACCGAATCCAATTCGTGCACCATAGTTTCATGCTGACCCTCAAGTTCACGCATTTCAGCAGTTCTGTCTTGAAGAGCTGCTTCCATATCTGTGAGTGTAAGTGTAATTTGTTGAATCCGCTCATCCCGTTCAAAGACATCGTTGTGCAATCGACGCTCACGTCGGCGCAACGAGTCATATTCCCGGTTTCGCTCAAGCAGTCTTCGCTTGAGTTCATCGATTTGCTCAACCAAATAGTCGTGTTCTGCTGAAACCGAGCGTGGTCCTTGCATGACTCTCTCGAGTTGTTCCTCGAGTTCTCCCAAACGCCCGTCACGGGCATCAAGTAAGCCACGAAGACGGTCTGCAATGTCTCGTAATCTTTGTCGCTCTTCTTCCAGGGCTTTGTTCGCCGCTTGCTCCGCATCATTTTGGGCTAAAGCAGTGTCGAGTTGTGCTTTTAGTCGACGAACTTCTTCTGCAGTGACCGAGGTTAACCCAGCATCAGCAGCTCTTTCGAGTGCTTCGACCATTTGGGTGATTCGCCCCTCCATTTCACCAATGACTTCGTCTTGTTGAGTTGTAAGGGTTCTCAATTGTTCAACTTCGACCGCAGATGCAGCACGTTCTTCGTGAGACAGCGAAGATTGCTGTGAAGCCAATTCTTCCCGGACATCACCCAACAATCGTTCAAGGTGAATCACTTTTGCTTCGCTTTCTTGGAGAGCAGAATCCGTCTCAGCCAGACGGGCTACTTCAGGTGCGACCATGTCTTCACGCTCTGCTAAATCAAGCTCAAGAACTCGCAAGCGTTGTTTCACAGACACCATTTCTTCATTCCGAGCAGCAAGCTCATTCCAAGCGATGAGAACTTCTTCAACCAGTTGCTCTACAGGATATCCTTTGAGCATTCCTTCAAGCGCTGCCCGCTCATCTCCACTTGCATCACCGATACGGTTGATTCCACTTGTTCCGGAAGAGTCGAGCGTCATACAAGCGACTATCGCCGCACAACCACACTTGAACTTTCGCCATCAAAAGGCGACTTAGATGGCTGGTTTTCCACCCTTGCACAATGCCCGGCAATCAATTGATTGCAGTGAACATATCGTCTGGCATTTCACCAGCGAGTTGAAGAGCGCCTGTAGCAACAGCATTGATTGGGTCGTCAACACACCAAACATTAACATCTCCGATGTCCGAAATTTCGTCTGCCATTCGGGCTGCGATACCTTCGATGAGAGAACCTCCGCCTGAAAGGATGATGTTGTTGCGGAGAATAGGTTGGTATTCAGGGTCTGCGCCAGCAACGATTCGCTTGATTGCGTTTCCGATCTTTGGAACAATGAGTTCACATGCCTTGTTGACCAAATCGCCAATGTCGACAACTTGTTTCTTACCTTCAACAGAAAGTTCGACCATTGCTTCACGGTCATCAGCGCCGACATAGGACACTTCTTCCTTCCACTTTCGGACCATGTCCTTGGTGACTTGAGCGCCTGTGTACTTCTTTCGGATGAGGGCCATGAGCTCGTTATCGAGCCAATCACCCGCTTCTTGGATGGTGACTTGGTCTTCATCGGTTGGGAATGTGCCGTAGATACGGGCGATGTCTGTTGTTCCAGCACCGATGTCGACAACGATTGAACTCGCGATTTCGCCAATACCGAATGCGGTTGCGAACGGTTCTGTGACGACCATAATGGCATTTACTTGACCTCGAAGAGTAGCAACGAGGTTTGATTTGTCAGTGAATGAAACGTGGCTTGGTGAGCAGATGACGCCAAAAACTTCGTCGAATTCTTCAGGGTCTACAGTTTCCAACAGGTGGGAGACAAACGCCTTGGCAGCGGCGAGGTTTGCTTCATCGTCTTGAGCAACACCAGCAGCCATTGGGCGGTAGAGGTTACATGCGAGCTTGTTCTTCAGAGCATCGTTACCAAACAAAACATCTCTTCCGAGGAAGTTTCGTGCAACCGGGTCCTTTGGACGTCCGACGACTGTTTCGATTGTATGGCTGATTCCAGCGCTTGATGCAATTGTAGATTGGTAGGTACCCAGGTCGATTCCAACATATAGACGGTCACTCATATTCTTCACCTTCCGCATTGCGGATATGTTGCCGAGGATGCCACCACCCTTCAAGGTTCACCTTTGAATGCGTTGCCAGTTTATACGCGCTTTAACATGAAATTGTAACGCTATCACTCGTTTTCACCCATCAAAGCATTACTGTGTTGATAGTCCTCAACATCAAATGCCGGTCGAACCTTTTTATCACGCTCATCCCTTCGAACATTCCATCCGAGTTGGTACATGAGGACAAACCCTCCAATCACGCCAAAGATGCCCCAAAGAAGCGCTCTGTTTTGTGAGGCTTCCCCTTCGGCTTGGACATCTTTGCCGTTCGTTCCTCCGTCAAGTAAAGGGTTGTTCCATTGACTGATGAAGATCGCATCATCTCGCAGTATTACGGTATCGAGTTTTGCTTCGGGTGAGTTGTTTCGAGATTGTACAAACAATTCAATTTGCAGGTCAAGCCCACGAATATCCCATACGGGCAGGTCTCTTGGTATTTCCCAAGAGCATGAAAAATTACCATTTTCAACATTAACTTTCGTACAACGAGCAATCGAGTATGAACCCCCATCGCTTGAATTGTTTAGCACGTGAATTGCAGCACCAGTATCGAATGAATCACCATCATTGTCAAAAACCGTCCATTCGACCACTAATTCATCGTACCAAATCCCTCCGTTGTCTGGAGACAAAGTGAAATCGACAGCCGGCAGAACATCAACAGGCCTACACCCGTTAGCGTCTACAGGCCAGAACACCGATGCGACTTCTGTCAAACAGAGGTCGAGGTTATCGAGGACCCCATCCCCATCGGAATCATCGATACATCCGTCGCCGTCCGTATCGTAATTTCCAGAGTTGATTTCGGGACAATCGTCGTTCGGATCATTCACAGAATCGCCATCAGTGTCGTCAATACAGCCATTGAGATCACTGTCCCAACCCTGTGCGTTTTGGTTCGGGCATTCGTCAACCATATTGACGACCCCGTCCCCATCACTATCGCTCCATGCTTGTGAATCGCGTACAACGCCTTCGATCGCTAGTGCGAAACCCATTCTGTTTCCATCAACTCCAACGGAATGAACAGAATTTCCTGGGGCTACATATCGGGCACGAACTTCAACATCAATCCATTCTATGCCATCCAAATCATCTTCGGAGAGGGTTATCGCGACCGTGGTCTCGTTTCGGTTGGGGAATGTTGTTGTGTTGGAGAAGTCGACAATATCGGAGAGGTACAGGGTTGAATCACCATCGTTTTGGTACGAGCCTGCAACTGCATCTGTGCCGTCTGAAAGTCGTACGATAAGTTGCAGGTCTTCAACCAGGTGCGGTTCGGGTGCTGCTGGCCAGGCTAATCTCACTTCCAAACGTTCACCGTTCGGTTCAAATCGTTCAGTCCACACTTCGCCTGTTGCAAGGAACGGACCTTTAGCACCCGTGCCGTTCCATGGGGCAGATATCAAATTCTCGAGCGCCTCATTGTTTCCTTGACGTTGTGAAAGCCATTCACTTGGCGACCCCTCATCCAAACGATACGAATCATGTATCCAAAGGTTGCTTGCAGGCGAAGCATTCCCTTGGTGAAGAGAGTTTTCAAGCGCTTCAAAATCAACGAGTTCAGAGAGATTGAGTTGCCCCCAACCATCGTATATGTTTTGAACAGCATAGCCGCCATTTCCACCGTTCCTTTCATCTTGGGAGAGTTGAGTTGTAGATAGAGAAAGTAAAGCCCTCAACAATGAGCCAGAAGGAGTAAACCCTTCGGACAGTTGTAGATAATTTGTAGAGTTGAGAGTTTCATCAGCCCACACTGGTCGCAGGGATTGAACCTCAACAGATGAACGATTCTCGCTGCCGGAAATCCATCCATCCTCAACCATCTGTTGAATCAATGCAGCGGTTCCAGCAGCGGCCGGAGTGGACATACTCGTTCCCGATGAAGAACGCAGTGCATCGTTGTATGAATCAGGTATGCCATCAGCTCGTGCCGATTGAATAGCAGTGCCGGGAGCTAAAGCAAAGATGCCATTGGTTCCTGCTTCGGTTGGGCCGATAGACGACGATGGCCAAACTGCCAGCGACTGAGACTTCATCGATGCGCCAACAGCAACTACATTTCTTCCGTTCGCCGGTTCCAACAACTGTGCGCCGTTGTTTCCAGGTGCGACAAAAGTCATCGACCATGGCATCTCTAATGCCCAAGCATCGAAGTCAGCAGTTCGAGCAGTGTATTCCGTGGTTGCATCCCCCCAAGAATTAGAATGAATGACAGCCCCATTCATACCCGCCTCGACGAACAACGAATCCACATCAGGTGGAACCCAACCATCAGCGGAAACAATGTCTTGGAAAACGAGTTTACTCTCATATGCCAGCGCCGAGCCATTTTTTGGTTGTGAGCCTGAGCGCATGTCGTACACATTGTAGCAAGCAAGCGTTCCTGCAACATGAGTGCCATGACGGTAATCAGAATGGCCGTTCGTATCTCCAGAATCAATGGAATGATTCACAGCCAAGATTTTCCGATGGTTTTCTCCAGGTGTGCCAACACCATCGGTTCCGATCGAACCAATCGCCGTTGCAGAGGTAGCGTTTCGGAAACACGCGTGATCGTAATCGATACCGGAGTCGGCGGCTGCAACAACTATACCATCCCCACTAAGACCCAGTTCCCAAGCAGGATTTGCGGTTGTTTTACCGTGCTGAAGCAGAGAGCCTGAAAGCTCATTTCTTGCTTCAGTAGAGAACACCGGTTCGACCCACAGTACCCCATCGACGTCTTTTATTCCTGATTGTTGGCCAAAGACATTCCAATCGACGATTTCGATATGCGGCAGAGGCATCGAATATTTCTGCGGGTTTGACTCAATACTCAATCCCCAAGCGAGAAACTTCCGTACAAGCGATGACACGGCATCAGCAGGAAGTCTTGGCTCAAACACTATTTTTGCGAGTTCAACATCATGTTCCAAACCGAACTTGTATTCTGTATGTGGCGGCTCCTGAGTATGTATCTCGGCGAGCGGAGTGAAATCTGTAGAACGCCAAACGAGAATGTGGCTTGGACTGATCATGCGGAGCGGAACATGTCCCGTTGAATCTAAGGAATCCCAGAGCTCCTGACTCCATACCCCGCTCGCAATTTCAAGAACGTATTCCGCTCCATCTTGTGGCTGGACAGGAATCGTTGTATTCAGGCCTTGAGCAAGAGGTAGCAACAACAGCATTGTGATGAACAAAGCAGGTCGCATAATTGGGCTTGAACCGTCAAACTTTGTCAATCTCGTGGTTGAAATCTTCACATTCTACGCGACGGCGCGTTTAAGTCGGGTTTGCGAGTCGCCCACTTTGATGAAGGCCTACCGAGTTTCAGGAATTGCCCCGTTTGGCAGCATGCGCCAAGAATTTTCTTTGGATTTACCAGCATCTGATGCTGCAGATGCAGAACACCGAACATACTCAATCATGGGTTCCCGTCACAAGGCAAATCGCCGCTCTATCGAAATCAAATCCGTTTCCGAGATTGACCCAAGAACTTCTACTGAACCACGAATCATGGATTACTTCCGTGAAGACATTGCTGCTGCCGGTGGCGCAATTGCTACGGTTGCTGAAGAAGAGTGACCTTCGGGTAGTTCTTCAAGGACCACCTCTACGGATTGCGTGAGACGCATGGTTGAACGCAGCGAGTTACAAAAGATGGCCCGCACAATCGATGCGCATAGAAAGCAATTGGACGATCTCCATTCACGCATTAACCAAATTACTGCAATCATCGATGAACACGACATTACCTCAGGCATTCTTCAAAGTCTGCAACAATCCGTTCAGACCGGACGAGCAGGCGCGCGCTTGTCTATCGGGTCAGGGGTAACGCTTCATTACGAACATGAAAACGAAACTGAAGGTACAGCCTTGGTTGACCTCGGGAGCGGTGTCTATGGAGAAAAACCGTGGAGTGAAGCCCATTCAATGACCATTGAACGCAAAGAGGGAATCGCACATTTGCATAAAGATTTGAGTGAACAAGCCACAAAATTAGAAGTCCAAATTACAGAATTAGCGCAGGAATTCAACGATGCGGCAGCAACTCTCCAGCCAACACAACCCACACCATCGCCCCAACCTGCAACAACAGATTCCCCGCAACCTCCGGCCGAAGACAAACCCCGACGCTCATCGCGCCGCGGTGGCCGTTTTGGCAATGAATTAACTCTGGACGACTGAGGGGAAGAGATGGGACTTTTCGACAGATTCAGGAAGCGCGTAACTGAGGTTGCTTCAGAAGTCGATACCGACGAGTTATCTGCCGAAGAAGACTCTCTGGAAGCCAAAGAAGCATTGGTAGCCGCTGAAAGCCTTGTGCAACCTCTTGAGACGCCGCATTCTGAGCCGGAGGGTTTCAACACTTCAGTCGAGGACGAGGAATGGGAAGATCTCGACGAAATCAATGAAACTCCAAAACCTTCAGTACAAGAAGATGAATGGGATGATTTCGACGATGAAGAGGAAATCTCTCTACCGATCGAAATCTCTCGTAAAGAGAAAAAACGCCTAGACAAAATTCGCCGTGCAGACGAAAAACGCCTCGCAAAGCAACGTAAAGATTTGAAAAAACGAGGGGCAGTCGAAGTTGCTCGTCCGAAAGGTTCGAATGTTGACCTTTCGGTCATGAGAACGACAACAGGGCGGCAACTCGTCAGCGTTCAAAGTGCACCAAAAGGCTCGGTTAAAGAGGCTGAAATCGAGACAGAGGCTGGAACCAAAGTCAAAGTGGAACTTGGTGGCGGTGTTGTTTCGGAAGGCGGTCGAGTCATCAAGGCTGGCGGTGCTCTGGACAATCTCCTTGAAGAACTTGAGTGGGTGTTACTCGAATCCGACATTTCCAGTGACGCAGTCACCGCAGTTACCCAAGCACTACGCGACAATTTGATTGGTGCCCGCCTAAGAAAGGGGGCAGACCTAGCCAAAGTACTGGAAGCAGCACTCAAGCGTGCATTGCGCAACATCCTTTCTGCAGGATACTGGGATTTTGATGCCAGTGTTCAATCGTTTATCGATGCAGGTGACACGCCTGTTGTTGTCATGCTGGTTGGTGTGAACGGTACAGGCAAAACAACGACAGCAGCTAAAATTGCCCAACGCCTACTTGACCAAAACATCTCAGTTGTAGCCGCAGCAGGCGATACGTTCAGAGCCGGTGCAATTCAGCAACTGGAAAGCCACTGCGAGAACCTCGGAATTCGTTGCATATCCAGCCAAAGAGGGGGTGACACCGCTGCCATCGCTCGAGACGCCATCGAATCTGCAAAGGCCAAAAACATCGATGTGGTTCTTGTTGATACCGCCGGCCGAATGCAAAATAAGGTCAACCTCATGAACGAACTGAACAAGGTCCGCCGTGTCGCAGACCCTCACTTGACGCTGTTCGTCGGCGACTCACTTGCTGGTAATGATGCGGTAGAACAAGCAAGGATGTTCCAAGAAATCATGAAGTTTGATGGAGCTGTTCTTACCAAAGTGGATACGGATGCTAAGGGCGGCGCAGGCCTTTCAATTGCTTTCTCAACCGGCCGACCAATCGTATTTGCAGGCGTCGGTCAAGGCTATCACGACTTGAAACAATTCGACCCTGATTGGTTGCTCGAACAGATGTTCGATTGAATGCAAGCGATGAGGACTTAGACCTCAACTCCCTGGCAAGGATATGGCGGGCACTTTCAAAGATGAAGAGACTGAACAGTTTTTCCAATTGATTCACATGTTTCAACGCTCATCCCTTCTACACATGGGCCTCTTACCAGACCAAGAAGGAAACATGATGTTTAATCTCGGTGAAGCGAAAGCGGCTATCGATTTACTCCGGATGCTTCAATCAAAAACTAAGGGGAATATGACGGATCAAGAGGAACGAATGCTGAAGGGAATCGTCAGCGAACTCCAACTCCAGTTTCTCAAAGCCCCAACGCGCCGTCGACAAGCAGAGAGCGACGCAGCCCAATCCGCGACAATACGGGAAGCATTCGCAAACCCACAATCTGGGCCTGTTGAAGACCTCTCTTCCCCAGAAGACAGCGAAGAATGACCTCAATTGTGCGGTTGTTTGATGTGCAATAACCTCTTCAGCGGATTGATTCACATGGCCTATGTCACGGAGACTGCTGAAGAAACCGCTCCAACGGTTCTTCTTGTAGACAACAATCCGATGTCACTCATGCGGTTGCGTGAAGTGTTCAAGATTCGAGATTTCAATATCGAAGAATGCCAGGACGGCGACCAAGCAGTCGATGAATACATTCGCCTTGACCCAGAATTGGTTGTAATAGCTCTCGACATTCCTTCACTCGATGGCCATCTCGCAGCGTTAGAGATGCGTGAACACGGGGGAGAAAGCCGCATTGTTTTCATTGCATCAAGACGCAATGCACGGTTGGCGGAAGACGCAAGCCATTCTGCAGGCGCCGTTGCGTGGCTCGAAAAGCCGGTGTCATCGACCGCTGTTGGCGAACTCTGGGATCAAATTCTCGGGCCAATTCCTGACGCGCCGGGTCTTGAAGACCTCGACCAACTTTACCCTGAAGACCGCATTAAACCAGAACCGGATGTCGGGCTCATGCCACTTCCAGCGCTACCGGGAATGCCCCAACTCCCACTTCCCGTAGCAGGCATTGAACCGTTACCTGAACTCATTGTTGCAGATATCGATACGCTCGCTAAAGCAAAGCCAAAGCGCCGGGTATTCAAGCTCCTCGTTTTCCTTACTCTTACTGGCGCAGCAGTGTATGGCGCTTACGCTTTGGGCTACTTGCAGGATTACATTTGAGGGCCGTTCTCAGGCGTCATAACCACGTAGGCGTTTTTGGTGATTTGAGTGCCCGGTGGAACTGCATTCATTTGAGTTATTATTACGCCATCTTCTACGAGCAGTGAACTGTCGTTTTGAGCCAATCGTAAATCTAACATTTTGGCTTTTCTTCCAGCTCGCCACAGAATCCAGATTGGGACCCCACTTGCTCCAAGAGCAAGAAACCACAAGACAACGTCCATGACATGACCTCACTTGTTACGTTCAATTAAAGCGTTCCACGAGACTTCCGCGTAAGCTTGAGCTTGCTGTGCAGGATTCTCTGCTTTGTGAATTCCCGAACCAACAATGATACAATCGGAGCCTGCAAGAACGGCTTCCCTTGGGTCCCCGTACCTTTGTCCCATTTCGCCGTCACCGACTGCCAGGTTTACACCCGGAGTCCAGATGAGTTTCCCGTCTCCAACCGCTTCACGAAGTAACGCAAGCTCATCTGGGCGTGAGCCGTTTCCGATGAATCCAAACACTCCTTCATGCGCTTTTCCTTTAGCGACGACTTGTGATGTGTATTCTGGTTTGAGTAAATTACCTCTGCTGGACATCTGTGCGAGCAACAATACGCCCCCATTTCGGCCAACATCAGACCATCCTGCTTGTAAACCGTCAACAATATCTGGTCCAGAGATTAAGTGCGCAGTTACCAGATCGGACCAAGCCCGGATGTTGTACACTCCAGCCATCTGTTTGCGACTTATGCCGCCTATATCGGCAAACTTACGGTCTTCGAAGATCAATAAATCAGCTTTTTGTGCAGCTTTACAGAATCTACCCCAACTCTCTACTGTCCAATCATCGACCAGATCAACATGCGTTTTGAGTGCTGCAATTGAAGAACCAACCGTCTCAATTAATTCAAACAACCCAGCCATGGTGTTCCGATCTGCTGCTAGGCAAACGAGGGTCTGTTTACGGCATGCAACTTCCATGTATTTCCGAGCCATCGCCAGTGTGTTTTCACTCCAACGACGGCCCCACACATGTTCTGCCTGCATGGTAGTTCCAGAGCGTCTCGTCACTCATACCTTACGGCTTAATTCTTCGAGCGATTTCATCGAGTCTTCGAGCGTTTCATCGATGTTACGCAGTTTCATCTTAAGCATCTCCTCGGTGTTCTGGATGTCATAATTGACATGCCGGCCGGTGGATGACCGAATCTGTTGTACTGTCAACTTGGGGTGGAATGCAGCCATAAGTAAGGCAAAGACGGTCGGCAACCGAGTAACTGGCCATTTTCGCTCAGGCAGTACGTCTCTCAATTTTGCGCCCAATTCGTTCATCCATAGTCCTGTTTTGTGAACAATATAACGTCCGCCATTTTCACCATATTGTATCGCGTGAATGTGTGCTTGAGCAACATCTCGGACATCAACGAAATTGAGATGAGCGTTGAGTACAAACGGCAACTTTCCCGTGTAATGTTTGAGATAAGCCATCGAACCTCGGGTGTGGCGTTTGTGGAAGACCGGCCCAAAAACGATGGATGGATGTACAGTAACCAGTCGTACTTTTCTTTCCGAATGATGACATTCATCAACAAATGCGCGCATTTTTTGTTCCGCCTCAGCCTTTGCTAAACCGTAAGGGTTCGATTTTAATGTTGCATCGTCGCACCAATCTTTCGAAGTAAAGGTTTGACCATTCTCGTATTCCGTCCGACGAATAGCCGCAACAGAGGATGTGTGGATGATGGTATGTATTGACTCATTTAGACGTATGGCCTCACACAAGTTTAGCGTACCCGTTACCGATGGGTCTACAACATCTCGCTGAGGATCTTTAACGTCCACCATTAGGCTTGCTGCGCAGTGGATAACCGTTTTACATCCCTCAACTGCAGCGCGAACAGACTCGCGCTCTAGCAGATCCATTTGAACAATTTCGAGAGAAGAACGCTCATTTTGGGTAAACGACTCAAGAAATTGAGCGTTCTTAAGGTTGCGAACAGTTGCCCGAACATCGTTACCTTCAGACAATAAGAGTTGAACAACATGAGAGCCAATGAACCCAGCAGCCCCGGTAACTAAGACGACCATGGTTTGCGATGCGCGCCCACCACTTCATTGATACCGTCAATCAAGCATCACATTGATGGCAAACCCCTGCTTGGCACAACCATGCGAATCGCAGTATTCCTGTCTATGCTGGTCCTTCTCGGTCCACTTTCGGGATGCTTTGGTAGCGATTCGTCACAAGACGACACATCAGCATCGGCTGGCTACCCATCGGAATGGGAACGGCATACGCTGGACTGGAACTGGACGGACAGTTATTCTTACGTCCTTGAGCCTGGACCCTACACCGCTCTCGATGTCCAGGAAGCAACGTTTGAGGTCGATACTTCTGATGTTTGGGAGACAGGCCCTGCTACTTCCAACATCCATCTCTCGTACTGGTTGCCTTCAAACACCGAACTCGGTGAAAAAGTCCCAGTTATCGCTGTAGTAAGCCCTTACTTTTCTTTCGGCCAACCCGGAGATGAATCCGGCGCAACCTATGTTGTTGGTGCCGGACGTGGTGAATTCATTTACGACAACTACATTCCACATGGCTACGCCTTTGCTCAAGTTTCAGTTTTCGGCACGGAAGAATCGTCCGGTTGTTTCGATTATCGGGGTGAAGGCGAGGGATGGGGTATTCACCAAGCAGTCGAATGGCTCGGAACTCAAAACTGGTCCAATGGAAAAGTCGGACTTTACGGCAAATCATACGAAGGCGCTACGCAATGGGAAGCCGCAGCACTTGGCAGCGAACATCTCGCAACAATCGTACCGATTTCTGGTACAACTGGTCTTCACCCGCTTCTCTACAAAAACGGCAGTGCTGAAGCGCGAAGTCAAGTTATGCACATGAATTATTTCAGCAGCACCGTCGATTACAACGAAGACGACTTTGACAACATTTGCCCGGACATCATCGAGGGATTCTTTGCCGGTCCTGTGACCTATGGCGCTGGCGAACTTGACCCGTATATGTCGAACTATTACGATGAACGGGAACATCTGACAAAAGCCTTCCAAAATTACAACGGCAGCGTTTACTGGGTACAGGGTATGCAAGATTGGAACGTCGATCCGCACCAAGTATTTCCTGGTTATCAGATGTTTGTTGACGGTGGGTTCGAAGTCCGCGGAATGCTGGGGCAGTGGGAGCACAATTATCCAGACCAATGGTCAAAGCACAACGCGCAAGACAGCGGTTACGGCGGAGAAGCCATTCAAAACATGACGCGCTGGGACTGGGCTCAAGACCTGTTTGAATGGTTCGAATATTACCTTAAAGGGGTTGGTGAGAAGCCAGAACTTCATGCACAAATCCAGCGCAACGACGGTGAATGGAGAATCGAATCAACTTGGCCTCCACTTGATGCACAACCCATTGCACAACCCTTGGCTGATTGTTCTCAAACGGGTCAGCGTGTTGCAGGAGCAAGTGTTGGCGGTGGAGGATTGTCTGGTGTGACCTTCGATTGCCCTGCACTGTTTGAAGAACAAGACGCCCATCTTGCAGGTTTGTTTACACTTCACCTCGACGTGACTGCAGCAATGGATGGCGGACAAATTTTTGCGGAAATGCAGGATGCTGAGACCGGTCTCCGACTTGGCCATGCTACCATGGACATACGGTATTACCGTGGAGGAAGCGATCCAACAACCGTTCTCCCCGGTCAAAGCCTAACGATGCTGATGGAGTTCCAAGCCATTGACGCTATCCTCCCCGCAGGACACGGTATCCGACTCGTTCTTACCGAGACAGGAGAGGATTACTTGGCGCCAGCATGCGGCATCCTCTGCCCCGTGACTGTAAATGGAGGGACATTGACTGTACACCAGATTATCCGGGACGGAAGTATGACGCTCATCACGCCACAAGGGGAAGACGCTGCCAACAACCAGTGAGGTTCACTGGTCCTTGCTTAAGGCGCGAACCAATCAATTCGGCTAACAAGCCCATACAGCACGCCTGAATCTGTAATCAATGTCAATGTGGTTGTCCAAAATACCGTTGAAACAACTGCCCGCGATTGCTAAATCCGGCAATATTGAAGCATTATCATTTTCTTCATGGTTTAACGAATACCGAACAATATATTTTTTCACCGCTTCTTTGGCTTACAAAGTATCTGTCTTTGGTTAATGATAATCGAGAGGTTGAGATTATCTAGACCCCTCACTTCGAATATGATATACAGGGGCCAAGATGTTATCCTGAGTAACAGCTACACAACAATATTGATGTTCTATTACTGACCCCAACCAATTACACTTATACACCTTTTACTTTCATGATAGGAATATGGCAAGGACTGATTCTTTCTTCATCCGAGCAAGCGTATTGACTGACAGCACTAACTTCAATCAAAGTGCCATCGACCTTGGTGCATATGTCGATGCTTTGGGTAAATCCGTTCTACGCATCCACAACATCTCCGTTCAATATGGCACTCCTATGGAGGTCATCGGAACACCGGCTGCTGGTAATACATCGAGTGTTGCGTTTCAATTGACTACACAGTCACAGGCTGCTATGGTTGACCTAACAAACCGTTCAGTCGTCTCAAGTGGTAAATTGATTCTTGCAGCATCTCAAGACGATGACTTGATTCTTATCAACGACCAACTCGATGTTGGCCCACAAGATTTCACCGATGGCTACCTCATCGCGGTTGAACAAATGTATCTTGGCGTAGACCAACGAAGCACTGTTACGGCTCAAGTTTCCGTCGTTCTTGAATGCACAGTCTATGGAAGATATGTTTCCTTCATTGAAACCGCTGCGGACGATCGTAAATCTATACAACAACAAAGAGGCGTTTGAATGACAGAAATCAAAGATAATTTTGAGCACCGAATCAACCCGGCCTCGATTAATCTTACAACCTTAGAATTTCTAAAAGAATACATCGATGATAATGAGGTATCGAGCATTCTTGAATTCGGCAGTGGAGTTTCCACAGAATTTTGGTCCGAACAATTATCACAAGCTCACGTCATTTCCTACGAAAATAGTAGGAGATATCGAAAAATTACTGCCTCTCGAGTCAACAAACTAGCGGATAATATTCACGTTCGATTTGGGCCGCTGAGAAGAATAAAACTTTTTGGACGACATTATATCTCTTACAAAACCGGCTCATACCTTAGAAAAAATGCACCGGAATCTTTCGATTTGGTATTAATTGATGGACCTCCTGGCTTTCTCTATTCTAGGGAGGCAACACTTTTACAAGCAATCGATTACATAAGCGAAAACACTCAAATAATCCTTGATGACGCTCAAAGAGATATCGAAAAAGCGACCATAGCGCGATGGGGGGAGATGTTCGACATGCATGATTTACAATTCCATCAAATGGGAAAGAAAGAGATAGCAACATTTCGTATCTCACCAACACCTAAATTAGCAAAAATGCCAGAATCACCCAACCACAAGTTGAGCAGTTCCATTCGTCTACTACTGACCTTCCACAGGCAGAATATCATGCATAATCTTTGGTTGTTGAAAATGCGATTGCTAAACAAAGAACCTTTCCCAGACCAAAAAATGAATGAAGATTAAATCCTGAACCAATAGATCAACTGCTCTCTCGACATCTCTTGTCCAATCACCGTCAATGGCGGGACCCTTTCCATTCCACACATCATGCGAGATGGAAGCAATGTCCTCATCACCCCTCAAGGTGAAGATGCTGCCAACAATTAGCCCTGAGAACTATCTCTTCTTAGTGCACGAATCATATCGATTCTGCTGACAAGTCCGACCAGTTCACCTCGTTGACTCACTAACAAGAGTTCAGAACCATCCAACAACCTCCGAGCTTCGCCAATGGAAACCTCAGCATCAATCAATGTAAAATCAACTCTCATCACTTCCTCGACCAGAGCGTTTTTCGATACGTTTTCTTTCAACAGACTCGATTCAGATACCAAACCTATGACTGAACCGTCAGCATTCAATACGGGTAGATGGCTAATGCCGCCAGTAACCATCTTGTCGATGGAGGACTGGACCGTGTCGGTTTGAGCCAGTGTTGTAATCTCGCTGACCATAATGTCTCCAACAGTGTGCGCCTTACCTGGGCTTTCTTCCCTTTTGAGCGCACGAACCATTTTTCGTAAAGTGGAAACCCTTGGATCAACGACTTCATTCTCAACTTTCGCTATTACAGATTGCGTGAGTCCAGAGCGTTCAGCCAACATAGATTGTGTAAGGCCCAATGACTTACGCCACTGACGCAGATAACCTCCCGTTGGGATTTCCATTATCCTGCCCTGATTGCCCGAGGACATGAGTTCACCGGTCGGCGGAGTCAAAACCCTCTAAATTTGGAAGAACCATCGTCTTGTTCAAATGTCTACAGAACCATAAAACCGGCGAACAGATGAATAAACCTCGACGCGCTCTATATGTATTTTAGTGTGCATTTGAGTGAAATATTGAAGCATAGAATATCATTTGACAAATAAAAAACGGAAAACATTGAGCGTATGTTTGATATACCGTCTCGGCAGGCAACGGGGTGATACCCATGATGGATAAAGCAAAACTAGAGTACATTTGGCTCGACGGATATTTCCCAACTCAAAACATGCGAAGTAAGACGCTCGTGAAGAAAGATTTCACAGGAACACTCGAAGAGTGCCCAATGTGGAACTTTGACGGCTCGTCAACCAAACAAGCAGAGGGAAACTCCTCGGACTGCCTTCTCAAACCAGTTGCTATCTATCCAGACCCACAGCGATTCAACGGTTTTTTGGTCATGTGCGAAGTTATGAATGCTGATGGCACACCCCACTCGAGCAACGGCAGAGCTACTATTGAAGACGACGATGAAGATTTCTGGTTCGGATTTGAACAAGAATATTTCATCATGGATACAGAAACCCAACTTCCTCTTGGATTCCCAGTTGGTGGATTCCCAGGGCCTCAAGGAATGTACTACTGTTCAGTTGGTGGTAGGAATACTCACGGACGTTCTTTAGTCGAAGAACACGCTGATCTCTGCCTTGATGCTGGAATAAACTTTGAAGGAATCAACCAAGAAGTAGCATGTGGTCAATGGGAATTCCAAATATTCGCCAAGGGCGCTAAGAAAGCTGGTGATGAACTTTGGGTTGCACGATACCTTCTCGACCGCCTTACTGAAAGCTATGGATGTTACATTGAATATCATCCAAAACCGGTCAAGGGCGACTGGAACGGCTCCGGCATGCACGCGAACTTCTCTGATGGAAAAATGCGTGATGAGGGTGGCGAAGAACTCTTCACCAAGATTTGTGAAGAATTTGGCAAGAACATCAAGAAGCACATGGACGTCTATGGTGAATACAACGACCAACGTCTTACAGGCCTTCATGAGACTCAATCGATTGATCAATTCTCATTCGGCGTTTCAGACCGCGGGGCATCAATCCGAATCCCAGTAACCGTCCCCGAAGACGGCTGGGTGGGACGCCTTGAAGATCGCCGACCAGCATCGAACGGTGACCCATACAAGATTGGTGCAGTGATAATTTCGACCACGAAAGCATCTTACAACTGAGACTCGGCTTCGCTTTTGCGAACTCGGTAGACGCCGATAATGACGGCGCCAATAACAGTAAGCGTCATGATGTTTGCAGCAATCATGGCAAACGAGTCCACCAATATGCCGTAGAGCAGCCATAGTCCGAGTGCGAAGGAAACAACGGCAAAGGTAGCCAATGAAATCCCATCGTGCCGTTTGTGTACCCAAACTTGGATTATTTGCGGAATCCACGCGATGATTCCAATGACTCCAGCCAGAAGCCCTATCGCCTCAATCCATGCTTCCGCCATGTTCTTTGCCGATAAAGCAACCCTCATCAAACCTCGTGACGAAGTCAGATGTTCTTCGCCCATGAAGCGGGTGGTTTTGATACATTGATGTGAGTTATGTTTGCCCAATCCACTTTGCGTGGAGATTTCTCCCCCACAACATGCATTTCGAGTTTCAAATCATAGGGGATTTTTGCGACGATGTTCTTGCCACCTGTCTTCAGTGTAACTTCACTCGGGTTGTTTGAAAAGAGAGAAAATAACGACCGCTGATGCGTCGCAGTCGCTTCTACTTTCTCTTTACGGGTTGCAAACCATGAGCGCAATTGCTCACTCAGGCCCAACGCATACACATCTCCCTTGAGCATGAGGCCGCCATGCAAGTGGACTTCATCCCAAGTGTTGAATCCCTCGAGCGTCTCGACCAAGTCTGGATTCATATCTCCCGGTGCGGTCGTTTCCAAAATCTTGATGAAACCCGCTTCATCGACCATTTTTGCTGCTAAATCGTCCGGGATTTCAGGCCAGTCGAGCCGTTGGTGCGTCATTGCAACGATGACATCAACATCCAACGGATCTTCGGTATGCGATGCTGCAGGGGGTTCCAGCCGTTTGTCGTGAAGGGCGGTGAGAATTCTTGCTTTACGAGCGATTCGGTCTGCTACTCCGTCGTGGTTGTGCTGCGTACCGTTGTTTCTGTTCTGAACAAAATGATGCTCATCAGTGATGACAAATGAGCCGGCCCAGTGCTTTTGTTCGACCACCAGCATTGTATTCCCTCCGATAACAACCATGTCAATTTCTCGACGGCCACCATCGGGGTCCGGAATCCGTACAGATTCGTAGATTTTCCATCCGTTATCTCGCCCGGCTGCTCTTGAGAGTTTACACAATCGCATTTCTGCCAATTCACCTGCACGGTGTATGTCATCCGGTGGATGCTTCAAGCGGCGAGAACGCCACCAATTCCATCGGACTTTAAACGACATAAATCACATCACCGTAACAGTTCGTCTACGCTCTTGACGATAACAGTTGGCTGCTGTTCAGCCCCTTCCTCAAGCTCGTTGACATCGTCCATGGTCGCTTCTCCAGATAGAACCAAGACGCCTACACAACCTGCTCGGGTCGCCATAGCGAGGTCAGTATACAGCCGATCGCCAACCATGGCACATCGAGCCGGGTCGAGGCCCAGGGCTTCGATTTTATGTAGAATCATGCCAGCGTTCGGCTTTCCTGAGATGTGTTCTGGGTCAACACCGGTCGTTACTTTGAGCATTGCTAAGTAGGCACCAACGTCAGGCAATCCCCCGTCAGGAGATGGACATACCATGTCTGGATGGCTTGCAACCAACGGTACGCCAGCGTGCATGAATATGCTGGCTTGAGATATTTTGTTATAGGAAATTTCAGTATCGTAGCCGAGAACAACGTATTGCGGCTCTTCGCTTTCCGTTTCAATTCCTTTTTCTTCGAGCATTTCCCTCATGCCTTCGGTTCCAATCAACCATGTTTTGGTGATGTTGTTGGCGCTAAGCCATGACAGTAAGTCGTGCGTTGAAAGCAGCACATCCTCTTCTTCTGCAGGTATTCCAAACGCCTGTAATTTTCTCACATATTGCTTAACTGAACGGCTTGAATTATTGGAAAGAAAGTATCGCTTCACACCCTTTTCATCGCAGCGAGCGAGGAAGTCAAGTGCCCCTTCAATGAGTTCACCGCCCAAATAAATCGTTCCGTCTAAGTCAAGAAATACAGCGTCAATTTCTTTGAGTTGCGCATCCATTTAATCACCTAGAAGAGCAATGTTTTCATCATGAACCAAGGAGAATGAAGGTTTTCTTGCGCCTCTTTACTTGCAATCATTTCCGTCATCATTTCTTGAAGAGCGGGCTTCTTTTCCGCCTTACCAACAAACCAGTTGAGTAGCCATGAACGGCGACTTAATTTTTGCATTCGGAAAGAATTCTTCAATTCTGGGCCGAGTACCTTCCAAACTTCATCTTGATATTCCATAAACGGTAATTTTTCTTGGATATGGCGAGCAGCCATTTCTCCTGTGACCAGTGCGTTCCCGACCCCTTCTCCCGAGAACGGGTCAACTAAGGATGCAGCATCTCCGACCAATCGAATTCCGTTCATACTGGAACGGCGAGGCTGACGGTCCGCCTTCTTGCGCGGAGAGCCAAACGGTAATTGCCACCCTTTTGCAGAACCAGGTACCATTTCAGCGTCTGCAAATCGGTCTTTGAACATGGGATGGTTAGCAATAACATCTGCTTGAAGAGCTTTGAGTTTCTTCTTCTGCTTATCCATCAACCCCATCACCATGCCGATTCCGACGTTGACTACATTTTCTGAAACGGGGAACAGCCAGAAATAACCAGGAATTACGGTATCAACAAAGTGGATTTCAATATCTCCAGAACTTTCTCCGCAACCCTTGACGTTTCTCCAATATTCACGGTATCCACCACAGTAGTGGTCTCTGTCAACCATTTCTTCACCGTACGACGATTCGACTACAGAGCGTGCGACAGGGCATCTGTACCCACCGGCACCGACCAGCTCACGAGAGTGGAACGTTCGTTCTTCGCCTCCTCGGCCACCTATACGGACAACAAGTCCCGAGGCATGCCGTGCATCTCCACTGCCTTCGCCAGGATCTTCGCCGCCATTTCCATTATCGAACAAGACGGAGCGAACTTCTCCACCTTGGATAACCGAACCACCAGCATCTCGAACGAGCTTTTGGCAGCGGTTGAATAAGAGCGAATCGAACTGGGCTCGAGGCAATGCATACCCTGCTTCTAAACGCTGCACGTCTTCTTCAGGCAAGGGGACTCGAACCGAATTTCCTTTTGGGGAGGAGAACATAATTCCTGTTACGCGAAAGTGAGGTGTCGACTCTAAATCTGCCTTCACTCCAAGTTCTTGAACGTGAGAGAGGGATTTTCCTCCAACAGCATCTCCACAAATCTTGTCTCGTGGCCAGACTTCTTTCTCGATGAGCAGAACTTTAGCGCCGGATTTAGCAAGATATCCGGCTGCAGACGAACCACCAGGTCCGCCGCCGACGACAATTGCATCGAATACATCGCCACTTTCTGGCATCTGTCCAGTCTCAATTGGTTGCTCCCACGAGCGCACATCTTGCACACCTTTCGCCGTCATGGTGTTCACACACCGCATTCACCCCTTGAGTCTTAGCGTTCAAGCGGTTGTAAACCATCCATCTCTACCGTTATACTCATTCGGCGGAACTTCTGCCATTAGATATGGGGGAACAGGTTTCGATTGCGCCAACAGCGTTCGATGCCAAAGCCCTGCCTCCGTCTGAGCGTAGAAAGGCATTGTTGGCACTCCTCGTCGTGACTTCTGTGTGGGGGGCCACATTCATTTGGATGAAACAAGCCCTCAACACACTTGAGCCTGAAATACAATCACAAGGTCGTTTTCAGATCATTGCACTTTTGGTTGCAGCACGGTTCATCATCGCTGCAATTGTCATGTTTTTGTCCTTCTCCAAAGCAAGAGCCGCTTTGCGTGAATCTGAACAATGGAAAGGAGGTCTACTCCTTGGCAGCATAATGCTGGTTGGTTTTGTGACACAAATGATTGGTCTCGACGATATTTCTCCTTCAGTATCAGCTTTCTTGACATCTCTCTACGTCGTTTTTACGGCCCTCATTACAATACTGTTCTCAAAGTCGAAACCAACCAAGATCCTCCTTTTTGGAGTTCTCCTGACCACTTTTGGAGCCGGGTTCATCCAAGGACCACCCCATCTTACATGGGGGGTCGGCGAAATTCTCACCGTTGTATGTGCCGTGTTTTTCGCTCTCCATATTATTTACACGCAAAAGGTCACTCAACAAATTGACCCAATAGGAGTCACGCTCACATCATTCGTCGTTATTGCTGCAGGATCAGTCCTCCTTCTGTTCGCTTTTGGAGGCGGTAGGACCGCTGAACAATGGGGTTTGATTTTCCAAGATGGGGTCTTTTTGCAAGTCCTATGTTTAGGGGTTGGCGGCTCATTCTTTTGCCTCCTTTTACTCAACCTCTATCAGCGATACTTGAATCCAATTCAAGCAGCCATCATTTACGCGCTTGAGCCGGTTTGGGCTACAATTTACGGCCTAAGTTTGGGTTTAGACCAATGGACTGGATGGATTCTTGTCGGTGGTGGAGCATTGTTCATGGGCAATATCATTGTTGAACTTTTCACGGCTGCCCATGAGGAAGAGTAAATGGCAGTCAACACTTCGCAAACTTTGAGGGGTACTATGGCGGCCGGCAAAAAAGACAATCTTAGTGGATTCGGAAGTAAGGCAGTTCACAGCGGAACGAACCACATTGGTGATGCAGTTAACACTCCAATTTTTCAATCATCTACATACAAATTAACGGATGAGCGCTATGCTGGATGGGCAGCAGGCGCACAACACACTCTTCTTTATGGCCGCCTTTCCAGCGTTAATTCTGATGCAGTAGCACAGAAGCTAATCGCCTTAGAAGATGGCGAAGACGCAGAAGTTTTTGCTTCAGGCATGGCAGCGATTTCAACAACGCTACTTGCATTTCTTTCCGCTGGCGACCACATTGTTGCATCTCCGGATGTTTACGGTGGTACATACGGCCTCTTAACCGAAGAACTCCCTCGTTTTGGTATCGAAGTCACGATGGCAGACATGCGTGATCCTGCGTCCTACGAGGCTGCAATTCAACCGAACACCAAAATTATCTATATTGAAACTCTTACAAATCCAGTTCTCAAAGTGTGTGATATCCCGGCGATGGTCGATATTGCACAGCGACACAATATCATGTGCATAATTGACAATACTTTCGCATCCCCTTGGGCGTGCCAACCACTCTCGATGGGCGTAGATTTAGTCATCCATTCAACTACGAAATATCTTGGTGGGCATTCAGATATCATCGGTGGCGCTGTTGTCGGCGGTAAAGATCACATCTCGCAAATTTTTGCTCGTAAAATCCATTTTGGCGGAAGTCCAGATCCACACAATTGTTACTTGCTTGAGCGAGGAATGCGAACCCTCCATGTTCGTATGCCACTGCTGAGTGCGAACGCTATGGAAATTTCCAAGCGCCTTGAAGCACATCCTTTGATTGAGAAAGTGAACTATCCGGGTCTTGAATCTCATGATGATTATGAAGTCGCTCAGCGCGTTATGCCTCGTGGCTCGGGAATGGTTGCCTTCGTCGTTAAAGGCGGAGATGCTGCTGCATTGAAGTTCATGCGTGGACTTGACATCATCTATGAGGCTACGAGCCTTGGTGGCGTTGAATCACTCATCGAATGTCCTTTCAATTCCAGTCACATGATGATACCTGAAGAGGTACGTCACGCTGCAGGACTCGTGCCAGGCTTCGTTCGTATGAGCATCGGTATCGAAGATCTCGAAGACCTCTGGAACGATATCACTACCGCTCTTTCGACCCTTTGAAGCGATTTACGGCGGTATTGCAATGGATGAAACAGCTTTCGTAGCATTGCTTGTTTTTATTGTGCCAATGTGCTTTACCCCTGGGCCGAATAACATGTTATGTGCCGCTCACGGCTCACAGCACGGCTTCCGAGCCACTATACCGCTCACGCTTGGGATGCTGGTCGGCTGGTCAACTCTCGGGATTGCAGTGGGATATGCCACGGTAACAATCGAGTCCAACATTGCTATTTTTGAAGCGCTAACATACGTCGGCGCCGCATACATTGCATACCTCGGAATAACACTCGCTCGCAGCCCTGTTAAACCGGCAGGGGAGGCGTTGGAAACCGAACGTCTCGGGTTCTACACTGGAGCAATGCTCCAACTTGTGAATGGTAAAGCATGGGTCCATTTTCTTGTCCTTATGGCGACGTGGGGGACATTGTTTGGTACTGGATTCATGAGCAAGGCTTTACTGGTAGCAATCAACGCTGGAGCGGGCTATCCTGCAGTCCTCACATGGTCTATGTTCGGCTCCATTTTGAGCACATTGCTTACTTCTCCAGAGAACGGTAAGCGCCTCAACATAGCATTGGGAATATCGCTTGTTGGTGTAGCCATATGGGTTGCAATGCCGCATTGATTAATTCGCTTCACCGGTAACTGTTTTCAGGGCTGCGAACGCTTCAAGCCATTCGCTTTGAAATCCGTCCACATCATCTTGTTCACAATTGAATAATCTCGTCCCAACGTCCAAAAGTTGTTTTGTTGCACCTAACCATGCTCCACCTCGGTCTCTCGCATTTATTTCAAAATGCCATTCTTGCCCGGTTGAACGGTTTGCCGCAAGCAACCACGCCCACGCAGCAGCTGCAGAATCAATTGAATCATGGCGTTGTGTTGCGGTGCGTTCAGCCTTACCAGCGCCTTCGAGTAAGCCTTGTAAAATGAGATCGTGAACGGCGCCAGTTGCTCCAGTAACACCGCTGTCCAGAGTTGGGAACCGCGATACTTTTTGCGCAGTTTCTCGCGCAGAATCTAATCCTTTGAGGAACGTTCCGAATGGTTTTGGTTTCTTGAGTTGCTTTTTCCAAATTTCTTCGGCTTCGATTCCAGAGATTCCTAGCCCTGCCAATCCATCCATTCCCCATTTCTCCCATAGAGCGCCGAGAATATTGCCACAACTCGTACCAGTCATAACCTCGAGCGCTGCTGCTTTTCTTTCTGAAACATCGCCCTTTGCAGTTATTCGAAGCCCTTCACCATCGGTTGAACCTTCTTTCATTGAGGCGAACAACATGTGGGCGGTAAGGTGACGTTCATCGTTTGAACCTGAGTGTGCTTGAAGGGCGCTTTCGATGTCTTCTAGGTTGTCACCTGCAACCCATGAATCGCCGACGACTAAACCGGAATCTATGGAATCAAGAACCGCTCTTTTTAGGGCTAAAGAAATAACTCCTTCATTCATTGTTAGCCCCTGCCATGCGTCGATAATCTTGTCCATGCCTTCACCAGCAGCATCGGGAAGCGGGGTATCTTCGCCCCATCCTGCTGGTGCCCAGTTTGCATCTATGGTGAGGATAGAGGGTAGGAACGGCGGCAGCATTGAAAGGGCCAGGTGGTGAATGAACGATGATTCTTTCTTGGTGGTTTTCGAGAGCACATCAAAACCGATAGCAAGCACTGGCCCGTGCTTGAGCGTGAAACGAAGATAACCTTCTCCACTCGGCTTGAAATCGAGAACCGATTGAGCATCTATGCCTTCAGTAACCCAAACGGGCTGAGATAAATCTTCAACTTTGGTGAATGTAAATCTTGAGCGGCCTAGAACATCGTCAAGCCATTCGTTAGGCGGGGTTGGCTCGGGCCCCGTACATACAAATCCACCTTTCCAAGTGAAGAAATACATACCCCTCTTGGCATGGTCTTCCCAAGGAAGCATACGTAGGGTAAGGTTGGAGTAATTCTGTAGGCCAGCAAGGTAGCCTTGCTTTCCATCGCCTCTGCGTATGAATGAAGCTGAGCCAAATGAACCCGATGTGAAGTTTCCGACCATCGTAATATCTTCGTCATGTGCAGCGTGAAGTGAGCCAGCGAACGCCTTGGCAACAGGATCGCCCCGTTTCGACATCATGCGCTTACCGAGCCAAGCGACGTTGTCTTTCTTGCGGATGATGTTCTCCAATTCCTTCATGGTCTTCGTTACGGGGTCGGTTCTCCCCCAACTGAGCTTACCTTTCCACGTCATCACGGGCAGGTGTGCTCGAGGGTTTTCAAGCAAACTTGCCAGCTCTCTCTTGAGTTTATTTGCAGTTGCTTCGTTGGCATGTTTTGTGCCACGCATCCTTACACGCTGCTTTTTTTGGCCGGGGAATTCTACTTTCGACGGACCGGCCATAGATTCCCCTCAAGACAGTCCACGAGCACCTCTCGTTTGACTCCTTCGCGCCTTCATATACTCTGGAATTGTTAGCATTGTGCGACAGAAGAACACCCATTGGCCACACAGTGGGGGGCTCTATCGCCTTGAGGGAAAACTATGGCTGACGATTTTGAATACGAAGAGGAATACACAATGGAACAACATTACGAGCAAGAGGCAGAACAGGGCATTTCAGATGTTGACCCTGCCACCATGATTGTCAATATACAAACTCCAATGGGCCCAATTACTGTTGATATGAAGCAACTTGAGGATGCGAAAAAGGCCGTTGCTGCAACTCGTGCCAAGGAATCTCCACTGCCTCTTGGTGACCAGATGATGAACAATTTCATCGGTACTAAGCACAAGCGCGATTCTCGGTACTGGAGGGGTAAACTCGGTGTTTTGATGAAATTACATTTTGATATATACCTCGCTGAAGAGTTTGAGGTCGTTGAAGAGTTCATGATTGACCAGGGGAAGATGAGGGCAGCAATCCACGAAAGCATTGAATTGCAGGACGGGCAACGCCAACGCTTCCTAGCCGCAGGCACCCGTTTTTACAAATCCAAAACACAAACTGGACACCATTTAGTTACTGTTTCCAGTGTTGACCACGATGGTGACCAGCGCATCTCTGTTTACACCAGCACCTTGCAACCGGTCGAGGTTCATGGCAAGAGCGCTGAGGAACTCATCAGTGATGTTGAAGCCGATTTTTATCAGACCGGAGTCCTCAAAGGGGCTTTCTTTGACCTGCAATACAATTTTATCGCTCGTGATAAGCAGATTGATGATTTGATTGCTTGGGATGAAGACGTGAAAGAAGCTCTTTGGCGAGACATCATCAGTTTCCAGAAAGCCATGCCAAAATTGAGGGCATCCGGCGTTCCTAATTCACGAGGCGTCATTCTCGCAGGGCCGCCAGGCACTGGAAAGACCATGATTGCAAAATGGCTTGCAGCACATTCAGACATCACCTGTGTGCTGATTTCAGCTGAAATGATTACCGGCCGAAACGACATCAAGTCATGTTTTGAAATGGCTCGTAAACTCTCACCAACCCTCCTCATCATCGAGGACATTGATACTGCTGGCGCCCTTGACCGTCGTGCTTCTGACCATCCTTTGCTGGGTGAGTTCTTGCAGTCTATGGACGGTATCGTCCCGAATCACGGTGTCATTACACTTGCAACCACCAACCACTCCAACAAGATAGACCCAGCCATTGCCGACCGTCCAGGTCGTTTTGACCGCATCATTGAGGTTGGTTTGCCAGGTAAAGACCAACGTTTCCATATCTTCCACCATTTGCTCAAGAAGCTTGACCTCTCTCGCAATGTCACTCTTGAGGTCAAAGAGAAGTTGGCTAAGATGACTGAAGGTTTGACCGGTGCTTGGATTCGAGCAGTGGTTCAGGACAGCCTCATCCTTGCTTTGAGTAAGGATAAGGACAAGATTGCTAAGGAGCATTTGTTTGCTGCTCTCAAGGATGTCATGGAACGTCGTGGTATGGCTTACCGAGTCGCACCCTACGCTCCTCCACAAGCCAAGGCAAAGGCAGATGTCTACGTACAGTGAATGAACTGAAGGATTGATGATAGCTGTCGCTTTGGGGCAACCATGGTCGAAGTAACGGTGCTCGGGGTCGCTCAAGACGGCGGCCACCCCCAGCCTGGCTGTTTGAGGCCATGCTGCGCCAATGTGACTGAACAGCACTATCCGGTTTCACTGGGTCTTCGTAGTGACGATGGCACAAACATCCTCATCGAAGCAACCCGTCACTTAGGCGATCAATTCACTTTGTGGGGTCAAACGAATGTCCACCACTTGCTGTTGACCCATGCACACTTTGGTCACATCGATGGCCTTGGATTGTTCGGCCGTGAAACACTTGCATCACGCGGCATCGATTTCCATGTCTCTGATGCGATGCATCAACTTGTCAATCAAACACCGCAGTGGAACCTCATGGTTCAGCAAGGCGTTTTTGATGTTCAAACATTCAATCATGACGAGCAATTGTTCAATGCTGGAAACCTCGTCATTGAGGCTGTTCAAATTCCACACCGTGATGAATTGTCAGACATGCATGCTTTCATTGTTCGTGGCCCAAACAAGTCACTGTTGTTCCTACCTGACCACGATACATGGGAGGAAACGCTCGCAGTCCATTCTGTCTCATCGATACGTGAATGGCTTACTCAAATGCAGATTGACATTGCACTGCTCGATGGAACGTTCTGGTCGAAAGACGAACTCGGAGGACGGGACCAGTCCAAAGTTCCCCACCCACCAGTCCTTCAAACGCTGAACATGCTTGGAAACCGTGAAGATGGCGACCCCGAAGTGTATTTCACCCATCTTAATCATACTAATCCGTTGTACGATGCAGAAGGAGAACAGATGAAACAGGTCACATCACTTGGTTGGAAGGTCGCCCAACAAGGTCAGCGATTCACTCTTTAATCTCAATTACAGTGTATTCAAGAGCAATGAGTTCGATGACATAGTCGACGTTTTCGCCGTTGTCGGTATGCG
>JABIWF010000040.1 GCA_018701175.1 Methanobacteriota archaeon
ATCAGCATCACCACGAATGTAGCGAATAACTCTCTCAGAACACTTGTTATCTCGAAGCTGCGTTGTGAGATAGTGCCGGTACACATGGGGAGTGAATTTTCGATCCACCTGTCTTGCAGTAGCATTGGGGTCGTGAAGGCCTGCAGCAAGACCATCACGAGTGATTAACTCACCGAGTTTGTTTCTTCCAATCCTTGAGCCCAAAGGCCCTACGAATAGAGCGGCTTCAGATGAAGCATTCTTGAAAAAGCGACGGTCATGCATCCACTCAGCAAGGAACAGGCAGCACTCGTCATCAAGCGGTAACTTCCTACCTGTTCGTTTAGCACTGGGTTTGGCCATTACATATTTCTCCACTAAATTGATATCATCTACATCTAAGGCTCTGAGCTCTTTTTTCCTCAAGCCAGTTTTTGCAAAAAGAATGTGAATTGCTTTGTCTCTTGAATTTGGAGCAAGGCTAACCACCGTCCTTACCTGTTCGGTCGTTGGACAAAAGCGTGGCATTTCCAAACCACCTTGGCGTTTGTAAGGCGTTAGGTATCGCTTGCGAAATGAAGGAACTGGGTTTGTGTCTATTTCATCATTGAATTCAAGGAATTCCATAAGTGATGATAGAGCAGAGAAAACTCCGCTTAATCTCCCGGGAGAAAGTTGTAAACCTGCTTGATTTGTTTGTACAATCTTAAGTAAACTGGTTAGGTTCTTCTTGGTGAGGTCTGTAAAATCTAAATCTATAGTTGTCAGTGCAGCACCACATTTATTGAGATCACTTCGATAACAAGCAATGGTGGAATCTGCTTTACCCTGAAGTTTCAGGTCTTGCAGAGTTCGCTCGATGATGGTTGAATTGGTTGCTGAAATCAGATTCACTCCTCCACCAAACAATGTATTCTGCCATCTTCAACTTCGATGATACCATTACCAATCAAAATAACTTCAATCGCTTTGATTTCTTGGATTAAATTTGGAACCTTCACAGCATCTTCGATGTGATCAAGTAGCTCTTTTCGAGTGGTTTGTTTGTGCTCAATAAACCACGAATACATCATGTGAAACAGTTCAGCAGAGTATGTTCCTGGCTTTGTATACAGGCGACCACGCACTTCTAGCAATTCCTTGGATTTTGAATCCATTGATCGCCTCAAGTACAGATTTTCGGATTCCACTCTCTGAAATTCATTGGTCAATTCCTCAAGTTGTTGTTTGAGATTGACGACGAGAGGAGAATCTAGAGACTCGCCTTTGAAGTGTTCACGAACAAGTTGTGCACCCCACTTTGCAAATCCAAGACTAGATTTTTCCGAAACCTTAGATTGGTAGTGCTTCTTTTCTTCAGGGGTATTGAATCGAATCTCAATTACCGACTTGGGATCTGCTGCAGGCATGTATTCTACATCGAAGTCGATGGTTCATAAAGCATACCATGGTAAAAAGTGCTCGTACCGGGATTTGAACCCGGGTCGAAGGAATGAGAGTCCTTCATGATGGGCCACTACACTATACGAGCGTGGATGGTTCAGCCACCGTCACCCCGTATTTAGCCATCACGCCTTAGCAAGTTGTTGAAGGGTATGAGTAAGCACAGTTTCCTATTCACTTTCAGTTTTCATTGAAAGTGAAAAAAGAGATACTGCGAGACTTTCACTGGTTAACTTTCAAAACAAGGGTGTTTCATCGCTTGATATACTGATGCCGTACAGTTTGCTTCATGGACAACAACCTTGACCCTCTTGAAAACCTAAGACTCGGTGATATGAAATCATCAGCTGAAACATCGACGACTGCCTCTTGGGCAGAGAAGTCGACTACACTCTATGCTCACCCCAGCGGCAAGCTCCCATCTCGGTTTGCCGCTGTTGGGTGGCAACCCTGGCATCGACCAGGTGGATCGGGCACATCTCTGGTGAGCACGACCGTTGCAGGACTTACCCGACGCAGCCAAATCGCAATTCGAGGTGAGGCTTGATGGGTCGCACTCAACGATTGCGACAGGAAATCTCGACGTACCTCTCCAGTGTCGGTGAGGCAAACACGACTGATATTCTCGACCACGTGAACCAACGTTTCCGTTGGGGGGCAACCATGAACCAACTTGGCAATGTTCTGGCTCGAGATCGACGGTTCGTCAAAGTGGGCTTTGATGAAGGAACTGACATTGGCGGATTCCGCATGCGAGTTTGTGTTTGGTCAATCGCCAGCGCATAGGACAAAGGACTCAAGACCTTTGCTTCTTACGCAGTAGCATGTCGGCAGATGTTCGAGCGTTCATTGAGTTGATGCGCCCGAAGAACATGGTGCTTGCAGCGATCACAGTACCCCTCGGCGCTCTGTTCGGGCTCAATGCCTCACTTAACGAGGAACAATTGATCGCAGTTATCATTCAAATCTTTTCAGTCCTCGCCTTCATGGGCGCTGGAAACGCAATGAACGACATTAAAGATGCTGCAATTGATGCTCAAGCACACCCGAATCGACCCCTACCGTCGCAGCGAATCAGTCTTGAAGCTGCCAAAAAATTCGTTGTCGTCTTGTGGCTAATCAGTTTCAGTCTGATGGCAGTAGGTGCCTACCTGCTGATGCAAAGTGATGCGACTTGGTGGCCACTTGCTGTAATTTACATCGCAGCAGTGGCTCTCATGCTCACCTATGATTTAGGCCCAGAAACCAAAACAAAGGGCCTCATCGGTAATGTTTCAATTTCGCTCATGGTAGCGGCAGTTATTCTCTACGGGGCTGCTACGGTCGACTCCATTACTCGGCTCTCCTTCCTTGTTGCAGGTGTTGTCTTCTTCACGAACTTGGCTCGGGAAATTGTCAAAGATTGCCAAGACATGCTCGCTGACGAGGGTGAGCGGTACACACTGCCAATGAAAGTCGGCTTAGAGCGTGCTCGCATGTTGGCCTATGTCTTCATCATGGGAGGACTCGTGTGTTTGTATATCCCATACTGGCAAGGACCGTTTGTGTTCGGACAACTCCTTCTCCAAACACCAGCAATCATGGTACTCATCACCCTCAACGGTCCGCTTTTCAAGGGGGAAGACGTCCAAGTTTCATCGCGAATTCGAGTAGCAATGCTGCTCGGACTCATGAGTTTCATACTGACAATGTATCTCTGATTACTCGAGATTCATGAACTCGCCCATTGCTTCCCATGCACCATCATTGATGAAGTAAGCAAGTAGTGACATCTGAGCCCACATGCGATTTTCTGCTTGATCAAAAGCGATTGAATGCTTGTGGTCCATGACCCAATCTGTGACTTCGTCTCCACGGTGGGCAGGTAAGCAATGCATGAACTTCCAAGAATCATCCATGTGTGAAACCAGTTCTTCATTGACTTGGAATCCTTCGAACGATTTGATTTTGTCTTTCATGTGTTCTTCACCCATCGAGATGAAGACGTCGGTGTAAACAACATGCGCATCGCTGACCGCCTCGACTGGGTCGTTTGTTTCGACCACTTTGCTACCGTTCTTTTCAGCGAGTGCTTGGGTACGCTTGACAACTTCTTCATCAGGCTCGTAACCCTTAGGGATTGCATAGTGAATATCGATACCGAGCATTGCACAGGCGAGCATAAGGTCGTGAAGAACATTGTTTCCGTCACCAACCCAAGCCACCTTGAGGTGTTCCAAGTCATCGAAGTTTTCGAGCACTGTCATGAGGTCAGCAGCTGCCTGGCAAGGATGATGCTTGTCAGACAGAGCGTTGATGACTGGAACGTCAGCGAACTTTGCCAGTTCAGCAACATCTGCATGAGCAAAACAGCGGTAGGTCATTCCACCCAAGAAACGAGAAAGAACTTGAGATGTATCGCCGACCGTTTCGGACTTGCCAAGTTGAATGTCGTTCTTCAAGAGCGTCAATGGGTATCCACCGAGACGGTTGATTCCAACTTCAAAAGAAACACGTGTACGGGTTGATGGTTTTTCATAAATCGAACCAATTGCCAAGGTATCGAGTGGCATAAAGTTCTGAGCAACTTCATCGCCTTGCTTCCAAAGTCGCTTGAATTCAATCGCCCATTTCAAAATCTTCTCGAAGTCTTCCTCGACATCGTCTATTGCAAGCAGGTGTTGTGCCATGGACCTTCCATAGAAAGGCGGCTTCTAAGTGTTATGAGTTGGAGAATTGCCAATCAATTCTTTTCATGCTCGATGTCGCTGGCGAATCCGTCACGTGCATCGCTCATTCCGCCGAAGAGTGCCTGGGCAAAAGTCAAGATGTCAGCAAGGCCCTCTTCGAGTTCCGAAGAAAGAGGTGTGAGGCCTGGTGCTTGAGCGAATTCTTGCATCATTCGCAGTTGGTTAATTGCGAACTCAGTTCGTTGTCCACCTGCTTCGTCGTAAAGTGCCATTTCCAAAATCTCAAGCCTTTCAGACCATTCAAGAATCTTTTCAAGTTCTTCTGGCTCGAGTAAGTCTGACTTTGAGAGGAAGTTCTTCGTTGGCAATCCAAGTCGGAATTCGACAATACTGGAGAGCAGCATTTGAGAAACGAAGCCAGACGGTGAGCGAGAAAGCATTGGATCGAACAAATAGATGATGGCTGATTGCTCACGGCCAAGGACTTCAATCAAGTGGTTACTTGCTTCACGGAAAGCAAACAATTCGACCTGACCCGGAGTATCGACAATCATGACCTCGCCGGTCAATGCGTGAAGTTGGGCAGCTACATCGCCAGCCTGAGCAGCCAGCAAGTCGGCAGCCAAAATCTGAGCACCGTTTGGTCCCAAATCATACTCTGCCATGACTTCAGTCAAGGAAATTAAATCTCGAACGTCAAACTCAGCATCATAATGAACGCGTTCTGCTCCAGGATCGAGGTTGACTGCAATGGCGTCGGTCTCTAAAAAGCGTGACCAGCGCTGGAATGAAGTTACCAACGACGACTTTCCTGCACCTGCAGTTCCAACAACAAAAAGCACTGGGGGTGTGCCACTATCCATTCCGACCATGTGTAATCGTCCGAACCACCCTACATCAACATGATGGCAAAGATGCAACTTTACAGACCAAACTGCGTTTTTTTTCTA
>JABIWF010000022.1 GCA_018701175.1 Methanobacteriota archaeon
CTGAGAGTGAAACATGAAATACTCAAAGTAGATTGGACCTTTCATGCGAATAGTTGGCAAGGAAATGACTCTGCCCCCTATGGACTCGAATCCATTCTCGACCGTGTCTTTGGAAGCGAGTGATTCAGATCTCCTTGTTGGGCGTAATCATATGCTAACGGTCCTTTCGCAATACATGAAATTCCGCTCACCTCGCCGCATTCTTTTGCTTGGAGAGCATGGTTCCGGCCGAACTTCATTGCTTCGCTGCGCCTCGAAAACAGCTCCACTTTCGATATACATCGACCACATTTCACATTCGCAAGCAGGATTGAATCTGCTCAAAGAAATCTACGCCCAATTTGTTCACATGAATCCGCCTGAGAACCGTAGCGAACTGATTGACCAGATCATGGCCGCAACCCACAACTTCCCACATGCACTGCCTTTGATTGTACTCGATGCCTCTACCGTTGATATATCTGCACTGAACGTTGCCTTGCGAGATACTCTTCCTCTCCTTGAAAGGCTGCATGCAGTCGTTGTGGTCGTTGTGGAAACAAAGGATAAGAACATGCTTCCTGCCTCGATTTTACAACGCCTTGAGCAAATGAACCCACTGCCAAACTTGGCGGCGGAAGAAATACAATTGCTTGTTGAACGCCGCATTGAAAAGTCGACCAACCAAACGTTTTCGTTCGCTCTTGAAGATGCGCAACATTTGCTTGAGCAAACCAACGGGCTTCCTGCTGAGGTTATTCGTGTCATGCGTGACGCCATTGACAGTTCAAAGATGTCACAATACACCTATGTGGACCCACAGTATGATTCGAAGACACCTGTTTCCGAATCACAATTTGCACCAACAGCCATTGAGCCACACATTCATTCGAGTTTTGAGTCCGTCTTTAATGATGAACAAGAACCTTCGATTGAACCGTTAAGTGCGCTTATTGAGGAACCAACACAAACCTTGGAAGAAGTACAAGATGCAAAAATCATGGAAAGCATCGAGGATATCAACAACATTTTTGATTTGAATCTTGACCAACTTACTGTTGACCAAGAAAATCAGGAAGCCCTGAAGGAATTAGAAGCGGTAGAAAATTACCGCGATGGCTACCCTGCAACGCCTCCGAAAGCCAAACCAGAACCTATGCAAAGACCACCTCTGGATCCAATTGCAACCAAGGGCATGACAGGTTTATTCACTCGAAACAGAGAATACACCGACTTATCGTATGCCGAAGTCTCAAGCACAGAGGAATTCGAAGACGAATTGGTCGACTTTGCCGAGGGTGCAGAACTGTGGGAAGACCCTTCTCTTAGACCATCTGAACCTATTGAAGAAGTGATTTCAGCAGACGAGTCCGCATTCATGCTGCACGATGAAATAGGCTTGTTTGAGCATGAAGAACCGGATTTTGCACCCATTGAACCGGCGGAAGAACCGGTATCTCTCCCAATAGAGAACATTGAACAAGTTGTTTTGCCGTCCACCGGCCTATTGAGCGAGCTTGCAGGGATGGTGCCGGTGATGAAGGCATTGCAAAACGCTCTCCAAACCTCTGATGGCCTTGATACAGGCGTGAATCGGCGTAAATTAGTCGATGCACTGGAATCTTTGCAACGAAAACCAGTCGGAGTAAAGCAAGACTATGCTCTAAATCCATCGCTTCTTTCCACGCTTACCGGTCATGAGATGGTCATCATTTCCATTGCCAACGATCGCCGTTATTCGCCGTCAGATGAGGAGATACTCGGGCAACTGAACATTAAACGGGCTCGTCTTTCTCAAATCAGTAACCGCCTCCTCAAAGGCGGTGTTCTAAGTGTTCGCACACTTGGCCGTAACAGATACTATGAATTGACGCAGGCCGCACGAGCCCAGTTGATTGCGTGGAATGTACTTGGAGGTGATGTCTGATGTCATGGTCAATCACGTGGTCGTGGCAAGCGCCTCAACGTATTGCAGCGCTTGCGCCGGTCGAAGGTGGCATGATTGTTAGCAGTGGATTGGATTTGTTCATGATAGAGGCTGACGGGTCTGTAAGATGGAAGGTCGAATTGCCATTCAAAGCACATTGTGCGCAGGCCAACAATGGAGTTCTCGGCATCTTAGCAGCGCACGGGTTCTATGTGCTTTCAACATCGGATGGTTCTTTGCTCCACGAAGGTCGTTCGACACCGGGTGGCTTTGCTGAGCTTCTAGCACGGCCTGGAGGCGGTTGGATTCTATCTGGGCGTGAAGGACACCTGCATTTGTTTACACACGAAGGAACAGGCATTCGTAGGCTCGACAGCGGTAAAGTTCGCCGATTGCTTGGATGGCTTGACCGGGAACACATGATGTGGCAAGATGCTGAAGGCAAACTTTGGTGCGCTCGCTTAGCCCAGAGCGACCAGAAGCGGGTGCTTGAAGACCGTGTTTGGAGTTGGGTCACTCCACTCATGAATGGCCGTTTGCTGATGCAGTCAAGCGACGGTGGAATTTGGGAGGGTGTCCCTCATCCGTTCGGCTGGGATGCATTGGAACGAATTGAATACGAATCACTGGAACCGATGGAAGGCGTTCGGAGTGCTGACGGTTGGTGGGTGCTCGGTATTGAAGGCCATCTGCATCACCTTTCAGCACACGAAGACAACGAAGCCTTGACGGTGCTTGGAGAATCGATGAACCTTGGCGATTTGCTCATTGGACTGACGCCTGACACGATGGTAACTGCTACACGGTCCGGATTGGTTCGCCGCTGGACAGCGCCTCATCTTGCTCAAGCCGAGCGTCAAGGCCGTTATCAAGCGGCTGCCGAGGCTGCTTTGGCTAAGAATTGGGAGGAGCGTAAGGCATTGTTCTTGCGAGCACAAACTGCTGAAGACGAAGGTCGCCTTTCGCGTGCAGTCGAACTCTACGGTGCACTCGGACGTTCCGAGGATGTTCGGCGTCTTTTGAAACGCCAAAAGGAGGGTGGAGAATGAGTGAAGACATGAAATCAGTCACAACAGAGCGTGTTGAAAAATACCTTGATATTACCAAAAGAGCGCGAGCAAAGGCAACTTCACTGTGTGAAGAAGGTAGTGCTGATGCACAAAAACTCGCAGTCATGATGCGAATGGCAGATGACTACGCCTCTGATGCTGCACATTTTTTGTCAATAGGCGATCATGTCCGTGCTTTTGGAGCCATCAACTATGCGCATGCTTGGATTGACGCAGGAGTGAAAATTGGTTTCTTGGACGGACACGGCGATGACGTCCTGTTCACTTTACCGTGATAGTTGCGCAATTACCGTTCTATAGAGATTCAACCAATTGAAGTCGCTGGTTTTTACTCACTTCGAGAATCGGCAAATCTGCTTCGTAGAGTCTTCGCTTTAGATCAACATCAACGGTAAGAACGGGGACTTTCATTTCACACGCCAGTTCAAACAACTGGTCGTCAGGATGTTCAGAGCCTGTACTCAATGGCTCTATGAATTCGGATTTTTGTTCAAGTAGAGGGAGAAGTAGATTCTTTTTTCGTGGGCGTTCTTGGTTCAACCGTTCAATTTCTTGTTTGACGCTGTCAAGAAGTCGCAGTTGTGCCGGTCCGAAAACACGGTTCATTTCCGTGTCAATATTCATCTCTGAATCGATGACAGCAGCCCATCCACACGCGTCGACTAAAACCTGTTGTGAGAGAACCACCTTCAACTGGCTCACGCTCATAGAATTGTTCCGTATCCAATGAGGCGCCAGCGAGAGCCAACACGTCGTGAAAGAGAGACACGCTGTCCAGTGTCTGCACAAATTGGAAGACGCAAGTCGAGGGTCGCTTTTCCTTTCTCTGAATTTTTGGTAACGCCGACCGAGGTTGCGGTTGCAACGTTAATCATCAACATCTCGTTGTTTCTAAGTGGATAGATTTTCTCTGGTGCTTCACCTTCTCCAGCTACCATCGTTTTCATCAAGTTGATGTCAATTGATACGGAATTACGTATTTCTGGTAAGTCGCCTTTGCGTGCAACGACTTGTCCGGAGAGGTTATCTGAAGTTGTAATCGATGGGTCGAGCATCGTTGCCATGCCACATAGGCCGCCAGAGTGCATGCTTTCAAGGTCAAGTCCTCCACCTTGCATGCTTTTCACGGTTGCTTCGATAGGCTCCCATGTTGTTTTGGAACCGTTTTCGATTCTACGTCCTGGACCGATGATGATTTCATCGCCGATGTCGAAGTTTCCTTCGATGATACTACCGCCAATGACACCTCCTCTGAGTTTTGTCGGCCGTGTACCCGGCCTGTTGATGTCGAACGAGCGAGCAACATGCATGATTGAACGCTTGTGCTGTGAGCGGTCAGGGGTTGGAATGGTCTTTTCGATGGCGTCGATGAGAATATCTAAGTTGACATCGTGATGAGCGGAAACAGGTATGATCGGTGCATTCTCTGCGATGGTACCTTTGAGGAACTCCTTCACTTCTTTATAGGATTCTAAAGCCCGTTCTTTTGTCACCAAGTCGATTTTGTTTTGAACGATAACGATGTTTTTGATACCAGCAATTTCAAGGGCCATCAAATGTTCTCGTGTTTGTGGTTGCGGGCATGTTTCGTTAGCAGCAACCATCAGCATTGCGCCATCCATAATCGATGCGCCAGTGATCATGATGGCCATCAAGGTCTCGTGACCAGGTGCGTCGACAAAGGAAATCACTCGTTCCAGTTCCTTTGGGTCATCCGCTTTACCATCTGGATGTCGGCCAGTAGCGTAGTATTGCCCATCCTTGGTTTTGTAAAAAGCAGTGTCAGCGTAGCCGAGTTTAATCGAAATACCACGCTTTCTTTCTTCGGAGTGTGTATCCGTCCAAATCCCTGACAATGCTTGTGTTAGGGTTGTTTTACCGTGGTCGACGTGACCGACAAGACCGATGTTGATTTCAGGTTGTGCGGGAAGCTTTCGTGCCATGCTTCCTCACTCCTGTTCTACGAAAGCCCTCTCGGGTTTCACTCCGATGCTTCCTCTGGCTTAGCGAGGATATCGCCGAGTGACTTCTTGCCAGCTTCGATGACTTTGAGGTTGATTTGACGGGTGTCTTGGCTGATGGTGTTGCCACGGAAGAAACGTCGCTTGCGTAGTCCGTCAGGCTTGTAGCGGAATCGCTTCTTTTCTCCACCTTTGTTCTTGAACACGAGACTATGTCCCTTGAATCCAGTTGAACGGGTTACGAGAATTGCTTGTCGGCGACCGCCTTCGAGGTCACGGCGAAGAGGAGTTCCAGTTTTGTCAGAACCGCCAGTGATTTGGAGTTTGTATCCCGAAAGAGTTTGTTCACCTTCTCCAACAAAGATTCCATCAACGGTATCTCCGATTTTCTTACCCAATAATTGGGCGTGATTGTTTCCACTAATTTTGAGTGAATAGGACTTGCCGCCGTTCTTTGGGTCGGTGTCATTCACTACTGCGACGAATTCTCCTTGTTGTCCAACAGCCATAATATCACTTCAAGAACGCCCTTGCGACTATCGTCCTCTATTTAGCCCCACCGTATGAGCGCAACTGACAAAACCGGTGTCAAAACTTCTTTTTCAACAGCATTTCGAGTCGACTTGCAAGGTCTTTTGGTAGGAAATGTGGCATGCTTAGATGAGTAGTTCTACCCCTTCCACCAGTGATTGTAGCCACTCTCGATGAGATGATTTGTCGTTCCTCAAAATCTTTTAGATATTTCCAAACCGTGGTATGGCTCTTCATTTTTTGTTCATACTCTTCGCAAACTACGGCATACAATTGTTCGACATCACCGGTTGTCATCGTCTCTTGTTTTGTCAATCGTCTGCACAAAGCAAGGAGCACCAACATCGCATTTGGGTTGAGGTCGTCAATGTGTTCAAGGTTACTGCCCGTCGTTGTTGGCTCCCTGTTGAGCGGGACGTGAATGTCGTCGATGATGAGCCGCCGCTCGTTGTGAGCATCTTGGCGGAATTCACACCGTTCCACTGCGGCATTGAGTAATTCAATCACTCGGCGAGCATCACCAGTTGGGACTGCTTTTTCAGCTAATATTCGTATGATTTCTGGCGTCCATGTCCCCGGTACTAAACCCATCTTAGCTCGCTGAGTCGCAATTGCAGCAAGGCCTTCAACGTCGTATGGTTTTACCCGGAGGTGGTTGGTACTCCCCATCCTTGAGATGACTGCAGTTTCCAATACATCCAGCACTTGTTCCTGGCTGATGAGGATGAGAGACAGCGTACCTTTCCCACTTTGATCTTCATCGATACGCAACAGTTGGTACAGCAAGTCATCTCCCGAAAGCCGCAGCATATGATCAACTTCGTCTAAGACGACAATGAGGTGTGATGTTTCTTGACGTAAGATGCGCCGAAGACTCATCAGCAGTTCACCCATCGAGAGTCCACGGTCCGGATGTCCTGGGGCTAATTCGTGCAAGATACGCTGAACGACGCGCATGCTTGTCGAAGCATTACGGCAGTTGACATGTACTGAACGAATATTCCTTTTGTTTGCCAAGTGACGTTGAATGTCTCGGCAAAAGGTTTGGGCGAGTGTCGTTTTGCCGCTCCCGACAGGGCCGGTAATGACTACACGGCCCGAGCCTTCTGGCGAGTGGATTGTTGTGAACTTCGAGGCCAATTCATTTTGAACATCGTCTCTGCCAACCAACTCATCCGGTACATAGTCGAAGTTGAACACTTCGGGATTCGCCAGAATCCATCCAGCGCCAATTCGGTCGAGGTAGTTACTCATAACATCGGAAGGCTTTCGCCAACCGTTATTGAACATACGGTTTCATTTCGTCAGAAACAGTGCGAATTGAGCGTAATTGAGTAATCGCTCAGGGTATCTCGTCGAATTGATATCCAGTTTCCCATTTCTTTTCGCCAAGAGCAACTTCCAACTCGAAAGGCGTGATGAGTGGCTTTTGGTATCGGACAGCATCATCGATGGCTATCCGTGGGCAGGCCGTGTTGACAAAGGCATCAACAGGATAGAAATCAATCAGGTCAGGGCCGACGTGCTCAAGAGCAAGCAGGTATCCTTTCTTACCGTGTTTTTCGAGCAGTCGCTTCATCCGTAGGGCCAAACTTCGACGCATCTGTCCAGGTTTTTCTCCGATGAGGATACCGAAACGTTGTGCTTCGCCTGAAGCCATAATCAGCCCGAATCGCTGCCGGAGGATACGCTCAATTCGTTCAAGAGACATCTCTTCAGCATCGCCCGTGTACGGGTCAAGCATTGCCAAAGGCTTTCCAGTGTGAAGCACCAGTCCAATTGGATGGAAGTCGCCTGAGCCAAGGAAAAGGTAGTGTCCAATGGAATCGTCATCGCCTGAATAATTGCAACCGAGGACTTGCCCTGGGAAAGACAGCCTTGCACCACCAATTGGGATTTCGACTTCGAAGCCGGCTTCTTCTAATCGGTCATGGAAGTCGGGAAGCAGGTGCAAATGTTGGATTGAACCAACCAAGCCAAGTTTCGTACCTGTGAGCGGCGCAAGTCGCCCAACGGCGTCCATAAACCGATCTTGTGCATCCTCCTCGGACAGTGCTTCAGGTGCCGGTTGGTTGTGCATTCTTTCACGAGCCATTGCTCTGTGAGCCTCTAAGTAAGCAAGTACTGGCTTGAGTTCAGGGTCGCCATCGTAGGTCACGTCGATGAATTGCGTTGGCATTCCCGAATCGATGTTCATTTGTGAATGGCCCATGTGAGCAACCAGTTCAACGCCCATCATCTGCATCTTGTCATGGACCAAATCACAAGCACCGTAACACGGGTCTGCGGCCAAGATCACTTTTGCGCTGGTCTCGGTTTCGATGGAGTCCATCATTTCGAGGGCTTGCATTTTCAGTCCTTCGGGGACCTGAAGAGCAATCAAGCGATTATCATTCGCTTGAATTCGTTCCATTAATTCAGTGAGTTGAAAGTCGTGACGGTCCAAATCCATGTTCTTCCCCAATATGAGCGGCACGCCACCCCCTCATGAATCCACCCGTTTGTGGAAGTCATTCTTCGTCGAGTAGAACGATACGCGCACCGTCCATTTCGAGGCGTACCAGTGATTCGATTGCAACATCGGGGTATTCGGATTGCAGAAGTGCCAAACCAGGTCCTTTTTCGACAACGGCAATGATGTGGGTGACTTGGGCGCCTGTTCGACGTACTCCTTCTAGCACTGCTTTGAGGGTTCCACCGGTCGAGAGAACATCATCCACGATAACGACTTTTTCGCCAGGTTTCAAATCGTTGAGGAACATCTCGCCTTTCGAGTAACCAGTTTCTTGTCCGATGGTAACTTCACCTTCGAGACCGTAAGAGCGCTTACGGGCGATAATCAACGGAATTCCTGTCCGAACACTTAGGGGTGCTGTAAGGGGCAACCCCATTGCTTCAATGCCAAGAATGAGATCGACGCCGTTCCAATCAATCGCTTTCTCACAGAGGTCAGTTACTGCTTTGAGCACCATAGGGTCGAGGCGCGGAACGCCGTCGGTGATTGGGTGAATGAAGTATGGATAGTCCCCTTTCCAAATCACAGGAGCGTTACGCAGGCTCTCTCGAAGTCGATTCATTGCATCCGTCATGCCACATGGCTTTGAGAGACGGGGTATGACCTTTGCTCAAAGTTCAGCAAGATACTCGACGTACTCGTCGGGGTCTAAGAGGTTCTCAAGGTCCATTTCGTGTGGTTCGATGATGATAATCCATCCGTGGTCGTATGCCGAATCGTTCACAAGGTCTGGATTGATTTCGACTTCCCCATTTACTTCAGCAATTATTCCTGAGTACTGAGATGGGAAAGCTACTTTTTCTTCCGCTGTCCAAATCGAGAACATGTCTCGACCTTCGTCGATTTCGTATTCTGCTTGCGGGAGAATAACTCGCAATACTTCTCCGATTTCAACAGCGAGGAACTCGCTGACGCCAATCATCAAGCGTTCGTCTTTCTCTTGGTACCACAAGTGGTCACGAGAATATTTTCGGTTGTGGGCTACGCTGAATTCTACCACTTCTTCGTCCATGGTTAAACATCCTTAAATCGGGCCGAACCCCATTGTATATGAATCTGAGGCATATTTTGGTTTCAGAGAAATACGACAAACGGGTTAAGTGAGTCGGCGTTTTAGCACCCTTTGGTCGCCTATGGATTACGCCGAAACCGATGAACAGCAAATGATTCGCGAGCTCGTTCGCGATTTCGCCGAAAGTGTGCTCGCCCCTACTGTTGAGCATCGCGACCAAAATCAAATTCCACCCTCGGAAGAGTGGCAAGAGTTCCTCGACTTTGGCCTTCAAGGTGTAACTATTCCAGAACAATACGGCGGATCGCCGGTCGATGATATTTCGGAATCCATTATTGTCGAGGAACTGGCACGGGTAGACCCATCCTTCGCAGTGATGTACTGCGTCCATGTTGGGCTCTGTGCCAAGACCATTGCACTGCATGGTAATGACTCGCAAAAAGAGCAGTACCTCACCCGATTGGCAGCAGGTGATGTTGGTGCTTACTCACTCTCCGAAGCAGGAGCCGGAACCGATGCAGCGGCAATGATTTGCAAGGCCAAACTCTCGGATGATGGCAAACATTTCCTTCTCAACGGCGAGAAAATGTGGGTTACAAACGGAGCACAGGCGCAGATTCTCGTGTTGTTTGCTAAGGATGTAGACCACCCAGATTACGGCGTTAAGAAGCATGGCGGCTCAACAGCTTTCATTGTAGATTCTTCGTTTGAAGGATTTTCAGTTGGTAAGAAGGAAGACAAACTCGGTATTCGTTCATCGGATACATGTACGCTTATTTTGGAAAACTGTAAAGTTCCAGTCGAGAACGTTCTAAAAGGCGTAGGCAAGGGATTCCCTATCGCTATGAACGCCTTGGATAACAGCCGAATCGGCATTGCTGCCCAAGCCCTTGGTATTGCCCAAGGTGCCTATGAAGCTGCTTTACAGTACGCTCATGAGCGTGAAGCATTTGGAAAACCAATCGCCTACCATCAAATGATAATGGCGTACTTGGCAGATATGGCTACACGCATCGATGCAGCCAGACTTCTCGTCTACCGTGCCTCTTGGGTGAAACAACAACACTACGAACACAACGGGCCACGGCACTCAAAGGAAGCCAGTATGGCCAAACTCTACGCTGGTGACACGGCAATGTGGGTTTCGGAACGAGCCATCCAAGTTTTGGGTGGTTATGGTTACACTAAGGAATTCCCAGTCGAACGTTTCTTCCGAGATGCAAAGATTACACAGATTTACGAAGGAACCCAAGAAGTTCAACGAATCGTTATTGCTCGAGCTCTCAAGTGATTCAGCGCAGGACAGGGTCTCTTCCTTTGAGAAGTGCTTGCCTTCTTCCACTGGACCACTGCACAATTCTTCCGACACAATTGATTGTGGTGCCAACCTTGAATGCGAGTATATTTTCGTTTTCTGATTCAGCGAACATGACTCCAGCAGAGAATGGGCCGCCGTCGAATTCACCGACGACGGTATAGCCACCACGAAACTCATCTTTTGCGAGCAGCGTGCGCTCGACCACTTCGACTCGAAGGGCGCAAAGATGTTCGTGACACTCGGCAATGATTGCGTCTGCTTCGCTTGAAAGGCGAGATTGCTCTAATCTTTCAATCATAATTTCATTCGGGTTTTCAATTTCCCAAGAAATCGAACCATCCGTTACAGGGATGCGGTCAGCGACGGCCTGCTCTTCGACTTGAGATGCGATAACAGCGACACCTGCGCTCGCAGTGGCGATTGCAGATGCCGTTTCTGTCGCCGTGTTCTCGTTTTGTTCAGTAACTTCTGTAGATTCTGAAAAGGAATCAAGAGTTGTTTTCGTGGCCATCGCACCTTTCAGTTCCTCCTCCTGTTTCTTCATTCTCAAGAGAGCTTCTTTGTTTGCTTCCTCCATAATGCGAGCCGCTTCTGCTTGTTCCACTTTGAGTTCTTCAATCGATTTTGTCGGCTCTTGAAACTCTTCTTCAAGGTCTTGGAATTCGTCAGTAATCGATTTTGAATCTGTTGTGTTTTCCAACGGTTTTTCAAACCCAATGGATTCAAGGAAGCCCCACCATTCTTCTACGGATAATCGGGCATCGTTATTTACATCCATTATCTTCATCAGCGAGTCAATGACCCATTGCGGTGGTTCACTCTTGGATATTTGGCGAACAAATTTGATGGCTTCATCGTTGGAGATATACATGTCTGAATTTGCATCGAGCATTTGCGTGAGTTGAGCTGTTGTGTATCCCGAATCTTTGAGCCAATCGCCAAATTTTTCAGCCATCTTAGCGGCCATTGGGTCACTTTCGACCTTTTTGGAAACGCTTGATTGGATGTTTTGTACATTGCTTCGGATGTTTTCAGTTACAACCTGTTTCGCCTTAGGTGCCATGTTCTGTCGGACTGACTGTGCCCACTTTTTGACGGAATCTTGTTGGGAAAGAATTTCGATGACGGTCTCTCTTGGAATGTGAGCTGGAGGAGCATCTCCAGTGAACTTGACGGCAATCTGTGCCAACTCTTCATCATTCAATGTAGTGAGATTGAATCCCTTATCAATGAGTTTTTGGCCGATTTTTTCTAAGGCCTTATCCTTGATAGTCCCGCCTTGCATAGTTGTAGCAATTCATTCTTATTCATCAACTTGATGCCAACATTATTCGGGAAATTGAAGGACAGGCCAATCAAGATAGTTCTCTTCACTCCAATGAAGAGAGCACAGTACCTCCTCTACTTCATCCGAACTTGCCAGGTCACGTTCTATTTGCAATCGATGCAACCATCCCTTTAATTTCCCAAGAGCACGGCCTTTACGGAGACCAGTTCTTTGCATGATCCAATGCCCATCGACCAGTGAAGAGTGCCCGCTTTTGAGCGGTGGAAGTTTCTCTAAATTTTCCAACAGGGAATAGACTTCGTCTACTTCTTCATCGCTTCCTCCCATCGATGGGGAAAGGTTGTGGCTTCGAGTAACGACTTCCAGTTGGAGGTGCAGTTCAGCCTTGTCTTCCAACACTGCTCGGAAAACCCGAAGGTTGGGTAACGAGGGTTTTGGTAATTGGCCGAACTTTTGATGTAATTCCATAATGTAACTACGCTCTTTCTTGGAGAGTTTCAGTTGCGACAGTACCTCGTCAACCTCTATAGAAAAGGTTTCGCAGAGTAAGAGGGCGAAGCGAGTAAGGCCATCAAAGTCGTGGACATATGGATGCTGTAAGGCAGAAAGTAGTACATGTTGAGATGCCCAGTTCCCTGGCAAAAAAGTGTCAAGAACCCCGTCATGAGCCATTTTCTCAACGACCTTACCCATGTTTTTCCCACTCAATATTTTATGCCATTCCATCCATATGCGTTCATTGGTGACGACTTTCAATTTGTGGGCATTTTGCCGCAGTGCCTCACCGAGTTCGAAGTCAAATTCCCATATGCCGGCTTTACCTCGATCGAGGAATCTGTACGCACGGAGAATCCTCAAGGCGTCTTCTGAAAGCCTACCGTAGGCTTGACCTACGGCACGAATCAGACCTCTCTCCATGTCCTGCATACCGAAATGCGGGTCATGCATTACTTTGCGTGCTACATCAATCGCCATTGCATTGATTGTGAAATCTCTTCGCTCCAAGTCTTCTGATAAGGAGGTGCCCCATTTGACCTGTTCAGGTCTGCGGCCATCGCTATAATGGCTTTCTACACGAAGGGTAGTGGCTTCATACAGTGCTTGTTTGCCTCGCAAACTCACGGTGCCGTAATCTATTCCCGTGGGTATGGCGTTTGGGAAAAGTTCCATCATTTTGGGGGGTTCAAGTGAAACTGCAAAATCAATGTCGTGGACATCAAGTCCAAGGCAGACATCCCGTACTGCTCCACCGACAACCCAGATACCTCCACCGTTTTGAGCAACGGTTGATACAATCTCAAGAACTTCGCGAGGGAGATTATCAATCCATTTGAGCACATGAGGGGGGCATTCAAGAGATGGCAAATCTGCTTCAAATGCAGGTACAGGCCATTCCTCGATTCGCATAACACCCCTCCTTTATGATGAATGGGGGCGCACAGCAGACAAAGCATTATCGCAGAAGAGCCGTTCGAAAGGCTCAATGTGGGATGATGAAGAAGTTCACTTGGTGCCGTATGAATGGCTCAAACCCCATGAAGAAATCAAGCCTCGAAACCGAGATAAGCTTCTCGATATGACAAAACGGTGGGGCGGTTTCACCAAACCTCTCATCGTCGATAAGAGAACAGGATCAATTCTCGATGGGCATCATCGTTATTCGATAGCAGGTGTTCTTAATCTGGCTCGTGTTCCTGCAATTTGTGTTGATTATTTAGAGGACGAACGAATTGAAGTCGATGTTTGGCCCGCGTCATCAATCGATTCAATCACAAAACAACAGGTCATCGACATGTGCCTTTCTGACGATGTATTTCCTCCTAAAACAAGTCGGCACACCATCGCAGACCACCTTCCTCCAATTCACGTTTCATTGGAAGTACTTGCTCAATCCGCACCAACTCAGTTGGATTGACGAGTCTCGATGTATGAGCGCCAGCGAGCGTTTCCTTTACCGTCCAGTTTCACGCCATGTTGTGGTGCTCCGGAGATTTTTACAGTATGCTCCTTGAGGATACCTTCGTGTGAAATCATGAGGTTTACTTTTGAATTGGCTTTACCCTTTAGTGAGGTTTTGAGTTTGTTCGTCGATGAAGTGCGAACTCCGTCCACTGCCACAATTTCATCGCCCGGCATCACGCAGTGCCGTACAGGTGAGCCGGTGTGGTGGGAGGTTGTGATGACTCTACCGTCTTTTGCTGAGAGGTTGAGGCCGAGCCATCCGTGGTTTTCTTCACCGTTTTCAAACGGTTTTTCTGGAACCAGTTGAAGTCCGAAATAGGCCATTGTACTCTCCATATCAGGTGCTTTTCGATCGTGCATAAGTGCGTCTAGGAGTGAACCTAACTGGCGACCGCCTTTCATTGAAGTGAGCGCCTTTCGAATGTCTTTGTAGGTAATGCCCAAACGCTGTGTAGCATCGCATTCAAGAGCATGTCTTTTGCATAACTCAGCCATTAAATCGCATACGCCAGAATCTCCTTTGGAACGCCGCCGTAATTCAGCATCCAATTGCATAATGGCCAACTCGCCTTCGAGGTAATAGGAGATTTGAGTTTCCCTTGAGAATGCATGACCACGATACAAATGAATCCAAGCATCATGACTGGATTCGGCCAGAGATTCAGTGTTCATCCCATTGCGAGTGGTGTGGCGCTTCATCTTTCTCAAGAAATCCTTGCGCCAGTCTTTCTCAGACCAAGCGCCGGAGCGCACACACAGCATATCTCCCATCCATGATGTACCTCCTTCAAACCACCACAACAGATCCGAGTGGACTTCACGTTGGAGGTCATACTCAAGGAAATTGCGGGGGCGAAGACGCTTTACATTCCACTGGTGCAAATATTCGTGACTGAACAAACTAACGAGGCCGAGGTATTCATCCTCATGGCCAGGCATGAGGCATTGGCGTGGTAGCATAGAGGTTTGTGAGTTCAGATGTTCTAACCCCCCTCGCATACTTTCAGTCAATTGAATGACTGTGACATAATTGTCCCAAGGAGGTGTTCCGAAAAGGGCATGATGTTCCTTGATTATTCGAGTCATATCCATTTTGAACCTGTCGAGCATTCCCTGGTCGACGTCATGCCCTCCACTGTCCCACAGTTTGAGGTAATGTGTTCTTCCATCCACGACCCACGTATCCATTGAGTTGGCATTGCATTCGATAATTGCATCGAGTAATTCATCTCGGTTAGGCGATGTAAATCGGTGAGTGATTCCAATGTTTCCGGTTAATTCTCCGGAGCCTTTTTCCTCGCCAGTTCCGGTGTATTGTGTAGCAGGCTTCCATTCGTATGGAGCATGTAACTCTACAATATGCTCCATGTCCATTCGCTTTGAGTCAATGCCTTCAGTAGGTAGGAACCATGTGAAGGGTGGCATCATGTGCAGGTGAGTGTTGTCAAGGTGATTTGAACGAACGGATAAGTCGGTAGCCAAAAGGCGGTACTCAATGGAAACTGTATCAGTGTTAGTCGGTATTTTGATTCTCATTGCGTCGACATCTTTACGATGGAATGCAAGGGAGTTGCCATCTTGGTCCTTTACTTTGAAGTCTGTCATGTGTTGAATCGGTTCACGAAGGAAGTACGAACCAGGCACCCATCGAGGGAAGTGTACGGTGAGATTGGTGCCGGTGAACGGTCCTGCAATTTCCATTCCTACATGCAAACGTCGGGATTCACCTTCTGTCGCGTCGATGAGGAATCGAATCCCGGATGTTGGTCGGCTCATAGACCAAGTTCGGTCGAGGCGGTTGAAAGGTTCTCTGCTGTGACGCGAAGCAAATCATCTTCACATTCTTCGAGGAAAATACGATTCTCGCGTGCGATTTCAGGTTCTCCACATCGCCCAATGAGCCGTTCGAGCAATCTTGCCCGTTCAATCGAACTCACCGATTGGTTGCGAATGATTGTCCATCGTAATGCGTCAAATTCCTCAGACTTCTTACCCTGCAACCATCGACCAAGTACAGCGTAGCGTTGATTCTTCAGCAAGATTTGTATCGATTTGTCTTCGAGAGACGAGCATTGCAATCGAAGTTCTTTGACCACATCATTCATGATTGAACCTGAGAGGTCTTTTGTCACTTGAACCAAAACTTCACCTGCATTCTTTACCGCCGAGGAAAGCAAAGGATTCACCTTGATGCCACGTCGTAATGCGTCACTCATACTTTCTTCAGTGAGTGTTTCACCGTTTTCGACGATGGAGTGCAACGCTGCCTCACGGACGCTGTTGTTGGTATCAGAAAGAGCAGAGGTTCGATGTTCAACTGTGGCTGCCGAGCACAGTATGGCCAAGCGTCGCAGACCGCTGTCCTCATGATTCAGAAATCGTTCGATATGCAGTTCAGCGTCCCGGCCTTTAAGCAGAGCTTCAGCCGCTTTTCTCTGGCAGGTCAAATCTTCATCTTCAATGAGCAGTAAGGCAATATCAGTGGTGTCTTCTGAGAATTCTCCAAGCAAGTTTGCTGCGCATCTTCGTGCTTCAAGCCATGAATGCTCGGCCAGAACTTTCAATGTTGCAACCCCTTGCTTTGGTGCCCATTTTCTGTGAGCCTCCAAAGATTTCGAACGAAACCAAGGGTCCTTGTCATTGAGCAGTGGTACGAAGCCCTCCAGCGCTCTAGGTATGTCGGTGTCAAATAAGACTCGAATCGCCCGACGTCTTTTACGTACGTCACGATGCCTGAGGCGGGCGATTTCGCTGTCAAGTCCACCCGCTGCCATGACCAAGCGAACAGGCTGGCACTCATAGGGGTGTGCATTCCAGTGTGATGTTTTCGCTATCGTATCAAGAAGCCTCGTTTAAGACGACAAGTCACCGTTGAAATTCATCGAAAAAGAATCCATCATCGTCATCATCATCGTTCCAATCGACAGCGCCGGGTTGGGCAAGGTTTGGGTGGAGCATCATTTGGAGCATCGGCCACAACCGAAGGAACGACGGGGATGCATCCCACATCAACTGAATCATTGGATGTTCACTCATCGGAATGCCCCCTTCGCCGGGGGGAGGGAGGTCTGCTGGTAGTTGTCTCAGTTCGACAATTAAATCGCGTAGTGCAAGTGCTTCATCTTCGTCTACCATGTCGAGTTCCTCGCATGTCTCCATCGTTAACTCAAGCAAGTCAGCGAGTTCATTCGGGTTCATTGGACCTGTTTCAGAATCTTTAACATCGATTGGGCCAAATGAGACTGGGCCCAAATCGGTAGAATACATCTCATCGCCTTGACGCTCAATTTTCATCAAATGTTGTCCGGCAGTATTCCCGAGCGGTGCAAGCGCGAAGCCACCATCGACGATACGGGATGAGATCCATCCGGGCAACTCACGGATTTGACCAGTTATGAGAACGCGGTTTAGTTCCCCTGGGAAAGCCACGGGTGCAACCTCTACCGCTTCCAAAACTCGTGATTCCACGGTTGGCCAGTGCGTCAATCGAGATTGGACATGCTCAACCGCAAGTTGAGACGGGTCCAACAGCCGGACACGTCCCTTCTCGCCCACGATCATTGCAATCAGTGCGGCGATATATCCTCCTTTTGCACCCAATACGACGACTTCTTGCCCAATTGACAGTTCCAGATGGTGCAGCAAAGTTGCAATCATATGTGGTGCAGAAATCGTCTTGATTCCACCTTCATCGGTTTCAAGAAAGGGGATTGGTCGGTCGGCGAAAAAAGGCTCGACATCGTAGTCTGTGAAGTCAGCTACGTCCACTTTAAGCATGGCTTTTTCGACATGCTCCGGAACTTCAATGCCACCCTTGGCAAGGCGCCGCAGCAAGGCAGGCATGTCCGTCATGGATGTGTTAAAATCCCCGGCCCATGTAAAGGATGGGCTTGAAACATCTCAAATTGTAGCAGTTGGTGGCACTTTAGAACGGAGAATATCTTCGATATGTGAGAGGTTGTGGCGGTGCTCCTCCATACTCGCTTGAATAAGTTCGTCATCACTGCCGTGCCGCTTTTGAAGATACAATTCTTGAGCAGGAAGTTCATTTTCCAGATTGGACCGCATGTTTCGCATCATGTCTCTGAAACCGTCGGTGTCCGAGATACCAATGTCTCGTGCTTCGATGACCATTGTCTCAATCGATTCCCTTATAGATTCAGGAGAGAGATAGACGCTGTTCAATGAGGAGAACATGTCGTCCATTACCGTTGACTCGATTTTAGCCATGTGTTCAGACACTGTTGCACGAGCGAGTCCTAATTCCTCTGCCAAATCTGAAATCCGTGTTCTTTTAGGAATCTCAAAATACCCTTTATCGTATGCGAACTTCGCCAACTTCATTTGTTTTGAAGACAGTGTTCCATTATCGTTACCTAGAGATGTATGTATGCTACGTGCACTTACACGGTCCGGTTTCGCAATCAAACGCGCAAGGCCAGAGAGGAGGCGTAATTTTAATTTTGGTCCTTGAATCGTATATCGTAGCCCTTCGCCATCAAGGTAGCATTCGTTTGGTACAGCACTTGTCCCGTTGGTTCGGGCATTCAAATTCGTGAGTGAGTGATTGAAACGAAGCATGAGAATGTACGGCTCATCCGGTGAATCTGGCTTGACGATGGTTTCGAGATAATCGAGGAAGTAAAGTTCAGCGATGTCTTCGGGTCCCTTGCCATCCGCAAAATGGCATTTCATCAAACATCGGACATCCTTTGGAACCCTTTTAACATAGGATAAAAACTCAATTCTACGGAAGATTTTCACAACCGACCCTATATCTAAATGCTCGATCCTACTAAACTTCCAGAAAAATGTAACCTCGCGCATATACTGCGTTATGCATCCTCTCGTATAAGCAATATCCCGGTCAGTCAGCGCATTTCAAGCCATGCGAAGAATGAAAAAATGGGTAAAAGTATCAAAATTGCCCTATTGATTTTCCTTTGTTGGTCGACATACTTGACGGTCGGCTCAGGAGAAACTTCAATCGATTTGGCACTTCTTTTTCTGCGAGAAACACTCACCTTGTCTTCAATTCTGTCAAGAACTTTCGCACGGAGTTCAGGTTGACGACTGCTGGATACGCCCTGGCCGACGATAAAGCGTACTGAGTGATGGTCTGCGAGTTCTAAGGCGGCGTCGACAACGCCAATGACATTGGCTAAATTATGCATGTCGATACGTATGGACATTCCATCGCTTTTGACGTGACTCAACACTCGCCAGTGACCTTGGCCTTCGTTGTAGGGATGTAATAATTCACGAGCAACTTGCAGCGGCTTACTCCCAAGAAATACCGGTCGCTTTCTCCGTGCTAGGAAAGGTCCCAAAAGTATGGCACCGATCATCGGAGGAACGCACATGAGGGTTGCGAGGCGTTGGAGTTTGTCAGGATCAGTAAGAACCGAAACAACTGCTAAACTGAATCCAAGGTACAATCCCATGAAGGCTCCAGCTTGTAAGCCCGTTCCCAAGCCAACTGGTTCACCTTCCTTGGTGCTCATGGTTCGACGAGGTCCGTTCCGCACATCAATACTCGCATTTGTCCGAGCCAAACTTCATCAATTGAGGACGGGTGCGAGTGGCATGGAGAAGAATGGCTTGGCGGACCGTCACAGAGAACGGAAAGTTGGTCGATGGGTGTTTGGAATAAGCGCTTTTTTCTTCATTTCGTTTTTCCTCACTCCGTTTCTTTTGCCAACCGGTAGCGTACCTGAACTTGGAGCTCGTGCAAATGCGCTTGATTATGCCACAGAAGATGGTGCGTTCTCAGGAGGTAACACCCCGGAAGCATTGAGGCACGTTCATGATGATGACTCGATCCACCAGCACGAGCCGTTTGCGTGGACTGAACTGGACCCCTACAGTGGTTTCATCTACATGTTTGGTGACCTCAACTGTCACAATAAACACGAGCGTTCCTGGGTACTTAACGAGAATCAGATGCCTGTATGTACTCGAGATGTTGGAATCTTTTTCGGACTTGCGATGGGTGGTTTAGTCTATTCTCGATTTGGTTACAACCGTTGGACGGTGCGAGACTCATGCTTATCTTTGCTGCCTGATGCTTGGCTTGAAGGAATCTATAGAACAAATCGAAGGACGATGGCTTGGATTGGTTTGGGTAGTTTACTCTGCATCCCTTTGATTCTTGATGGATTTACACAGTTACTTACCGGGTACGAATCAAACAACTTCACTCGACCTTTGACAGGTGCTCCGTTCGGTTTTGGTATTGCCATTTTGACCGCTGCAGCATATTCTGCTCGCCCACATTTCTTCAAGAACGCAAGTGAAGTGGTTTTGCCAGCCAATGCGAAGTTCGAACTTCAGACAGAAGAAGAGTGATTATTCGCTCGGGGGTGGTGTTTCCCACCACGCCAAAATCTCATCAATCGTAGTAGGGACCGGGCAATTTTCATGTCCGCTGCTTAGCATTTCTAATCGCTTACAGATGTGCTCAATTGCTCTACGAATAGATGGACGAGGTTGTCTTCCTTCATCCGGTACAAGCAGAGTTCGCAATGCAGATTCCCACTCCGCTTCGGGGTTTGCTCTGCGCCATGAAGCAAGATTGGTTCTCAACGGCCACATTGCTAGGGCGAGACGGCCGTACCCCAAACGACTGTCTCGGAGTTTGAACACTTGAGCTTCAGCAAACGGTACATGGGATTGTTGTTTGTGAATCCAACGCGTTTTCTCAAGCCATTTAATCAGACGCTGTGTGTGGCGCTGAGTCACCATTCGATGTGGTCCAAATGCCTTGTGAAGTCTTGGGACTTCGCTAGAGCCAACGATAAGAGAGAGCGTTCCAAGAACCGACCAACACGAGTGTGCATGTGGGACAGCAGGCACATCAAATCCTCCAGCATGCTCTGCGTCCCATTTTTCTTCGGCGTATTTCATCCATTCGGCAGGTGAACGACCGGATAACCATCCAATATGGATGGCTGTCTTTTCTTGAGGTGCCCCCGGAAGGCGAGTTTGTTTCTTCACATCGGTTACAAGTGTTCGTAGAAGGTATCTGTCCACTTCGTCAGCATTGACGTTTAGCGGTGCAGGTTTACGGTTGAAAAAGGCGCGGAGTTCCTTACGTAACTTCTTCTTTAACTCATCCAACCCTCCTTCGTTTAAGATTGGGCCAACAACATTGCATTTGTCAAAGGGAGAGGGCGCCTTAATTTCTCCAGACAGCAGGTCAATGAATCCCTTGCGAATCGTACGTTGAATCTCTGCAGTTTCGAAGTATTCCTGTTTCTCACTGTTCATTCTCAATGTTCCAGATTCAATACGTTTCATGGCTTTATCCGGGTCGCAATCAATCCACAGGACTAAATCTGGAATCATTGCTGCGGCGTTCATCTTAGCCACTTGTTCCACGCCGAGGTCGCCGACGATTCCTTGGTAGATGAGGGAGGAGTGAATATTTCTGTCTGAGATGACGATGTGTCCTTTTTCCAACAACGGCCGAATCCAAGTGTGTGAATGATCGAGGCGGTCGGCGGCAAACAGTCCGGCCTCTTCGAGCGGTGTTTTGTTTCCGAGTTTGACGGATGTGAGTGCCAACTTACCTAGTTCACTGTGGCGTCTTGGTTCGTGAGTTGCATGGACTTCTGGAAACGGATATTCTGCAGCAAGTTCAAGCAAAATACGAGCGGCTTCGCCTTTTCCCGAGCCGTCACCACCCTCAACCGTGATGAGGTACATCAGTCATCACCAACATCGCTAAATTGTTCCTTGGCGATGACCAGCAGAATCATTCCAATCAAGATCAACAGTGGGCCGAATACAATTAGGCCGCGACTGAACAGAGAAAGGCCGGCTAAGTATTGCGTTCTGCGGTAGTGCTTTGCTCGTCGAACTTCGACCGCTGCTTGGAAACCGATAAGCGCAGAAATTACTGTGATGATACCAATTGCAGTTGAAAGGGCGACTGCAGATTCTAGAGTCCAGCCACCGTTGTCGGTGATGTGATTTTCGTACCGCTCTCCTTCGCCGGGCGTCATTGTGATTGGTCGGACTCCCGCTTCTTCAGGGATGAAATCCCGCTCAACTGTTACATAGCCATCTGAAATCACTTTCATTGTGGTGGCTTGTGTGATGACTTGTTTGAAATTAAAATAACCATAACTATCGGTCAAAGTTTCCCCTATCACCTCGTCTGTACCAAAACGCAGTAACTGGATGGTGACGTTCTCTACTCCGTTGCCGTCCACAGCCTCGACAGCTAAACCGGTTACGTCCACCGTGTCGGTGGTTTCAAAGAGAGTGGAATTCAGTAATTCGTCAGGATTGCCATTGAGAATCAATGCGCCAGTAGCCATTCCGAAGATGCTACCTATTAGGATTAAAGATGCTGCTAGGGTGAGGATTCGAGAGCGGTCAGATTGATCCAGTTCTTCGATTTTCTCTTGAAATTTGACCGTTGCTTTTTCCACTGCCCGCTCAAGTTCAGAGGAATGCACGACCAACTCTTCACTGGCGGCTTGTTTGCGTGATTCGGTCGCTGCCTGCGAAGCTTCGAGTTGAGATTGAACACGCAG
>JABIWF010000066.1 GCA_018701175.1 Methanobacteriota archaeon
AAGCATCCGAATCAGTTTTTTACGCTCTCTGTGGAGGATTTTAACGGTAGATATGCCACGTTTCGCTTTGTTCCGAACTAGGAAAACATCACAAAGTATTCTCAGTCCTTTGACCAGCATGATTTGGGCGTCAACATCCCTATTTTTTTGCGATAGAAACATGTCTGTGAACTGAATTGCCATAACTTCTGACATTTCCATTCGACCATCAGCCACATACCGCTCTAGCTGGAGCAGCGTTTGAGCAGGGTCGTTCATTCCAAACATGGCAACATTCATTGCTGTAGGTGATGACCTATCATGCCTTTGCCTGTTCGCTCAATTCAAAGAGTATCGATAACGCCGTTTATGTAACTATTCGCCCTTTTTGTTTATGTGTTGGTGAACACGGGCATTACTGTGGAAGACAACTTGTGCATTGCAGTAACCGGAACTCCGGGTGCAGGAAAAACGACGGTATGTGAACTGTTAAGTTTGCCCTACAATGTGCTTTCACTGCAAGAATTGGCTGAACAAAACGATTGCTTAGGGCCGGTTGATGAAGACGACGGCTCTGCTCCGTTGGACATTCACAAACTCTCGGAGATCTGGGATTTTGATTCGAAAAGATTGACTTTTGTCGATGGACATCTTTCTCATCTTCTTGAAGTTGATGCGATCGTCGTTTTACGATGCCAACCTGAAACGCTTCGTGCACGGCTCGAAAGTCGTTCATACTCGCCATCGAAAATTACTGCAAATGTCGAATGGGAGATGCTTTCTGGAACATGGTCTGAACTTCTCGAATTCGAGATTGAAGTGCCTCTCTTGGAACTCGATACATCGGCTATGTCTGCCGAGGAATTACGTGAGAGTATCGTACAGTGGATTGACGAAGGCCTTCCATCAGCATCTCTTGCCGATGCGGCTTCGAAAGCCTTGAGTTGGTTGTAAGAAGTGCAATTTGCCGCGTGAAGAACCGCAACAACAAACACCCCCCCGCCTCGGCCACAGGAATGAGCATCATGGCATTGGAAAAATTAAGAGACACTTGGGAAGGCATCCTAAATCCACTTCTTGACACGCTTGAGAACGTGAAACCGTCCACTGTAACTTGGGTTGCTTTACCTGTTGGCATTCTTGGTGGATTGGCAGTCCTCACCGCGGATGACACTGCTTATGGTGCAAACATGTTACTCGGTGGCGGGTTGTTGATGATACTGGCCATGGCTATGGATGGTTTAGACGGTCCTCTGGCTCGGAAATTCGGCAACGTAAGTCGATGGGGAGATTATCTCGATCACACATTTGACCGACTCCTTGACGCTATCTGGCTGCTGTGTATCGCCGGTTCTGTTTTCGTCGGCGATTTCACACTTGGACTTGTAGCAGCGTGGCTGACCCTCATCGGTTCGTACATGGGGACACAAGCACAAGCCGTTGCAGGTTCTCGAAATTATCGTGGTTTCTCCAGAGCAGACCGCACCGTTGTTACGATTCTCGGAATATTCCTTACCGCTGCTTTCATTCACGCAGACATCGGCGATTTTGGAATGCTACCCGGGGTTCTAGATCACATACCAATCACGCCGCTAAGCATTGTCGTGTTGATTTCTGCCTTCGGTGGGCTATGGACGTTCCTCGTACGTTTCCAACAAGCACATTCTGAAATCACCCGTATCGATTCCGAGGACCCATTGCCACAACCGAACCAATCAGCAGAGCAAGAATGATTGAGAACTTCGCACCCCGTAGGGGTGTGTTGAATGCCATTTTTACCGGTTAAATATGCGACATGCTCTTAACCGTCGCATGCGACAAGTGAATTGATGACAGTCAATCTGCTCGGTAAAGAAGGCAAGAGAAAAGCGATTTTTCTTGTGATGTGCATGCTTCTTGCTTTGCTGCCAATGAGCAATGTTTCTGCTGAAGATATTGGTAATCCGAGCAATCTGCAAGCTCAGGACATCAGTGCAGTGTTTGACCCTGCCTCCGAAACCACGACGGTCACTTGGCGCAATATTGACATTGATGGTTCTGTTTTGCAAGGACTTTTTACTGCTACTTACAATGTTTACCGCTCAAGTGAAGTCATCGACCAATCTTCAATTGGCAGCCTTACTCCGTTTGAAACAGGAATTGTAGCCTGTTCTTCCGCAGAAGTCCAAAACGACGCTTTCAAATGCCGTGGAATCAATGGTACCGTCGCTCAACACTCCGTCTCTTTCCTCGTATCCCCTGGCGAAAACGATTCGTTCTATTACGCTGTCACGACGACCCTTGGAGATGGAACTGAACTCACTGATTTAGATGAGAACGCCTCTCTTATCGAAACGCCTGTTCTTGAACAGACGACACCGATTCGAACTCCCTACAACATCTTTGGTTCGTTTGACCCGGACTTGAGTCAATCGACCGTTCAATGGATTAATTACAACGACATCTTCCCAATTCTTCCCGACACTGGCGACGATGCCTACCAGATTCTACTCTATCGAACATCGTATCCCGTGACCCGTTCCAACGGTGCGAATATGCTCGCAACTGAAACACCAATTGCAACTCTTCCTGCTGGTACTTCTTCGATTGTAATCGATGTGCCGCAAAACACCGACAGAGAAGCGCATTACTCGGTTACCTACAATTTGCCGAATTGGACTGCACCAGGAGAGGATTACCAAGATGTTCGTTTCCTTTCGAACAACGCCATGACCTCGCCGGTTATGGAAGACAACCTCCCCCCTGAGCAAGTTAGCTCGATGTATGCTCAGTTCAATGCCGAACCAACCAACGGAGGTGGAACGACGACGGTTGTTTGGACCGACGTCGCTGGAGAGGTTGGAGAATCGTACCGCATTTACATGTCAGGCACAGCATTCTCGAGCGTTCTTCGTTCTGATGTACAACTGCTTGGGACAATATCTGAGGGCGTAGAATCGTTCGATTACGAGGTACCAACAGGCCGACTTGGAAATGCGTATTATTGCGTAGCAACCGTCGACATGTACGGTGTTATGGATACGAATGTGGGTTTCAACTCCTGCTCAGATGCAGTCGTTGAAGATGCATTTAGCCCATGGATCGCTGAACCAACCAATGTCTATGCTGAATTCATCGGCAACAAAACCACTCGAGTTTCTTGGACCGACCAATTGGGCGTCGAAGGCGAGCAATACCATATTTACAAAGCCGGTTGGAAAGTTACCGGTGGAGAATGGGCTACATTCAACGGTTCACTCCAATGGCTGGGTTCAGTGAGTGACGGCGTTGGGTATTTCGACGTCGAACTTTCTGATGGCCTCCTTGTGTCTCGGCCGTATTATTTCGTGACGACAGAGGCTCTTTATGGGCATCTTTCCGGCACATACATGGATAAAAGGCTCAACCAAAACTTCTTCCAAATTGCTGAAGGAAACGAAGAAGATACAACTGCTCCTCTCCGTGCGAGTATGAAAGAAGTACAATCCATCGGTTACCTAAACAAAGTCACTCTTGAATGGTTTAACAGCGACGAAACCGACGAAGTTTACCAAGTTTGGCGCCATTATGGTGAACCGTTTGGAGGAGATGAGAGCGAGATTAGTTCCGTCACTGAAGACGGATGGGAACTCGTTATTGACAATATTCAAGCCGGAGCATCTGAAGAGAATACGTTCTTCAGACAAATTGACATTCCAAACGAAGTCGACCGTGATGTTTGGTATGCAGTAATGGTTGCTGATAAGTGGGGTAACACAAATTCAGAGACCTATTCAGGTCTCAATTCCAATGCTATCAAAGTGACTGAAGACACCAAAGCACCTCAGGCCTCTATGGTTTTGATTAACGAAGACAACGAGGCTTTCACCAGTCCTTCGCTTATTGCAGGCGACTACAAGGTGCAAATTGAATTCGATGAATATCTCGACGTGAACCCAATGATCAACATTACCACACTTGGTGGTGGCGACCTTTCTGGTGGCGACCGTGAGATGGCGCTCATCCAAGAAAACGCAGGTAACCCAGACCGTGGACCAGTCTATGAACTCGACTTCTTCGTTACATCTGCCACCATTGCTGGCGGTATGGTTTTTGAAGTTCAAATGGAAGACCTTGCCAACAACAAAGCTACGCAACTATGGAACGACCGAGCCGTTGATGCAGTGGCGCCACAAGTCGTCATTTATTCGCCGTCTTCATTCTCTGACAGTGAATCAAAGTACCTGTACGGTAACATGATTCAAGTTCTTGCAGGTGCAGAAGACGACGTACGAATCGATTCGTTCCAGTACAAGTTTACCTACAACTACGGAACGGGCCAGTCAATCAACACACCTTGGACTGAAGTCACTGAAGTCACCAACCTTAACGGCGACAACAGTTCCTTGGTTTTGGATTTGGAATTCTCAGCAGGGAACTTCCTACCAGGGCAACACGCTGTGTTTGTTCGTGCGGTTGACTCTGCAGGTAACGAGAGGTCAACAAGCGTCATTTTTGTTGTTGATGAATGCCGTAACCGGATTGACGGAACAACCTCGTGCAACTATGTAGAATCACTCAAACCAGAGCCAGAGCCAGTTATTGTCGAACCGTCCATGACCGACCCACCGTATATCTTGGTCTGGATACTTTCAGGAATCTTTGTGTTCTCATTGATTGTCATGTCGATGGTTCTCAGTACCAGTATGAGCGGACCTAAGAAGAAGAAGGCAGGCTCTGAGGAAGAAGAAGATGAGGACTGGATGTCTGAGTTTATTGGAACTTCGCAAGATTTGGACATGGGTGCGGTCACAGATACAAGCGCCAAAACAGATGAAAAATCTGTTGAACCTGAGGCTGAAACTGAAGCTGAACCAGAAGAAGACCCATTCGCAGTGAATGTCATTACTCGTAAAACACGTCGCAAGAAGGACGTCCCAGAAATCGTTGATGACGATGACGACGATGATGATGGTATCGATTGGAGCGAATACGACGACGACGACGAAGAAGAGGCAGTTGAGGAAAAACCGGTCTCTAAGAAGCGCGCAGTTGGCCGCCGAGCAACACCCCGTAAGGCCCCCAAGCGTCGAGCAGTAGGTCGCAAAAAGAGCGAAGACTGAATCAAATCAAGCGGTGAAGTCAAGGGCTAATGCTTCTTCGAAGCAGATATGTCGGACCCGAAAACAGTAGTCGCTGGAGACATTTTAGTCGACGAGGCAGAAGAAGCAATGGAGCATTTTCTCGCTTCGTTCGACCCACGAAAGAACAAACTGAATTTCCTCTTGCTCGCGATTCCAGTTGCGCTCTACGCGAACTTTACTCACCAAGGCGGCCTTGCATTTATTTTCTCGATGGTCGCCATAATGCCGCTTGCTTTCCTTATGGGCAAGGCGACAGAAGAAATTGCGTTGCGAACCGGTGAGGCTGTTGGCGGTTTGCTTAATGCGACCTTTGGCAATGCTGTTGAGATGATTATTGCAGGTCTTGCCCTCTACACTGCCTCGAAGAATGAGGAGATTGCTGAAACGATGATTACAGTTACTCAAGCCTCATTGATTGGCTCGATTCTTGGAAACCTTCTGCTGGTATTGGGTCTGGCCATGGTTTGGGGTGGAATAAATCACAAAATTCAGTTTTTCAGTCAAGACGCAGGACAAATGAATGGATCGCTCCTTTTGCTTGCCATTGTAGCGCTTATCATACCAAGTGCCGTTCACCATTCAGGAGGCACACTCGGTGATGTCGCACAACTCTCACATTACGCAGCGGTCGTCCTGCTTGGCATTTACGCATTAGCACTTCTTTTCCAACTCAAAACGCACGTCGATGTGTTTGCTACTGAAGCAGGCCATGGTTCGCATGAAGACCCCGAAATGAGCATTAAAGACGCGTGGATTTTACTCATACTTTCTACGATACTTGTCGGTTGGATGGCGCATATTTTGGTTCACAGCCTTGAAGTGGCAGTAGAGAAGTGGCATTTGCCGGAACTTTTCATCGGCGTAATCTTGCTTCCGTTCTTCGGTAATGCGGCTGAGCACTTCACTGCGGTGTTGGTAGCTGGCAAGGATAAGATGGACCTCTCGATTGCAATTGCCATCGGGAGCAGTGTCCAAATTGCACTCTTCGTCGCTCCAGTCATGGTTTTGTTTGCATGGGTCTTGGGCGTCAACCTTACTCTTGAGTTTGGTTTACTCGAAACCGCAGCGACGTTTATTTCAGTTCTTGTTGCCAATTCAATCATGAGTGATGGCAAATCCAATTGGCTTGAGGGCACCATGCTTCTAGCGTGTTATGTGATTCTCGCTCTGGCGTTTTTCCAAATGTGAGTTGATGGTATGGGCTTGAAGAAATTAATTGGCTACGCCTTATCTGTACTGTCTTTCATCCTCATCGCAGGTGGAACAATTGGTTACACTGTTGAAGGACAAATCGATGATGTCCCTACACCAAACATCGAAGGTTTCGTTTTCTTTTCAGATGAGGCATTGCCTGGTAATCCTGCTGCCCTTTTCATTACCGCCGATACGACTGTTAAGTGGGACAGGGATGACATTTTCATGGTTATAGCCGACGAAAATAAGAAGTCGCAATGCGACGGAATACGGGCAAATGGAGGGGGATTCCTTCAATCGACATCAGACAGTCAAACCTGCCAGTACGGAGATATTGGGTATGAAGCAACAGCCACCAACGGTGACAATGGATTAGAGTGGCGAGTAACTGAAGGTGAATTTTACGCAGGAATCGGTACGAAATCAGGGACGCTTCCAGCAGGCACAGACCTCTCTCTCGACTATGAGGTGAAATTGTCAGCAGGTGCGGCAACCTATCTGTTCAGTTTCCTAACAGGAATTGGTGGCTTAGGCATCTCACGAATGAAGTAATCATTCGACGCCTTCATAGTACGACTGAACAGCTTGGTCCAGTTCATTCCAAGCCAAGCGTTCATCCAATGTTTGTGTTTGGCCATCGAGACGGACGCCTTTTCCATCAACCCACAGGTCGAGGCATTCAGCGCCGTTGAACACGAGGTTTGCGAGGTGTCGGTTACCACTGCGTCCAGCGGGTCGCATTCGAATATCGTCAAGATTCCAAACAGCCCAATCCGAACTTCCTTTGGTCGCCATTGAAAATACTTCATTGGCTGGTAACAATGTAGCATCCCAGTGATCGTGACGCTGTACTAAGGACGCGAGACGGGCTTCAGCAAGCATGTCCAGTCCACTTCCGGAAGATGCTGCGCCATCGGTTCCGATCCGTACATCTACACCTGCTTCCTTGTATGCGGGGTATGACATCGTACCACCACATGCGATTTTCATATTCGATGAAGGGCAATGCACCGCTGTGACTTCATGTTCAGCAAGCATTCGAATCTCATTTTTCTTCACCCATGAGGCGTGAGCACACACGGTCCCGGGCTTGAAGAAGTCCAAACTGTTGAGGTATTCAACGGGATAAAAGCCGGTTTTCTCGTGGCAATCGGCAATTTCCTTTCTGGTTTCACTGACGTGAATATGCAACCGTGCATTGCGTTTTTCTGCCAACTCTGATGCTCTGCGTAAAGTTTCTTCACTGCAAAGGTATACCGAATGCGTTGCAATTGCATACTGGATTTTATCTTCTCGTTTTTGGGTTTTGAGTATGCTGTCCATTTCGTCGAGTGCGGATGCAGCATCGGGGTGTGAGGGTAGAGCAGCATCGCTTACAGGGCCTCCAATTAATCCACGAAGCCCAGCATCACCGAGGACCTTTCCAGTCACTGCGGGATAAAAATACATGTCTGCAGCAAATGTAGAGCCTGTTCGAATCATCTCTGCAGCAGCGGCTTGTGCTCCGATGCGAACATACTCTGGATTGAGTTTTGCTTCAGTCGGAAAAATCGCTTCATTGAGCCAACGATGCAATGGAAAGCCGTCACTGAAGTCACGGGCATTCAGTTGCATTGCTAAATGGGTGTGCCAATTTTGAAGGCTACGGGTAATGAGGCGATTGCTGCCATCAAGATCGGCTTGAACATCCTCGTCACCTTTTGATAGAGAGTAACTTCCGTCTTTGTTGAGCAGCACATCCCCGACGTACTTACGACCGCTTTCATCGTACAATATTGCGTTGCGATACCGCACGCTCATGTCCTCGGCCATGCAGATGGGTCTGCCTCAACCCTCATGAACGCTTTCAACCGTTTGCCTTATCTCTCATCGATGCTGCCGACGGTCTGCGCCACTGTGGCTTAGCTGGTATAGCACCTGATTCGTAATCAGGAGGTCGGGAGTTCGAACCTCCCCAGTGGCTCTTCTATTGGTCGACAGCGTGTCGAATATTGAGGGTGAATGCCTTGGCACTCGCTTCAAGGCTGGCAACGGCAGGTAGATTCTTCCCAGCAATGTAGTCCAAACATGCCCCGCCTCCAGTTGAGAGGTGGCCCATTTTGTTCCGCAAGCCGTGCTTGACGATGAGTGTCGAGGTGTGTCCTCCTCCGACAACAACGTAGCCGTTTGATTCAGCACATGCGTTTAACATTTCAATGGTTCCAAAGGCGAAATCATCCAATTCAAAAACACCAGCAGGGCCGTTGAGGTGAATCGTTCCAGCCGATTTTATTGCCGCCGAAAGTTTACGTATGGATTGAATTCCAAGATCGAAAATAGGTGCTTCGATTGGCAATTCTTCGATGGAAAGGTCCACCCGATTGTCTTCGATGTTTGCTGCAACGTCAACAGGAAGGTGAATTTTTTCTTTGAAATCACTGAGCAGAGATTTAGCAGTTTCAACGGTTTGATGCCAATTCTTGCCAAGTTCATTGACTAAGAAATCATGATTCACTGTTCCGATATTGAATCCTGATAGTTCGAGAAGGAGATTCGCAACGCCTCCAGTTGGCCAAAATTCGTCGCAAATATCGTTTCGCAGCATGTTGTCTGCAACGAGGATTGAGTCATCAACTTTGATTCCACCAAGAACTGCAAGGCAAGGTCGAGCAGGATTCTCAAGTGCTTGGTCCAATTTGTTGATTTCGTTCTTCATGAGTTCTCCAGCCACGCACGGAATCAAGTGCGTAAAGCCAACACCTGACGGCGTGCTGCGATGAGCACAAGCAAATGCATCGTAGACGAAAAGGTCCGCTACACTGGCTAAGTTTTGAACCATTGCTGTATCAGCATGGACTTCAAAACCGCCTTTGGTACTGACTTCATCTTTGTACATTCGAACGTTATTGAGCATGAGGATGTCTCCAACACTCATTTCTTCGATAGCGCGCATTGCTTTTTCACCGGCGAGGTCATCCACCCACTTGATTGGTCGCCCAAGAATTCGACCTAACTCACGGGAATGTCCCAGGGTAGAAGTGAAGTCGTTCTTGCCCGGGCGTGATTGGTGAGCAAGAAGAACCACTTTCGAATGCTGAAGGCGATTGAGTGTTGGAACAATGGCTTTGATACGGGTTGTATCAAGGAAAGCTTTGGTATCTGGGCGAAGAGGACAATTGATGTCGACTCGAACCAGAACTGTTTTGTTGTCGACGTTGACATTGTCGAGAGTTAGAACACTCGCCATTGAACTGTCCAAGCACTCTTGGTTTTTGATTGCAACGGGTCAACTCGTGTGTCGGCAGACATGATTTTCTCTCCAACCGCGCGTTTGGTACAACCCAACGGCGCGAAAGGTGATATAGCCGCTAAGACCGCTGTCAAAAGATGGCGCGAAAAGCACCCGAAGAGGATGAAACTCTGAAGGGGCCACGCCGTCGGGCAAAAACCAGCACTTCCTCGTTTGGCGTTTCAAAACGAGAAGGCCATGATGCTTCAGTGTATTACGGCAGTCGAATGTACGATGGAATAGTCTCGAGCCGTGAAGTGGGCGAGGCGCAAGAACTTCCACCAACACTGGCAGATACGGTCATTGAAGGAGATTCTCGAAATCTTTCCTTGCCGGATAATTGCGTTCACTTGGTCGTAACATCTCCACCGTACAACGCCAGCAAAGCCTACGATGAAGACCTTTCATTGAGTGAATATCTAGAGATGTTGTACGATGTTTTTGCAGAGTGCTATCGAGTATTGACTCCCGGTGGACGGATGGTCGTCAATGTTGCGAATCTCGGACGTAAACCGTATATCCCTCTCTCAAGTCACATCAACATTATGATGAACCAGTTGGGATTTTTGATGCGTGGCGAAATCATATGGGATAAATCAGCAAGTGCCGGGTCTTCTTGTGCATGGGGTTCGTTCCAATCAGCAAGCAATCCATGTTTGCGAGATGTACATGAGTACCTTCTTGTTTTCTCCAAAGGGAATTACAAACTCCCACGCGACAAATCCCAACGCTCAGATGGCCGCATCGACACGATACCTCGCGATGATTTCATTCAACATACCAAATCGATTTGGTCCTTTGCAACGGAACGCGCCTCACGTGTGAATCACCCAGCGCCGTTCCCTGTTGAACTCCCAAAACGTTGCATTGAAATGTATTCTTTTGCAGGCGACGTCGTTCTTGATCCCTTCAACGGTTCGGGTTCTACTTGCGTTGCAGCGAAAATGACTGGCCGGACATATGTTGGCATTGATTTGTCTGAGGAATACTGCGCAATTGCTCAGAAAAGAATCGACGAAACTGAGCTGTGGACCGCACCGGAAATCGAAGTTTGAGCGATGCCGTTTTGAACGGTCGCCCGCACCCTTGAATCATGACTGGATGGGATGAGGCTGACTTGGTCGGACCTGAAGGTGAGGACTGGCGGGTTCCATCTGCGGAATTGGCTGCCCGACAGCACCGTCTTGGAGAATTACTTGCCGAAGCAGGAATCTCGGGCGCATTTATCCAACATCCCGTCGACCTCTACTATTACGCAGGCGGTCGACAAAATGCCTCGATGTACATTCCTTCACAGGCGGCTGAAGAGCAGCGGTCGATTCTTTTTGTTCGCCGTTCGCTTCAACGAGCATTGTTTGAAGGCGGTGGCTCGGATGCCCCCCACGAAGTTGTTGCATTCCCACGTTCCGCTGAACTGGTTGATACATTACGAAAGCGAGGCGTCGACACAGCACCCGGTCTTCAATACGGGGAAATTCCTGCAACATTTGCACAGCGTTTTGCCAAGATATTTGTCGAACTCGGCACATGTCCCGACGTAACCGGAATCATTCACGGTCAGAGAGAAGTCAAATCTGCATGGGAGATTGAACAAATGGATGCAGCAGCCGACGTACAACTTCGAATGTTCGAAGCCGTCGAAGCGGTTGGTGGAGAGGGTATTACTGAACTGGAATTGGTTGCTGCTGCGGAAGCAGTTAGCCGTTCGGAAGGGTTTGGCGGCAGTGTGCAAATGCGCCGTTTCCCCCTCCAGTGTGATCGAGGCGTAATCGTAACGGGTCGCGCAGGAGGTATCCCTTCTTTCTTTGATTCAGCGATTGGAGGGACAGGCGCTCACCCCTTGGCGGGGATGGGCTCAGGCTTTCATCGAATTAAGCCGAACGAACCAGTATTGGTCGATTTGGTCCATGCGCACAGAGGCTACATCGTCGATATGACCCGCATGTTTGTCGCAGGTTCTCTTTCTGAACTTTGGCAGCAACGACTTGAGGATATGGTCGCAGTCAAGGATTCAGTTGTTGATGTTCTTGACCGAGGTGAGACATGCGAGGCAGCTTGGGATGAAGCATACGCCCTTGCAGTCGAACTCGGCTACCAAGACAATTTGATGGGCATGAAGCCAGACCAAAGCAGATTCTTAGGCCATTCAGTTGGGTTGCAATTGGATGAATCTCCAGTTGTTGCATCCGGCTTTGACCGACCTCTGCCGATTGGTGGAGCGATGGCAATAGAGCCGAAAGCCGTCTACGAAGAAGGCAGCATCGGCAGTGAAGACACATGGATTCGAGATGAAGAAGGTATGCGCCCCGTAACTGCTGGTGGTGCATGGCCTTGGCTGACGGAGTGGTAACGATGGAACAAGAACAGAAAGACGATGACATCTGCGAGAAAATGGAAGGTTGGACGCATGAAGACGTTGGAAAACGCATTCCAATGAGGAAAACCCCCAACGGAACATACTACAACGAACCTATCGTCAGTGTGTTTTGTCAATTCTGTGCCTCCGAATTTATTGGGCCAAGTCGCGAAGCAGGTGGTTTCCTAGGTGGTCACGAATGCTTGCATGCATGGGAGATTTCTCAAGCAATGGGTCGAGATGACGGCATGGTTGAGTGAGCAAAAAAATCTACCATAGTGTTCAAGTTACGTCTGCGCTGTGATGTGAGTATGGCAAAGCCTTACTCGACCGGTCACATAGGAGCAGTTGCTTCAAATTTTACTGAAATGCGGCTTGCTGGCGCAGTGAAGGAGCAACTTGTTGAATTGGCATGTGCGGAAATCCGTCGTTTTGTCCCTGAGATGGAGGCGGCGACCCTTTCCCAAGATCCGGAACGCAAGACGCTTGACGACCCGTTCCGAACCCGTTTGAATTACAACCGGACTCGTGAACTGATGATTGACGAAATCGATGCCGTCGAATCGGTAGGCTCTGCCGCAGTCCAAGCAGGTATTTCGCAAGTGGAAACTTATCTTTCCAAACTCGTCTACCACGCTGAAGCTGCTGCTGAAAAAGATCGCGTTGCCACCATCAAACCGCGCCACCTCGAAATTGCTGTTGCAGGCATGGGCATGGGGTCAGGCAGCGATTCAGACGACGACGACGAATCGTTTTCCGAAGTCGCTCAAACCGAGGAGTTTGTCATCAGCCAGGGGGGCGGCATTCTAACAGAATCTTCACTCCTTTCACTGGCTAAAACGCATGCAAAGATGCCGGTAACCAAGGACGCTGTTGAAGAACTCATTGAAACATATTACATGGTCGTCGAACAACTTGAATCCGATATTCGTAGCAATACCCAATTCGGCGGAAACCCAGTTCACTTCATTGAATCCATCACTAAGATGCAGACTCTGATGTCCTTGGGGTGGATGCGGGCCATGCTTTCGAAAGCGGCTGAAAATGCTCGTGAACGCGGATACAAACGCATCGATGTCGACCAAATTGTTCATCTTGACCCGTTCGCTTAAATCACCTCAGAGGCGCAATTATGCTGGCAACTTCAGTGCTTGTTTCCGGTTTTTTAGCTGGTTTCATTGCAGTTTTGGTAACACTTGCTATCGAACGATGGGGTGGCCTAACGGGAGGAATATTGGGTACAATGCCTTCGACAATTCTTCCGGCAGCAGCCGGCATTTACCTTGCAGGTGATGAAGAACTGTTTATGCAAAGTCTTGCCATCATGCCGATGGGCATGCTCATCAACGGTCTCTTCCTTAGCGTTTGGATTTATCTCCCACCGCGTCTGGGCGATTCCAAATCTCCGCTTCTCACCACGGCGCTTGGCGCATTAGCGACTTGGTTTGTTTGTGGATTGGTTATGTTGTTCACAGTTGAGTTTGCGTTGGGTTATGGGGTCTCCCCATGGAATCTAGCAACACTCGGCCTTGTTCTGATTATTGGTCTGGCCGTGCGAATGAATTGGAACGTACGTGAAGCGCCAAAAGGAAGTGAGCCAGTAGCGGTTCAAGTTTTGATTCTTCGAGGAAGCGCAGCAGCAGCAGCGATTGGTGCAGCAGTTTGGCTTTCTTCACAGGGGCAACCGTTTATCGCCGGGTTAGCCGCCGTCTTCCCTGCAATTTTTCTTACCAGTATGGTCGCACTTTGGCTTTCTCAAGGTCCGACTGTTCCACGTGGTGCAGCAGGTCCTATGGCCTTGGGAGGCGTAAGTGTAGCCGTCTACGCCATGGTTGCAATGTATGCGCTTCCGGAGTGGGGTGTTTACTCCGGTTCTCTCGTCGCGTGGCTGGCAGCAGTACTTGGCTGGTCATTACCGGCATATTTCGTTCTGAAGGCACGGGTCATTGCGGATTGAGAACACGCGTCCATCGTTCAGCCGCAGGAACACCTGTCACAATCAATTCCACTGATGTGACTCCCTTAATTTGAGCGATTTTTAGTCGCAAGTCCCGTAAATCAAACAAACAACACGGGCAATGAGGTCTTTCTGGAACAACAGCAATGTTGACCTTGCCATTTTCATTGACTTCAAGACCCTGGATTTGACTCGTTTCGGATAAGTTTTGTTCGGTATGCGGGTCTTTCCATGAGCCAATTAAGCGCGTTAATCGACGTTTGATGGCCAGGACTTTCTTTGGCTTCATCGCTCTCCCTCACTGTGCCATGAGGCCCTTGCATTACTGTTTTTCTGCTTTAAGTTCAGATTCGATTTCATCCAGTTGTAACTCGTTGAGTTTGCCTTCAGCAGTCGCTAATTCGGATTTGCATCGCTTGAGTAAATCGGCACCTTCCTCGTACAGTTTCAGTGTTTCATCCAAGCCCATTCCACCCCGTTCAAGTGTTGAAACTATGGTTTCGAGTCGTAGTACTGCTTCGGTGTATGTAGGTTGTTCATCGGTCATTTCGTTCCCTCTATTTTCTGTGTTTTGAGAATCTGTGCATCGGCAGAACCGTCAGCAAAATGGAGAATAATATCCTGCCCTGATTGTAACCCTTCAACGCTACTGAGAACTGCTCCTTCCGCAGTTTGCGTCATCGAGTATCCTCTTTCGAGAACGCGTTGAGGATGGACAGCAGCAAGGGACGCCTCATACCGTGCTAATGCATTGGACTGAACGCTCAAGGTTTGGCGTGCTGCTCTGTCGATTCGAGAGGCGATCCTCATCATCTCACCCTTAGCGCGGTTTAGTCCGGCGAGTGGAGCCACTCGTAACCTCGAATGAAGAACGGTTATTTTTTGCCGGCAATCAATCAGTTGTCGCCGAGACGCAACCTTGAGTCGCTCGTCCATTTCGTCAAGGAGAAACTCCATTTCATTTCGTGATGGGACAACGCGCTCAATTGCGTCAGATGGAGTTGATGCTCGAAGGTCAGCCACTAAATCAGAAACCAGAACATCTGACTCATGGCCTACGGCAGAAACCACCGGCACGGGACTCGCCAATATCGCTCTGGCTACAGATTCCAAATTGAACGCCCAAAGGTCTTCGGGAGAACCGCCGCCTCGACCTACGATTACCAAATCCACTGGCGGCTCACCACGTTCCTTTGCGGTTTTTTCTGTTGCCAGTGAGCGAGTAACGGCCAGACCCCGGACTATTTCCTGAGGTGCTCGCGGACCTTGAACCAAGACTCCAATCACGGTGCGGCGTAATCCTGGCCATCGATTGTCAATGAGGCGATGCATGTCCGAAAGTGCTGCTGAACCTGCGCCGGTAACGATGGCGATGTGTTTTGGAACAGCTGGAATGGGGAGGCGATTTCGGTCCAGTTCCCCTTCTTGTTTCAAGTCCTCAATGAGCAGCCGCTTCGCTTTTTCCAACTCCCCAAGGACATTGACCGGCTCGATTCGCTGAACGACCAACTGAATGTTTCCACGCTTGACATAGAGGTCGAGAGTTGCAATAACTACGACTTCACTTCCTTCCTTGATACTCGGGTCAATAGGGCACTTACCTTTCCATATCACGGCACTCATCTGTCCATCTTGATCTCGTAGTGAGAAGTAAGTGTGGCCGCTAGCATATTGTTTCCATTGCGTCACCTCGCCCTTGAGCGCTTGGTTTCGGAACAATGGGTCGTGAGAAACTGTTTGTTTAATCAACTGAACAAATTGGCCGATAGGTAACGGACCAGTTGTGACTTGTCCACTCCCGGTCATAGTTTCAAAGAAATGTCCACGGTTCTTGAACACTCGCGCTTAACCTTCGTAGGTTTTCAACCAACCGCGTCGCCAGAAGAAGGTCAGCATGATACAAGCAAAAGCCAGCATGATGGCAATAATCCCCCAAAAACCACCAACTTGACTGAGCGGTAAATCCTCATTGTTCATGCCAAATATTCCTGCTATCAGTGTCAGCGGCAGCATGATGGCGCCGATGATAGTGAGCGTAGTCATCACTTCAGTCAGTTGCGCATTTGATTCGGCCAATTGCATGCTGATGTTACTGAGGTAAGAATCGCGTGCAGAAGTTGCACCTGACGAGTAGTTTTTTGCACGCTTCACCAGTGCTACTGACAACTGGTTGAGGTCAGAAAAGTAACGTTCAGCTCCAGAACCAATTAGGCGTTCGTTTGGTTTGAGCAACCTCATTGTGACGGTATTCAACGATTCAATCGATTTACTTGCTTCACGCAAATAGCGCTTCAAATCGTGAAGACTTTCAAGAATGTTATCGTATTTTTTGGACGGGTCGAACACTTGGAATTCGAGTTGGTCCAATTGGCGGGAATAGGAGTTCAAAATGGGTGTCCAATCGTCAGCAATAGCATCCAGCAACTCGTAGAGCAGGAAATCGATTCCTAAAGCTAAGTCTTCCTCATCTGCTTTTTTGAATCGGAGCCTGAATTTCTTTAGTGCAGGAATGCTGTAATGTCGAACAGTAATGAGGAGGTTTTCTTTGATGAAAATTGCAACGGGCTCGGTATCCAATTGGTTGTCAGCATCACGAGCATTGATGACAATAAAACGGTGATTCATGAACTTTTGAGCAGTCGTATCCGCGGGTCCAAAAACGTCTTCGACTGCGAGTTCGTCAAACTTCATTTTTTCAAGTAGGAATTGACGGACTTCATCATCAGGTCGAAGGATGTCAAGCCATGCTAGTCCCTGTTCTTGAATGGCCTCTTGGACCGTATTTAGATCGTATTTATCACGTGCTATTCGGCCGGATGCAGCGGTCTGTAAACGCAGTTCCGCCATGAGTGCCCCTTACGTTCATGGTTGTTGATGTTTTCATTCCTGTTCGGGGTCTAAAGTACTGTTTTGTCGGTTGATTTTCTTTTGCCGGTTCGCGTATATTTGGCGTTGCTCGACCTCTTCCAATTTGTGTTGAACTTTCCATGATAGAAAGCGTATGACGATGTAAAGGCCAATGAGGTCGACAATAATGATAATCGCATTTGAGCGAATCCATTCTCCAATCATTCATTCAGCCCCTACAATGGCGGGCGAATATCCACATCTACGTCACCGTTCGGCACACCAATGCAGCCTAATCGCGCACATTCTTCCACAAGATAGTCATCAAGACCTGGCGGGAGAATCTCAGGTAACGGAATCTCTCCGTAGAGAAGGGTAACCATACATGTTCCACACGTCCCGGATGTGCAATTCGTCGGAATACGAACGCCTGCATCTTCAGCATGCTCAACCAAAGTATTTCCTGCAATGAGAGGCGTCTGCCCTAAGAGGTTGGCACCTTGTAAAAAACGGACAACGGGGCGTACTTCTTCAGTTACGGGTACTTCTTCGGCGGTAACCGCATTGGCTGACATATGGCCACCTCAGCGCATGTCCTTGTGGCGAGTCCAGCGGCCGGTTTGCTTATTGAAGTACAATCCAGCCTTCTTCATCCACTTGTTGAACTTGGTTGCACCAGCGCCAGTACGTAGAATGAAGTCTTCGCGGTCTTCTTGGGCTTGGATGTAGTTTTTCGCATCCAACTTCTGATCGATCCAATCGTTGATGTCCATGAGGCCGCCAGTAAGGCCGCCTTCCTCAACGGCTTTGGTCATCTCGTCTGCGGTCGCTCCGGTGACTTCCAAATCCTTTCGTATCAGTTCGTTCATACTCGACAAATCCATCGAAGCAGGCTTTGGTGGAACGGAATTACGTGGTCGCTTGTCAGGGTCGATGCTAATCCGTGAGCCATTTGAGAGGCGCGTTTCGACGAGGGTTGCAAGTCCGGGAGAGAAACTGGTTTCACATTCCCAGCACATGAATGCCCACTCTTCAGGACGGTCTTGGTCTCGCGCTTGTCGAGGGTCCATTTCATCACCGCAATTCGGGCAGGCGTGGAAAATGAGCGCAGGAACATGCTTTCGGCGGAAGTCAACAATATCTTGCGGCGTGCCTTCGAGTTCTAGCATCTCATGGTCACGAGCAGCTTCTAAGCCACGGGTTTCCAATTGGTCACGAATCTTGACCTTTTGATCGTCTTTGCCCTCGTCATGAAGGTTGTTTTCCAACTTAACAATGAGTTCAACGGTCTTTCCGAGTCGATTCATAATCAGTTTCTTAGCACGGAAGGATTCGACTTTCGCAATCTTAAGTCGCTCTTTTTGCTCAGCAAGTTCAGTAAGTACATCCTTTTGCTTGCGTTGAAACTTAATCTCTTCAATCTTTGACTCTTGTTTCTTTTCAGGTGCCAAAACCTTGGATAAATAACGTTCTTTCCCGTGGCTTTGAGGTCCAGCAGTGATAATCGAAATTACACCATCGGCGATGTCGGCTTTCAGGCCGTAATTTTCAATCAACATGTCTTTGTCGATTTTCTTTAAATCGCCAATTTTCAGACCGGAATCAGCCAACTGCTGAGCAGTTGTTTCGTCGATACCTCGGCGTAGTAAAGCAAGATAGGTGTCTTTCTTGGCCATAGTATCCCCTCCGTCGAGTCTAGGCGAGGAGACCCTCCTAAGAAAAGGCTCTCCTCTCACAGTGTAGGAATAGAGACTGTTGTTGACCCCTTATGAACTACGAATTCTCAGTGCATTGTGTGAATGATTCACTCAATTCAATCCAATCATCAAGTTCCAATTCTTCGGGGCGCATTTCCATCCTCTCATCATCTTGCTGCGCTGCAAAGGCCTGTTTCCATCGTCCTGCGTGCCACCCTTTGACCCTTCCAATACGCCGTGGCACGGATTTGAGTGTCGAGCGCAACTTCTTTCTGCGCTGGTCAAAGGCAAGATGAATCATCTGCCGAACCAGACGCACATCACAAGGCCACTCTTCTCCGTGCGGCTCCATGGTGATGTAGCAGGAATTGACTTTCGGCATGGGGCTGAAATTATGTGGAGACACCTTGTCTTCGATTTCACACACCCAGTCAAGACAAACGGTCATCCCTAATGAGCCAACGTCGCTCTCGTATTCCATGACCAACCGTTCAGCAAATTCTTCTTGCACCAGCAGTACAATTTGTTGCAGAGGTGTTGTACGAGGGTTTCGGTGGTATCTGGTAAGTTCGTCTACCAATGGCGATGAGATTTGGTAGGGGATGTTTGCGATGAGTTTGTCTACATTTTCCGGCCATCGAGCCTGCAGTGCATCGCCCTCAATGAGAGTAAATTGTTCTGATTCAATTTCCGGTGCGAAAGCACCGCGTAGATGTTCGACTGCACCTGCATCGATTTCAATTGCAGTTAATTTGCATCCAGTGGAAAGCAATGCTTCGGTTAAGACGCCCGGTCCTGGGCCAATTTCGAGCACATGGTCTTGCTCAGAAACATCGCCAAGTTCTACCGCACGCGCAATAAGTTCATCGTTGACAAGAAAATGCTGGCCCAGCGACTTATCGAACGGCTGCTTATCTCTCAAACTGTCAATAAGCCAGCGAGCGCCCCTCATGCCTTCACCGGCAAGAGCAAATCGAGTAGCCGGGGTTGCATTTCTCGGTCATCGAGTTCAGCAAGGAATCGCTTTGCTAGCAGTTCTCCAGCGTCAATGTTACAGGCTTCATTGAGAGCACTCAGGGATTCAAACCCGGACGAACCTCGTGCTTCTACCATCTGCATGGCTTTCTTGTTGCCAACTCCGGAGAGGAGTTCAAAGGCGTGTTGTTTGAGTGACATGTTGCCAGCTATATTGAAGAAGGCCTTGATGAAATGCTGCTCGTTCTCTTCAATGAAGATTTGAATCACGAGAGGGAGGTCAGCCTTGACATGGTTCGCAACTCTTCCAAGGTTGGTCATGCCAAGAACTTGGTCGATGTGCTCCCGCGCCTGAGAATCGGTGCCGATATAGACTCGAGCAGTTGTAAGCAATGGGGTAATACCCGCTTTGGGCTTGAGTCGGCACAACAACATCTTTACTTCACTGACTGCGATGATCTCGTTTCGAGTTTGATCGTGGTCGATGACACGAGCCCACTCTTCTTCCATGAGAGGCGATTTCTGTTGAGGTCGAGAAGAACGGTTTCCTTGGCGAGTTTGATTGCCTCTGCGGTTGTTGTTGCTGCGGTTGTTGTTGCTGCGGTTGTTGTCTCGTCTTGGCGCAGGGTTTTGGCGAGGCTGCGCCTTTGGAGCAGGCGCAACGTCCTTTCTTCCTTCTGCTGGACGTGACCATGAAGTTGAGTTCGGACTCGAAGTCGACTTCTTCTTACCTGCACCAATCTTGATATTACGGTCTTTTCGCGCACCGGTCATGTCCAATCACCTCAGAGGGGTCGGGTTTCATTCGAATCCGATATGTTGACGAACAATCTCCAGAACAGCGGTGATTTCATCGTCGGGAATAGTCTTTCGCTCAGATGCTAGAACTGCCTTAACGTCGTTTGAATACAGGGGCATAAGTTCAGCCAATTTTGCTGCCAAGTGCGGGAGCGTGGACAGAGTTGCGACTTCACCAAGGGCATCTTTGAGTTGATTGAACACCTCTGGGTCGGTTTTGAATCCGTTACGAGCGTCGCTTGCAGCCCATTCAGCGTGCTGTAGGGCGGCCTTTTGTTCGTAGGTGAGGTTCTTACGTCGCTTTTCAGCTTCCAAAAGCATGGTTCTGACAGTTGCAAAGTCTACGAATCGCTCTTCTTCAGTCATGGTAATTCCTCATTCGAGTGGTCGAAGGTGCTCAGGTCGAGCAATGACCGTTTTTGGCATGTTACCGTCTTTGACGGCGACAACCCAAGCAACACCTTGTCGCTTTTGGATGAATCCAGTTCGGCCGTGGAATCGGCGGTGAGGCATACCCATTTGTTGGCCACCGTCGAGGACAATGGCTACTCTGTCGCCTTCTTGATAGTCGTGCATAACACGGCTGATGTTGACTCGGCTACGCTCGCCCTTACGTCGACGTAGCATGCTTCGTGTTCCGACTCGCAGCCCCTTGGATCGCTTCATGTTTGTCGCCTCCTTCTTGCCCGAGTTTGCAGTTACGCATCTTCCGAGCAGTTTGGCGACCTACCTTTCCCATATAAGCACCGCGACGGATGCAGAACCATGGATTTGCTGAAAATAGCCTTTTTGAACGCTTCAAATGGCGTTCAATCTGCGTGTATATCGCCGACATCGAGCCATAGAACTTCGCACTTCGCCTTGATCAGCGAGGAGAGGCTCGGTTGCGTCCGGCCACCATCGCCGTGAACTGTTTCTTTGACGTAAGTACCCGATTCACAGCGCAGAGTGAACTCGACTTCACGAACGCCGTCCTCCATCATCTCGATGGTTGGATTCGAGGTTTCGTAAACCGTTCGTCGGCGAATGAGGTCCGCTCTTCGGTGCGCAACCCGCTCAGGAGTGCGCTGAGCAAGTTTCACGCCCGACAATTTGGTGATGGTTTCCAAAATCTCGTCGTTTTCTGGCAGGTCGAGGTATGTAGGGGCAGGCGGGCCAGCAGCCAAGATACGTTCGATAAGTTCAGGTTTCGTTCCCGATTTTTTCAATTTCATTTCTTCCGCCATCGCTACCAATTCAGGCTTTTTCATGGCTTTAAGAGTCGCTTCATCTGGACCCACTGGGACATCAATGACCGATGGAAGTGGCTTCTTGTGGTCGTTTTTCTTGTCACCGCGTCGCTTGCGTTTGGAGGATTTTTTCTTGCCCTTGCCACCCCGCTCTTGAACATCAACATGCGTCAAATCTACGGGTGCGGTCAAGACTTTCATCTCCTCTTCACTGAGGGGTAAAATTCGGAAACGAATGGTGTATGACTTTTCAGCCGGCGTATCTTTCACTCGTACGACTTCACTTCGATTCGAATCACGCAGACCAGTGATTTTGATGCTTCCATCTGCTTCCTTGTTGATGAGTTCCATCGCTTTTGCAGCATCGATTGAACGAATTTTTGGCTCCTTCATTTCAATAACAAATGGACGCCCTCGGCCCATGCAGCGAACATCGATGTCTTCTCTACCCATGCCGTGGAAGGCATGTTCATCGGCTTCGAACAATCCGAGCAAGGGATTTCCGATTAAATCTTGAACGCTCTTTTTGTACTGAAGTCCTGATTGTTCACATCGTTGGCAACCTCGCCCTTTGCACGCTCGACACGGCCATCGAGTCTGCGGAATACCGCGCTCGAGCTTGAGGTAACGCCCGTAGAGGTAATGCGCTCGGATGTCAAGTTCCACAGTCAAAGTCAACACATCGATGAGAGCTAACACTTGGGGTTTGTCGTTTACCAACGTCACGCCTTCAAGTCGCTTGTTGAGATGCTGAGCAATGACTCGTACTAAACCACTTTTGAGGGTGTCTGAACCACCCGCGCCGAAACGCTTCCTCATCTCTTCTTCATGCTCAATTTGATCCTTGGGGATCCTTGCCCCAAGTTGCAATCGAGAAAGTTCGTAGGGTGAAATGGAATCAAA
>JABIWF010000028.1 GCA_018701175.1 Methanobacteriota archaeon
AACTCTTGATCGAGTTGATGTCTTCCGGCAGTATCCACAATGACAAGGTCGGCAGCAGCACAGGCTGCGAGTCCATTTCTGACAATTGTTGGAGCATCCTTGGTATCTGGCTCGCCGTAGACTTGTACGGTGGAATCCTCGAGGAGTTGCGACAACTGGGCGTAGGCGCCAGGTCGGTGGACGTCAGCTTCGATTACAGCGACACGAAGGCCGTGCTTTCTCCTGTACCATTCTGCAAGTTTAGCAGTCGTCGTAGTTTTACCTTGACCGTAGAGGCCGACCAGAAGAAGTGTAGCTCCATGCGGTTGAAATTGATGTGCGGGTCCAAGCATTCGGACCAATTCAGTGTAGAGGATGTTCATGGCATGCGTTTGCAGCGTCAGTCCCGGTCGTGGTTCTTCTTCCCGCAGCCGTGCTTCTAATTTTTCGACCAAGTCTTTGGTTTGTCGAACGTTGAAATCTGCCTCTTGCAATGCACGTCGAAGGCTTCGAGTCATTTCTCGAAGTTCTTCCTCATCCAACTTGCGTTTGTTCTTGAGCAACCCGATAGAACGAAAAATACCTCTGGAAAGGCCTTCGAGTGCCATGTGTTCCCGTAACGGCTATCCCATTTCAACCCACCCATCAATCAAGATGAGTTCTCGCTCTGTGTAAGAGGTATGTCGAGTTGCAAAACATCGTTCTCAAGTTTGGCTTTGACTTGACTTGCTTTGGTTGGTACGGATGTCTCGACTTCTCGTTCTCTTCCGTTGAGTCCGACGTAAAGGATTCCTTCATTGCTACGAAGCGAAAGTTCATCTCGGTTGATGCCGGGATAGTGAAGGTGAATGCGCTCAATATCACCGAGAATTTCACGCTTCATACCTCGATGTATAGAATGTTCGAGTTCGCTGCCAATAAAGTGAGGACCAAGCGAATCATCCAGTTGTTTGACTTTACCGTACAACCTGTTACCAACGTTACGCAACTGTTCAAGTCCAACCACTTCGTCATCGAGCAATTCCATTGTGGCTATGTCGACCGTTTCCAATTGTGAACTCAGTTCTTCAATTCGAGCGAGCTCGGATTGTCGCCGGTTCATCAAAAACGGATGCTCAAATTCTGGCGTCACTCGATTGACAAGGCAGTTTGGAACCGGAAGTTCATATTCGCATAGCGATTGATGTGCTCGCAACGTTTCATTGATCCCCATACGTTCGGGAATTGTTACGAGGGTGAACGATGTGATGTCTGGGTTTGAAAGAACTCTGCGTACATGCAACACACGTCGCCTGAACCGTTCGAGTTCCTCCTTCATAGAATCGCTTTCCTTACGCCCAAACAACATTGAGCGGAGACCTCCTGAAACGCGCATCATTCGAATGATTTTGTCGGACCAATTTTCGATTAACTCGGGAAGTGAGAGGAATCGAAGTGTGTGGCCAGTTGGTGCGGTATCAAACACGATGACGTCCCAAGTAGGGTCCTCTACATGCCGCAGTAACTCATCAAAGGCCAGTGCCTCGTCCAGTCCAGGGATGACCATGTCTGAGGCTTGGACCTCTGAGCGCATCTCATCCATTTCCTGCTTTGCGTTGGGATCAAGCATCATGCTCAAACTTCCAAGGCCACCCATTCCTCCACTCGAACCCATACCGTTCATCATATCGCCAAGTTTTGGCAAGACGGCAGAAATTTTTGATTCAGGATCCATTTCCAAACCGAAAAGCCCGTCTACGCCATCGACAGGTGTTGGTTCGGAACCGATTTCAACACCTAAGGAATCTGATGTAGAGTGAGCAGGGTCGCTTGATACAAGAAGCACACGCAGTCCTGAATCAGCAAGCCAGACCGCTGTCGCTGCAGAAGTTGTTGTTTTACCAACCCCACCTTTTCCACCAAATAACAAAAGCCGTGCCATAACTTCCCCAATGTGAGGTAGTCCTTGAATCCAACGCCTACACCTCAACGATGCAACGACTTGATGAATGAAAACGCAACCCACCGGTTATGGCCTCGGAGTTCTTGTTGTTCCAAATGGCCAGTGTGTCTGCATTGGTCGGCATGACACTTGGATGGCGCGGAGTGATGACACGTTATTCGGGGTTCTATGACTTGCCAACCGCATGGAGCAATGTTTTTTGGGGTATTTTGGTCGGTGGATTATACGGCTCCATGACGCACAATTTCATTGTCATCCCCTATATCGACCAGTTGCTTGTCGATGAACAAGCAGCGGTTGTAAACCCTCTTAATCTTCTGATATTATGCCTGCTCGCATCCGTAGCGGTTCATCTTTTGCTCCGTAGAGACCGGGTACGAAAGGGAAGTTCGCAGACGACAAGTGGTTGGGCTTTGGGTCTGGCTATCGGAGGAATGATGGCCATGGTATTGATACTGGTGAGTCTAAAGTCTGCCGATATGAGTTTACGTCTTGTGGTGACCGTTCTTTGTTTAGCTTTGTTTGGACCACGATGTGAGGCATTGATTTGTTCGTTCCAAGGGCACTTGATGCTCCGAGGACGACGTTGGGGAGCGGTCCTTCGAGGTGCGTTTTGGAGATGTGCCTATGTCGTGATGTTTGCGTTTGCTTTGGTCAACGTATCTGCATGGATTTTCATCATTCCTGCCGCACTTGTTTTCAACCGGTACTCTGAATCTTGGATTTGGGAATCGATACCGAAAGAAGGGAAGAAACGCTTGCGAAAGATTTGGGCTCGGAACGCCAGAGATGCTCAAATCAAGCAAGAACAAGACGCAACGTCGCAAGACATCGGCGGTACTGATGCAGAGGAGTAGATGTAAATATTTACTTACTTAATTCATTACTCTTTATTTTCACCCTTTTCCTTGTTCCATTGCAAATAAGCATTGCCGGGGTTTTCCGCACACAAGCGTTATACAACGTCGGCCAAACCAACCGTCATGGGTACCTGCCCCTACTGTCAAAGTGTGACCTATACGGGTGACACCATTTGCTATTCATGCGGCAGGATTCTTGCCAGCATGCGTTCGAACAAGTTCGCAATGGAGCAGCAATTCCACAAGGGCAGCCTTGACACGACGTACAAAATGACCAAAAGTCCGACAGCCGGTGGTGTCGTTCAAACCCATACTGGACGCCGCGTCGATATCATGAAAAACCGTAGAAATAAAACTCGTCATCTGGTTTTGCTGGTACTGGTTACGTTCATCATGTTGGCTCCGCAAGTGAGGGAAAATGTGTTTGAAAAATGGGCGCCAGGGCTCAAAGAATACATCATGCTCCTCCCAGCAGAATTTCATATCTATCCGAATGAAGCGGTTTTCACACTTGACAGAACCATTGAGTTTGTCAACGCAGATCAACCCGGATGGGCGTATGAAGACCTCTTGATTCCTTTGGATGTAGAATCTCTGGTAGGAGAAAGTTCTGATTTCAAATATACAAATGGGGACTCCCCCCGTCCTACTGAAACTCTACAGGAATTAATCGCAGTGAATGTGGTGCTAAAATCGAATGATCAGGCTGTAGACGATTTCATAGAAATACCGATTAACGGTTCTACCTTATCGTATGCTGACCGTATTACGACTTCGAAGGGCCACCATGTCTGGTGGCCAGGATTCGATGCGAGCGATAATCAATCGTGCAGAGTCTCGCAGTGTGTTAAGATTGAATTGGACCTTAGCCCGGGAGAAAGAGTCATTTTTTCCTTCCAAGCAACTGTCAAAAGCACATCATATTCTTGGTGGGACAAGTCTGCAAGGGTCGATTCTCGTATTGCTGGAATCGATGATGGAATTAACCTCGAAAACAGTGGGACATTTGAAGACTTGATGTCTCGAAATGACGGTAACAAGTCTCGTGACTTTACAGATGCCACCTGGTTTGACCGTGGAAACAGGGATGGTGTTTACCATGGATATGCGATTAACTCTCAAAACGAGCTCGTGACTCAAACTGCCGCACTTATCAGTGCAAGTCTTCCTGATAATCAAAAGGATAATGCCTACGCATATTCAAGGGCAGCCTTTGATTATCTTCATGAATATGTATCGTACGATAAAAACGCTCCATTGACCGCCCGGAGTGGCCCCGAATGTCTTGAAGCGAAGACCGGAGATTGTGACGAGCAAACCAACGCCTTCCTCTCGCTTTTGAGGGTCAAGAATATACCTGGATGGTATGTATTTGGTGCTTTAGCAGATATGGAATACAACGTATGGGAAGGCCACGGGTGGGGTTACATTCAACTTCCAATGAGTGATTCATGGTGTGAATCCAGAGATATTTCTTTGAATTCATGCTTTGTTGATGCATCCGTCGATGTTGTCAACAACAAGTGGCTACTTCACACCCCGAATGCGTATATTTCTTGGATTGAACAACCTGGCAGCACCGGTACATTGGTCAATAATTATTACTCACCAGGACAATTTTCAAAGTACAAAGATACAGTTCGAATGCCGCCGATGTACACCACTCTCGGGGAAGTAGACCTCATTGGCGGAAAATATCAGGTGAAAATCCTTGCAGAGGACCTTGGGTGATATTATGCGAATAATTATTGGCGGCGCAGGAAGAGTAGGTACGGACATGGCTCGTGCATTGCGAGCTGAAGACATGGATGTTGTTCTTGTCGACTCCGATTCTCGAGCAGTCAAGAACGCTCAAAATCTCGATGTACTTGTCATCCATGGTGACTTGACCACCCGTGAGAAACTCCATGAGGCGGGTATTGGAGAGGCATCAGTTTTCGTTGCTGCAACTAATTCTGATGAACGTAACTTGCTTGCATGCGCACTTGCTGAACATGCTCACAACGAACTTGCTGGCCCGAAGGCCAAGCCATTGCTTTCCATTTGCCGTGTTCGAAACATGAACTACATTAACGAGCAAAACGCTGGGAAACTTCAGGCATGGGCGAAGGTGAACTATGTCGTTAATCCGCTTGAGGGAGCAATTCGACGGCTTCACTCTGGTTTGCGTTCGTCTGCAATTGAAGAAGTCGTTCCTTTCGGTCACGATGCTTTCATTATTGAACTGGACGTTACCGCCGAAGCTACACAAGTTGTCTTCCAAAAACTGGGCGAGGCTTCGCAAAAAATTGAGGGTGGTATGCCTCTCATCGTTGGATTGAAGCGTGAGGGTGAGAAAAGCCTCGTACCAGATGGAGACTTCATGCTGATGCCAAACGACCGAATCGCGGTGGCAACAACGGGACTTTCGAGTTTCAATCGAATTCTGAACATTTTTGGTCACGAGGCTACTGATTTTCCAGCTCAGCCACGTGTTGCTGTCATCGGTGCAAACAAAATTGGTCAACGGATTGCTGACGATTGGCTAGAATCTGGTGCATCAGTAACCGTTATTGAGCGGGATTTGCAGGTAGCAAACTCCTTTTCAGGAACAAACATTGGTTCTCACCCGAATCTCGAAGTCATCCATGGCGATCACCTCGACCGCGACATTCTCACTGAAATTGGAATTTCTGAGCATCACATTGCCATTGCAGCACTTGAAGATGATTTGGCGAGCATTGCTGCGGCCTTGCTTGCCAGCGATATGGGTGTACAACGAACTGGCCTTCTGCTGTACGACGCTGACTTAGTGAAGGTTACTCAGAGAATGGGAATCACATTTGCAGTCGATAGAAAGCGGGTGGCAGTGGATAACATGCTCGCCCAAATACACACTAAAACCGCAGGTGGATACGCAATATTATCGAATATACCAAACATCATTGGGGTGAGTATGCTGGTTTCAGATCAAGCAAGATTTTCTGGTAAGCGGATTCTTGAAGCATCCTTCCCTGAATGGATGCGTATTGCCTTCATACAACGTCAAAACACGAGCGGTATTTGGGAATCACTCCGCCCCTCTCCGGACAAAACTTTGCTGGTCGATGACCGATTAATCATCTTCTGCAGTCCTGATCGGGTCGCTGACCTCCAAAAACGGTTCAAGGTGTGATTATGCGTTTCGATGTGCTGAACCTCATACTTGGTTGGACGCTTATTGCGCTGACGTTGCCTCTGGTTCTGTGCGGACTGCTAACCGTATGGTTGGACGATTGGCAGTTGGCAATGTATTCATTTGCTATACCCGCAGGTCTTTCTACGTTACTTGGCACTCTCATGCTTAGTCTCGGAACTCGTACCGATACGACAGAACGTCTTCGTGACCGTGAAGCATTTGCTGCGGTAGCACTTGTTTGGCCAATCGCAGTACTCATCGGTGCTCTTCCTTTTTGGCTTGGCGGAATGTTTGTTGGCCCATTTACACCAGATGCACTAATGATTGACATTCTTCGCGGTGGAGTTAACTCATGGTTTGAATCGATGTCAGGCTTCACTACCACGGGTGCGACGATTATATCTCACAGTATGAGCCCGAATTGCATTCCAGGAACAACACTTGATTGTATTTATGCCCAACCCCGAGGCTTACTGATCTGGCGGTCACTCACGCAATGGTTTGGAGGGATGGGTATCATTATGCTTGGTATGATGATTTTGTCGAGAGTCATTGGTGGAGGAATGGCACTTGCCCGAGCTGAATTGACAGGTCCTTCTCTCTCACGACTTCGCCCTAAATTAAAACAGACTGCTATTGCTTTGTGGGGTCTGTACATCACCCTTACCTTGTTGGAGTTTTCATTGCTTTACTTCACGGGTGCTATGGATCTGTTTGATTCTGTGAACCATGCACTGACAACGATGCCCTCAGGTGGCTTTTCCACTCGTGATTCGAGCATAGGATTTTACGACTCTTTCCTCGTTGAGTCAATAATTATTATTTTTATGTTACTTGCTGGAGTAAATTTTACCCTGCTGTGGTTTATTCGTGAAGGCGACTACAAACGTGCCTTTGGTGACGAGGAGTTTCGTAATTATTTGACCTATGTACTTGTTGCATTTTCTGCTATTTTCATAGCACTGATTGCCTCTGGATATTCGATTACGAACGCATTTAGAGATGGTTTGTTTCAAGTTGTTTCCTTCGCAACATCAACCGGTTTCACATCGAGCAACTATATGGACGGTTCTTGGCCTCTGGTAGCGCATCTTATTCTCTTCATACTGATGGTTGTAGGAGCAAGTGCTGGTTCGACAAGTGGTGGGTTGAAGTTACTACGCATCAACCTCGCTTTCAAAGTGGCAATGCGAGAACTTGTTCGAATTGCTCAACCCCGAAAAGTGGAACAAATTCGAATGAACGGTGAGGTTGTCGAACAAAACCAAATCGGGCTTATTGTGGGAATGCTGTTTGTATGGGTGGGACTCTTCTTCCTCTCAAGTTTAATATTGGCTATTTTCATGCCAAACGATTCTTTTGAAAGTGTAACCATGGTTGTCGCTTCATCGCTTGGAAACACTGGCCCGACACTCGGTGATTTCGGCCCTTCCGAGACATGGGAAAGCATGAATTCTGGTGCACTTATTGTCACTTCCATTTTAATGTGGTTTGGTCGACTCGAATTGCTCACAGCAGTTATTTTGATGCATCCCCGCACGTGGCGAAGAGAGAAGAGGGTTCATTCAGACAGGTCTGCAATAGCACTGTTTAGAAGGCTAATTGAAGAGAAAGAAGAAAGAAGTTCTGAAGACGATTCAAAATAATTTCATTTGCCCAGGAGGCGAACTTGAATCGTCATTTTCTTCATCCACTTGCTCTTTAACCTCAAGTTCAGGCTCTGGTTCGGACTCGATTGGTTGAAATTCTTTACTGCTCAAAAGTTGTTCATAGACTTCATCGTACTCCGACATCATTTTCTTTGTCGCCCTACGGGTAAGTGGAAGCCCAGCAAGTGAGGCATGCTCTTCACTGGTAAATCCAAATTTGAACGATAGAGCGAAGTCTTGTGAATCTCCTAGCACGGGTGAATCCTTCAGCATTGCAGTCAAGAGAGGTAGCATTTCGTCTCGCAATGCAGCGTTACTCATTCCTGTTTGTTCGCTGAGTCTCTTCAATATTGAAGGTCTGGTCCTCGAGGAGCCTCTACGAAGGAAGTTTGGATAGGACGGATATATTCGTGATTCAAACGGTACAGTATTCGTGACCGAAGCGGATAGACTTGCCAGTTGTCCACTCCAGTACCAAGATCGATGAGCAGTGCTTCGAAACTGCCCCATGTACATTTTGGAAGCAAGTGAAAGACTCCGATTACCTCGTTGAATCGATTCCTTCCGAGGGAATAAAGACGAATTATTCCAGTGAATCCAGTTGATCATATCCGGTGGAGTTTTTTCTATAGAGCGGCCAATTCGAACTGCTTCGTGTGCATCGTTGGAGCGATACAATTTGTCGAGGCCGGGGAACACGCCCTCCGATGTATCTCGACGGCCAGCGTACGCTTGGCTGTCAACCATTTCCTTGGTGATTGCACCATCCGCTGTGGAAGAGAGAACCTGCAGGTCTCGAACAAGTGCTCGCAAGTCTCCTGGATTCGATGCAACCAATGCTTCGATGGCTGCATCATCGAACTTGAGTTGTTCCTCACGCAAAACACGGCGAGCAATACGCCGCAATGCTTCGTTGCTGGCACGGTCGAACGTAATGGTTTGAAGGTGGCGAGTGAAGCGATCTCGAGTCGAACTCCATGAAGAGCCACTGCCCCAAAGTCCCATGATCTCATTGCAAGCAAGAATAACCGGCTGACGGGTTTCAGCCAGCAGGCTAAGCAACTCTGCCTTACCACCTGAGTCGCCCTTCAGCGTGACTGAATTGCCCTTGGAATCTTCCCCCTGCATCGCATTTTCGATGCGGCTTTGACTGACCTTTCGAAGACCGCCTGAAAGATGGTCGACTTCATCAATCAGTACGAGCGTACGTTGCTTCTTGATATTTGGATTGTGAAACAACGACCTGTGGGTCGACCCATGCGTCGCTACTTTGCGGATAGCCGCAGCGTTACGAGCATCCGATGCGTTCAATTCGATGACGTTCCATCCCATGTCTTGGGCAATGGCACGTGCCACAGAGGTTTTTCCAACACCCGGTGGTCCTACAAGCAGCAAGGCTTTCTTTCGAGGCATACCACTCTGCCATTCATCAAGCCAAGAACGAATCTTTCTTCGTTGTACTTCATTACCTTCGAGTTGGCGTTCGGACGATGGGCGGTGACGCTCTGTCCAATCACTCACCGCAGCCATAGTTCAACGATATTTCCGAGGGTTCTTCAACCTTCACTGTAGGCAGACACTTGGAGTACCTTTGACTTACAACTCATCGATGTGAACTCTGTGTTGTTCACCGGTGTCTCTTGAACGAACGGTTACAGTTTGGTCTTCAAGCGATTGGTGATCGACCGTTATGCACCTTGGGACACCAATTTCATCGGCCCGAGCATAGCGTCGACCAATCGAGCCACTCGAGTCATACATAGATACAATGTTAGGTTTCATGCATAACTTGGTGTGAATCGATTTGGCAAGTTCACCCATGCCGTCTTTTTCAAACAATGGGAATACGCAATAATCGACTGGTGCAACATGATCGCTTAGGCGTAGAGTCGTATATTCTTCTCCATCTTTGCCCACTTCATCGTAGGCATGGTCAAGGATGTGCCAAATGATCCGATCGATCCCGAATGCTGGCTCAACCACATGAGGAATGTACCATTCTCCAGAGAGGGTTTCAGTTCGCTGGTCTCGTTTCACATGCTCCGACTCAATCATCACTACATCACCCGTTTCAAGGGTAAGTGCGAGTGGGAAATGAGTTTCTGATGGAAGGTTTTCGACGGCGACTTTGACTGCACCTGCAAGTGCTCGGAATGCAGGTCCTGCTTTTGCACCATCAATGGTCCAACCATCAATTTCAACGACTTGTGGCTCGTCAAACTCGCGCCGAGCTCGCAATGTCTTACCAGTAGCGTTTTCGTGCGCCTCAAGGTCATAGCAGCCTCGATGTGCAATTCCTACACACTCAATCCATCCGTAGGATCCGTGGATTTCAGCATCCCAGCAATCAGTCGCATAGTGAGCCATCTCATCGGCTTCATGTTGACGGAACCGCAGTCTCTGAGCATCAATTCCAACTTTCGTCAAAAAGTCAAATGTTTTGGCCATAAAATATCCAACCGTTTCGTGACGGATGATGTTTTTCTCGACTGCTTCACTGAACGTCATCTTGACTTCGCCTTGCTCATCAGCTACCAGTGTAATCACATGGCCATCCCAAGCGGTGAAGTCATGTTTCGCCGGCTCATGAGGATTGATGAAATATTCCAATTCAGCCATGTTGAACTCTCGTAATCGAATCATTCCCTGTCGAGGAGATATTTCGTTTCTGTATCCTTTACCAACTTGCACTGCTCCGAACGGAAGGCGTTCTCGGTTGTGGCGATACAATGCTGGGAATGAAGTGAACATTCCCTGAGCGGTTTCTGGTCGCAAGAATCCTGGGCGACCAGAGCGCCCTGCACCAATGGTTGTGTTGAACATGAGATTTTGTGCGGTAATTTCTGTCCATTCCACCGCATTGCAGGACGGGCAATTTGGTTGCGATTTGTCTAAAAGCGCTTGCAAATCTGCCTTTGTCAGCGAGTCTGGATTCGGATGGAACGCTTCGAGTAAGGTATCCGCTCGGCTTGCTTCCTCACACGCCGAGCACATGGTCATAAAATCCGAAAATTCACCGACGTGGCCAGATGCCTCAAGTACAGCGTATGGGGTGACCGTTGGGCAGGAGAGTTCGACGATGTTTCCGAGTGATAGCCAGTGGTTAAGCCATGTTTGGTTTACGCGATTTCTCAGCCTTCCACCAACTGGTCCAAAATCGTACAATCCCTTGGCTCCGCCGTGGATTTCAAAAGCAGGGAGCAAAATTCCTCTGCGTTTGAGCATTCCAGACAAACGTTCCAATCTGGCGGTATCTGCATCGGACATAGTCACACCTATTCACCGCTGTAAGAACTGGCCTTTCAACCTCACCGTCATGCAAGGCCCAATATTGCCAAGCGTAGCGTTAAGAAGAACCGCCGATATTGCAAATCATGGGGCAGTCAATGGTGGCTATCGTCGAACCAGACTGTACTGGTTGCGACCTTTGCATTTCTCATTGTCCGTTTGAGGCTTTACTACCGCTCGCTTCGAACCCCGAACATCGCAAACATTCGAAAAGACCGGTCGTTGTCGTTGCAGAACAATGTGTGGGCTGTCTTTCATGCATTGGGTCATGTCCAACGGGTGCTCTCCACGAGGTTGCGATTCCAATTGATGCCTCGCAGTCGCCTCTTTTGCTGATGCCTGATTCGCCGGACACAGAACCTGTCAACCGCTGGAAAAAAGGCGGAATCGGTTGGGCTTAACCGAATTTTTGTAAACGCTTTGAAGCGTTAATTTGATTTACTCCTTGCACGCGACTCCGACCACGGGGAACGTGAAAAAAAATGGCAGATATTCACTACTTGGACAATCCTTTGGAAACAGAGGAACTCCTTGAGTTGTTGTGCCCACCCGTTCGAAACTGGTTCAAAGACAAATTTCCAGACTTCACAGACCCGCAGAAACTCGCAATACCGGCAATCATGGATCAAGAGCACTTGTTGCTTTGTTCACCCACGGGTTCAGGTAAGACGCTGACTGCTTTCCTCACCATCATTGACCAACTGGTTCGTCGAGCTCTCGATAATAAATTGGACAAGCGAGTCTATTGCGTCTACATCTCACCGATTAAGGCTCTAGCGAACGATATTCAACGAAACTTGATCGGGCCACTCACCGAGATATCGGAAACCTATTTGCCGAGCCGTGCTCAAGAAATACGTGTTGGACTACGAACTGGTGACACTCCCCAGTCTGAACGTCAAAAGATGCTTCGAAATCCGCCGCATATTCTCATCACCACGCCTGAAAGCCTTGCCATTGCGATTACATCGCCAAGATTCCAGCCGATTGTGAGTGAAGTTGAATACATGATTGTTGACGAATTACACTCCTTAGTTCCTACAAAGCGTGGCGTACACCTCGCATTGACCCTCTCCTATCTTGATACCCTCCTCAATCGGCCAGTACAACGTATCGGTATCTCTGCGACGATGGAACCTCTTGAAACGGTGGCTGAGTATCTCGTATCCAGCGATGACCGTGAAAGCCGTGGCGACAACACCAAAGTCTGCATTGCTAAAATTTCGGGTTCAAGGGAACTTGATCTAGACATTTTGATTACAGACCCAAAGTTCAGTGATCTCTCAGTTCTCAAAATATTTGATAAAAACGTCGAAGCGATTGCAGATTTAATTGCTGCACACACTACGACACTTGTCTTTGCCAACACGAGGAAAATGACAGAGAATATTGTGCTAAAACTTCGTCCTTATCTTGGTGATTTAGTCGCTGGACACCACGGTTCAATGGACAAAAAAATCCGCCTCGACGTAGAGAAGCAACTCAAGCACGGGCATTTGCGTGCTGTTGTAACTTCTTCATCGCTCGAGATGGGTATCGACATTGGTTCAGTGGATTTAGTTTTGCAGATTGGTAGTCCCGGTGATATCGCAACAGCCTTGCAACGAATTGGCCGAGCAGGGCACCACGTTGGAGGTATTCCCCGAGCACGTTTCCTACCATCGAGTGTTGACGATTTGATTGAATTAGCGGCTCTACAGGCCGCTATCCAAACTGGAGATATGGATCGACTTGATTTCCCTGAAAATTGTCTCGACGTAGTCGCTCAATTCATGATTGGTTTGGTGATTATCAACGATATTGATATTGATGAAGCCTACGAAGTTATTGTCAATGCTTGGTCCTATCGCAACTTTGAGTACGATGATTTTATCGAAGTTCTCGATATGCTTGAGGAAGAGCGTCGTGTATGGGTCGATTGGGAAGAGAACCTCTACGGTAAGCGTGGCTACTCTCGAATGATTTACTACACCAACATCGGTACAATCGCTCCTGATAACTCATATCTCGTGTTCAATGCTGAGGGTTCAATTCTCGGGCAACTTTCTGGTTCTTTCGTATCGAATCTCCGTGGTGGAGATGTTATTTTACTCGGTGGTTCAACCTACCGTGTCACAAACATACAGGGCACTCGCGTGAACGTTGCATCCGTGACAGGACATCGTCCAACAGTTCCTTCTTGGTCGGGTGAAGCACGCTCGCGCTCACGTGAACTTTCCAATGCGCTTTTGAGCCTTATCGGGCACTGCATTGTCGCTTTACGCCGAGAACAAGATCCACGCATTCTCCTCCGTGATGCGTATGGGTTGTCGTCCGATGTTGCTAATGCCATTGCTCGACACCTCGAAGAACATTCGATTGACTCGTTCCAAGTTCCCGACCCAAACCGAATTTTGGTTGAGCAGGTAATCTCTGGTGGACATCCGACGTACATGATTACCACATGCCGAGGAAGAGGCTTCAACACGGCCCTCGGATACTTCATGGCTGGGCTTGCAGAATCCAACAATATTTCAGTTATCGAACTCTCCTTTGATGAAAATGGGTTACTCATTCGTACTTCGGAAGAAGTCGACCCCGGTCAAATGTATCAAGCGTTCAGAAACAACGACCACATTGAGGTCATTGAGCGATACATCGTAAACACACAGATTTTTGCCAAGCGATTCAGAGAAGTATCTGGACGCTCAATGATTATCCCGAAGCGAATTGGGGCTGAAGAAATCAGCCCTCAACAGTTCCAACAACGAGCTGATGCTTTGCTCAATAAACACCGAACCATCGATGACAGCCTCTTGATGAGAGAGGCCAAGAACGAAATTATGTTCGGCGATATTGACATGAAGAGTCTACAACAATTCCTCAAACTTTGTGTCAAAGGTGATGCTCGCATTGTTCACAACAAGGTGACAGTACCATCCCGTCTGGGTATGTCCCTGTTCATGTCTGCGTTTGAGGACCTCATGGCAATGAAGACACGGGCGTTCTTGGTCAAGGACATCGATCCTGCAGTTCTCCAACGGCTTCTCGGAACGCGAAGTTTGGCGACAGAACTCAGCGAAGAACAACTATCGAAGTTTTACCTCGACAAAGCACCTATTCCCGAAAATGCAGACCAATTATTCATTCTCATGTCGCACGGTGGTGGCTTAGATCCATCGTTCCAAAATCCGCTCTATAACGACAAACTCAAGGACATCGACCTTGATTTAATCCGTGGTTGGGTTCAAGAATTATGCCAGGCAGGAAAAATCACCAAGTTGGAAGGAACCGGTGCATCAGAACTCGATGGCAAATGGTTCAGTACATTCATGGCAGAAATTCACGGAACGCTGGGTTGTCTCTCCGTCAACGGCGGAAAAGAGGTCGATGATTTACGCGAGTTGCACACTCGTGGACTTTCGTACAGGGTTGCTACTGAATTTGACGGCCGCACTCCTACAAAATGGGACGAAAAAGAACTTGGGGACCCACACGAAGCACTGCGTGTCAAAATTATCGAAATGCTCGGAAGTGAAGGTCCGCAAACCGGTGATCTTCTCAGCAACCGCTTACCGTTCCCTCGAAATATGGTTGATCGAATCCTTTTGGAATTGGAAACCCGAAATGTTCTTTCTGTCGGGTTTTACAAACAGACCGACGATGCAGAATACATTCTCAAAATTGATGAACATCGCCTCATAGATGGTTCTGAAGATGTTGTTGAATATCGGTGGGTGCAAAACCTAGTGTTGGATAAAACATTCAGGCAATATGAGGATGGTTTCGCAGCTTTCGATTCACACGTTTTGTTCCAAAAGCAGCAAGAACTCCTGTACCGAGTCAATGATTTCAGGTTCAAAGATTGGCAAGACATGCAATTGGATTCGGATGTTATCATGGGCCGATTGTTGCACAATCGTATGGGTTACACGACCAAAGAAACCATTCCAATGTTGCTTGGTCTCAAACCTGAACCATGGATTGGTCCAATGGAAGAAGAACTTCTTCGACGAATCCCAATTGGTGAAAACGTAACCCGTCAAGAAATACTGGCTGATTTCCCGAAGGGTGATGAGCACCGTGCTCTTCAACGTGACATCAAGTACGCATTGTCAAATCTTGAGCGGCAGATGCTTGTCGTTAAGCAATTTGAGGATGTTTCCGGCCGACGGAGAAGACTTTCTCTCTTCCACCGTGTTCATGGCGTTTATGACACTATGGATTTCGAGAGTTCATTGGTCGATTTAATCCGACGGATGGGTCCTGTCAAAGGCAGTACACTTCGTTTCTATGTCTCTCGTTCGTTTGAAGATCTAACCATTGCACTGATGAATCTCGAGAAGGACCAACGCATCGCCAAAGTCATGGCTCTGGTACCGGACCCTGAAGCCTTCTACTGCATGCCAGATGAAGTTGAACTCTTGCAACGGCCTCGCAGAGAAGACCGAAAAATGCGAATACTTACGCAATCTGACCCGTACGTTTCACGTTTCATTTGGGAAGTACGCAGCGTTCTTGACCGTGGATGGTATCTTCCGGTCTTCAAGGGCATAGACCCAATCGGGAAAGTGTTAATGTTCAAAGTCAACGATTACCTTGTCATCAAAGACCTTCATGTTCCAACCGCTTACCTCGATGAGTTCTGTTCCGCATTTGAGATTCTTCTTGAGAACCACGCTGACCAATTGGTCGATGTTGCAGTGATGTCCAATTTCAACAGTGAACCAGTGGCTAATTTGGATCAGACCACACGTTCTGCTCTCGAATCGATTGGTTTCAAAATGGCTGGAGAACGCATGATCCGTGGAGGTGTTGTTGATCCGCAGCCGAGAGAGATTGCAGAACGGGCTTTGTTCTATCAACATCATTTGCACCAGAAAACACGTCTTGAGCACGAAAGCGCTGCCGTACGGAAAGTTGATGAAATCCGAGACGATTTTGCGCTCCGTGGACGTTGCGAATTGTACCGTGTCGACCTCAAAAGTATGGCCAGTGCGAATCGTTTACATCAAGGTGTGAACCTACGAGGTCATCAAGTATGGTCAACATACGAACATTTCCAAAACCTGCTAGCTATCCGTGGAGAGCCGCATGAAGAAGAGCTATGGGATATCGTCGAGTTCTTCAGTACCAACTCCGACCCAAACTTGTTCAAGGAGCGACATGCACTTACTCAATCTGAGTTCAGAAAATTGGTTCAACCACTCATTCGAACGGGTCACATTGTGCAAGACTACCGTGGAGGATTTAGAACGGTTAAAGTGGATAAGAATGCAGACCGAGTCGAACTACGGCGAGAGTATTTACGAAACTTAGTCAAAGAGTATCCAGTCATTACACTCAAGCAACTTCTGCGCCTTGCCGGAACTCCATTCAAACCTGAGGAGATTAAGTCTGTTCTTACTTCCTTTGAGGAAGATGAAACACTCGTCAAAGGCTTCCTCATCGAAGATCTCGACCAGGTATGTTGGGGTCGTAAGAATTTGCTTGAGGAGGCGAGAGATATCCCTCCTATACGCGACTTTGTTCTCCCACCAAGCGACCCGATTGCTCCCTACTTCGCTGATATCTTGAAGGAACGCTTCGGTTTCGGTTCAGCATATTTGGTGTTTAAGAATGCTGAACCGATTGCAGCCTTCAAAGCGAATACACGGAACAACATCATCGATATCAAGGATTACGAGGGCTCTGAAAAAGCATGGAGAATCGTGAAGGAATTTGCTTGGGAGCATCAAATGCCGCTGCAGACGGATTTGAGAATCGGCGGCAAGCGATTGAAGTGATTTGGTAATTCAATCATTTTACCAATTGGTTGATAAGGTATCGACCGATGCTCAATTCATGAAATCTCGCGTACTGCTCGTCCTGTCCATATTTCTGTTCAGTTTGATGACACCACTTATCGGTTCCAGCAGTGCCCAAGGGCCTGCAGAGATGGAAGTCCTTGGTACCGCTGTCAATCCTGCGAACAATCACACATATCACCTGCTGAGTGCAAGTTCGTGGGAAGATGCAGCCGATGCAGCCCGTGGCCTTGATGGTTTTTTGACCACGATTGATGACGCTGAGGAAAATCAGTGGTTGTTCGATACTTTTGCCTCTTTCGATAACCAGTCGCGTCACCTCTGGACAGGTCTTTCCGACGCAAATCAAGATGGTTCATACCGCTGGCATGACGGTTCTCCATTCTATTACAACAACTGGGGTGACAGCCAACCATCTGAAGGTGGTGACGAAGATTACGTCCATATCGCTAGCACAAACATGGGCAACATCATGCCTGCCACTTGGAACGACTTGGAAAACGACCCTCAATACTTCCCTGTTTACGGCGTTGTTGAAGTCGGAGAAGGTGCAGATTTCTCACTGCGATTTGACGGCGAAAGCGACCACATCGAAGTACCTCACGATGACAATCTCAACATCTCAAACGGACTCTATCTCTCTGCGATGGTGTACCCATTCACGACTGAAGGAATCCAGTTCATTGCCATGAAAGGCGACTACGGTTGGGGGATGTATCTGAATGAAGGCATCCTTGGCTATGCATCTGAATACAGCCTTGCTAAACACCCAATGTCAAACATGACGATCGAAGATAACATTTGGTCGCATGTAGAGGTTGAGTTTGTCGAATCGATTGGTGGTGAGTTTAGAATCAACGGTGTACCTGCGGGCCTCATATCTGCCGAAGAATCACTCATCCCACTCGGCGACTTTGGCTCCAACGATTGTTTCACATCCGGAGATACCTGCGACGAACTGTACATCGGTAGCATGGGTGCAGGTTGCGATTGCAATTACTTCGAGGGTATGCTTGACAACATTTCCGTCGGAACTTTATCTGATAACTTATCGGAATCTGTTTGGGTAAGCAACTGGTCGTTTGGTGAAGGGGAAGGCTCTTTCACAATGGACCACGAAAACCGAGAGGGTACTGTTTACGGAGCAGATTGGGTTATGCCTGATGGGACGATTGTAGCACAAGCAATCGAACTTGACAACGATATCGACTACTACATTGAATCTGCACAAGCAGGTGACCAACTGTTGTTTTATGGCGATGTCGATGTGATGACCAAAGAGATGTATTTCAATATGTTTTCATGGGGTGATTTCGGTAAGGAACCAATCACCATTGATGTCTATATCGCTCATGACCGTGTTCCAAGTTCATGGGATCATGATGCCTATTATGAGGCTGAATTCAGTTACATGTGGGAGAGCTGGAGTTGGCCTGAAGAGGGCAACTGGTGGGTTGTACTCGTTCCCCGAGAAGATGTGGAAGATGTTACCATTGCCTTGACATGGGTTGTTGCAGACCCGCCGCCCGCCCTTTCTGAAATGACTGAACTCATCAATGGAATTCCAGTGACTGGACAGTCTATTGACAGCAATCGGCAAACCCCGTTTGAAGATAGAATACTGTACTATTATGTCAATGTAACAGAGCCCCTTTCAAGTTTGAGTGTTGAAACATATGATGGGACTGGCAATATCAATTTGGGTCTTTCTTGGATGACCGTTCCGGACCCGTTTGACCAATGGTTTGATATTTTTGAGCCTGGTTTTAATGATGATGCTATGAGTATGGACTCGAAAATGTCATGGAGTAATGGGCCTGGCAACGATGAAGTTGCTACCATCTACGATATTGAACCTGGGCTGTATTACGTCTCAGCCTACACCTATCAAAGAGCCTCAGATTTCACGATTAAGGCGAGTTATACCTATGCTCCCGATAACATCGAGCCGGAAGACGCCATTGAATTGACACCTGGTGTTGCCTACGGGCCATTGAGTGGTTACGATGGATTATACCAATACTTCACCATCGATGTCCCTGCGGATACCGAACGCCTCGAAGTTGACCTCTCAGAGGGATACGGTGAAGCGACGCTTTTCATGAAATACCTTGAGGCTCCTGACGCTGGTAATTATGACCACCTTTCGGGTAGTCCTGGGGCTGGAGATGAAATTGGGTTTAACGACCCGTCACCAGGCATGTGGTACATCTTAGTCTACACAGATGAAATATTTGCAAACACCATGATTACTGCTTCGTTTGAAGATCGATATGTGTGGAGTTACGATGGAACTCCAATCCAATTGTTCAACGGAGAAGAAATTACTGGAATGGACGCACCGGCAGGTGAGGAACTTTACTTCTTCATTGAGTTTGAATACCCTGCTGAATACCTTGAGGTTGTCACCTTTGGCGGCGAAGGATCACTCTATCTCGAAGGAGAGGGTAACCAACTCTTCATGGAGTGGGACGATGGCTGGGTCTTTGAAGAGGATAATGGCGATGGCAATGATGGCAAAACAGGTGGCCGGCAAGGTGGAATGCCAGAAATGGGTTTCACGACTTCTCCAGTGTTTGAGACCTCATACGGTGAAGGAACTGAACAGTACATGTTTGTCTCTATGCCAGCAAACGGACGTTTCGACATCACATTGATCGCTATTGAAGATGTTACTGATGTTGGATTGGTTGCGAATTGGGTTGAATCCGATATTCCTCCAGTCGATCCAAATCCAGTCGACCCAGTCGACCCAATTGAGGCTCAATCGTGTCAAGAATTTGCTTCTGAAGAAATGACTTATATCGATGAATACGAAGATGGAGTAATTTCGCAAAGAGAATACCAACGTTCTTTCGAAGACTTTACTGATTTTGACGAGATTGATCTCAACGGTGACGGCGAACTTGAGTTCCGTGAGGTCGTTCAAGAAATCTGTTCGTGTGAGAATGAACTGATGATTGTGTACTCGCAGGTAGAGATTTTCAACGGAGTTTCTGTTGAAGTCATGGATTCCCAGTCGTATGCGAATGAATACAATTTTGAGAAAATGGACGCTGATGCTGACGGTATTCTCACCTACGATGAACTTGACAAGGCTGTAGCGACCTGTGTGACGACTTACGATGCATTCGACGGCGATGGCGACGGAGTCCCTGATGAAAAGGACGCATTCCCGAACGACCCAGATGAATCGGTTGACACCGATGGTGATGGTGTTGGTGATAATTCTGATATTGCTCCGAGTGTGGCGAACGATGTCATTTACTCAGCCGGAGCGGTCGTGTTTTTGATGCTCGTTGGGGTTCTTGCCTTTTTCTTACGCAGCAGCGGTGGCAACAATGCGACCAATGAGTGGGACACGCCACAACAAATGCCAGCATTTGATGAGCGAATGATGGGAGTTGAGGAAAAATCAATTCCAGAAATAGAACCATCTGAATACGCTCCAGTTTCAGAGCAACCCAACCTTTTCGAGAGTTATACTGCTCCGACGACTGAACCATCGATTGCGTTCAGTGAGGTAAGCGATTTGTTTTCATCTAACAGTATGCAGTCCGCGCCGCCGTCTGAATTGATGGGGATGTTGGATGGTGCTGGCAATGAAGTTATCGAATACCCAGCAGGCAGTGGAGTTCGTTGGATTCGAAGCGATGCAATGCAGCCTTGGACCCAGGACTGATTCAGTTTTCCGCTTTTTTCTTGGGCTGCAACAGTCCGAAAGGCCGAAGCAACCGAACGATGTGCTTATGCAACTCTGGTAGAATATCAAACATGATGAGAGCCATGAGGAACATAGCACCAAGTGAAACAACTCGAGCCGCATAAGCATGACCAAATTCGAATACAGACATTCCAAGGTACGACCACTCTGTATACGTCATGTGCATCCAGATCAACCCGGCATTACGGAACAAGTTGAGGATATGAATCACTGGAATAGTCAGCAGAAGCGCTTGACAGCGACGACGCCAATCAATGTCCAAAACCGCAATAGCACCGATGAAAATGACCATCGATTGAAGAGCAGTACATGCTAAAACAAAATTAATTCCAATTGCGGTGCCATCACTCAAAAGTAATTCCGTTTGGAACGGATATTCGCCCACAAACTCACCCATGAACCAGCGATTTCCGTCCCATGTACTCCAAGCCACTTCCCCATTGACGGTGTTCACTGTTGTTTCTCCGAGGACAACATCTCCTGATCCCGAAAAACGGAGGAACATCGCAGCTTGGCTGGCAACGAACCATATGGCCAGAACATTGAGCCATGGCACATGGGCGATGAGTAAGTACGGCCCACCAGCATATGCAACGGCACCTCTTGCCCAAAGAAGAGATTTCTTTGTTTGGATATCGACAACTCTCCCTTCCCACGCGGCCATTCCTATACCCATTGGCAAGGCTGCTGTGCAGAATATTGTGAGTACAGCATCATCATGGGCTAAATATTTTGATGCATCGTTAAAGAATGTTAATCCGACCATTATCCAGCCAAATTGTGCCAATCGTATTCCCTCCTTTTTTCGATTGTGCCACGAAATGGCAAGGGAAATCATACCCACTGCTCCAATGAGAGAACCAACCTCTGCATTGAACAGCATGATGACTTCCAAGAGATGATTCCATTTCAACACTGTTATGGTTCGATGCAAAATCACTTCACCTTCGACCGTTTGGCTGTGTTATGCGAGGGTTTGTTGTACAGCATACGCCAGCCCCCATGCCAGCAAACGCTCCACAGCATGGAGGGATTGCTTTTCTTGATCGTGATGGGGTACTGAACATTGGTAGCCCGAATTACATCAACACTCCTCAAGAGTTTGTAGCATTGGACAATGCTGCAAAATCCGTAGGTGAATTGCGAAGAGCCGGTTTTCGCGTATGCGTTGTGACCAACCAATCGGCTATCGTGAGAGGCTTGTGGGACAGCATTCGACTACATGAGATTCATAACCACATGCGTGAAGAGTTCCTTGGCATCGATGAAGACGCCCATTTTGATGCGATTCTCGCCTGTCCTCACCGTCATCGTGACCGCTGCAAATGTCGAAAACCGATGCCGGGCATGCTGAGGTTCGGAGATCGAATATTACGGCAATCTTCGGAATACCCTCTTGGCGAATCTGAAGGGACTCTGGAACATGGCGATGGTAAAGTAGATTGGTGGGGTAAAAAGCCAAATCCGAACAATCCGGCTGACTGCATGGTTGGTGATCGAAACAGTGACATGGGCGCTGGGTGGGCATCTGGATTGCGACTCTTCCAAGTCGCTGCCGATGTAGGTATTGCGTCCAAAATTACCCGTATACTTGACCTGTCGGACGAGGGTGATTCGTTCAATCCAGTGAGGTGATGGAATGGGTTGGCTTGGATTAGACGATACCGATAGTTTGGAACAAGGTTGTACGACCTATACATTCCATCAACTCCTCGAAGGCCTACCCTCGTCCGTTCAAGTTCAAACTCCGAGACTTGTACGATTGTGGCCTTTTGCCCAACAACGCACACGAGGAAACGCCGCAGTAGCCGTCGAATTGATTACCGATGATGAGCCTCAACTTATCGAGTACTTGGAGCATTTTTGGAACATGAACATCTCTGATTTGGCTGGTCGTGTGTCAAAATCAGAGCACGATGGTAGAGCACAGCATCCATCTGACCCAGGAATGGTATGGTTTTCATCTCAACGTCCTGACGATTCGTTTTATTTGGATTCAGTCCGCCGTGAAGTCAGTCTTCATGATGTTCCACCAGCATCATACTCTTGGGGTGGGCTGGGGCGAATTGGTGCTACTGCAGCTGTGTCATGGCGTGAAGGAAAACCAACATGGGAAGCAATTGTTTGGCGCAGTCAGGAGCGGCACGGTCAAAATGAACGACGAGTTTGCGAATCGACGTTGAAACAAATTGACGCTCTTCCTTCGACTTTCCTTTCACGTGACCCACGAAGAGGTACAAGCCTCATTGCTCCTCGCGGACCCTGCCCTGTTCTTTTCGGTGTGCGTGCTCGAGACGCTGAGACTGCAAAGTTTGCCGGCTCTGCACTTCGTGAAGCAGAGGAAACTGAAGAAAGTATTGCGATGCGGGTCTTTGTTACCAATCAGGCAACCGATGACCACCTTGGTGAACCGATTCAAACGACCGTTCTCTCTACCTCGGTACTCGGAAGGGGTAGTACATGCATTGCCACTGAACACGGAAGTTGGATGGCATTTGGCGAGTCTGGTCCAGTGAAATTGTTGGCGCAATGGTTGGAAGCAGGTGATGTGATTCTTGGTAACGGTCTTTTTCCAGAAACAGGAGTTATGCACCTCGAGAAACTACGCCTCATCGCAGCAGTTCCGTTGCATGAACGCCCGATGTGCCTTGACTGCAATGTCCGAATGAAATCGATGGGTTCTGGACAAGGATGCAGATGCCCAAAGTGCCGTGTTCGAACGGATGATAAATGGATTGAACTGCCGAGAATTCCGCCGTATCCATCTTGGGTCCAGCCACCTTTGGATGCTCGCCGCCATTTGGCGAAACCAGTTGAATGGAACAACGATACGAACTAGACTTCGATTTGGGAAACCAATAAATCATGTGTGTGGATAAGACCAACATGGCTGACGAACAATTAACCAAGAATCTCGCATACTTTGTACTCGTTCTCGTATTTGTGGGAATGGCATGGATCATAGCGAAGAGGGCTGGGGAAAACCGACAATCAATGCTAGATGCTGCAGCCCCTAAAGTGGCAGGTGAAGATACGCTTGACGGCGGGGCAAAGAACCCGAGTCAGTTTGATGAGCCTGACGAAGACGCACTAGAAGAAATGGCAGAGTTGCTCGGTGAAGATGACGAAGATTAATCGAAGAATCCTTCCTCTTCAAGTCGTAGGTTAAGTACTTCATCTTCGGTACTCAATGTTCGATGGGGTCCATCTTTGGGTCTTTCAAGTCTCCACACTTCAAATCCGGCAGATTCCATCGAATCCCTAGCTCGTGCCACGACTGCTGATTTCGCTTTCCCACTGGCATCGATACTTCCCTTGCTGATAAGGAGAATACAAATTTCATCCATTGTTTCTTCAGCAAGTTTTTGCACAGCACTGATTTTATCTTTCGAGATTCGTCCAGAACGCTCGCACCAATCGTCCATCACAATGAGCTCAACACTCGGTAGTGAGTTGGAAGTTTGAATTAAAATCTCAACAGCCTGCTCGAAATCGCCTCCAATATTCATCGCATGATACTTTGCAGAATTCGCCAGTGAAAGGTGAGAGAAAAGTTGTCCGAATCGAACTCCGTCAGGCATGAATGGGGATGCCCAAAGCACGCGTCCTCCTCGTTCGATAACATCTGTTGCCATATGTAATCCAAGCGTTGTCCCACCCACGCTTCCTTCAACAGCGAGATGGATATTCTCGCCGGATTGCTTGAAACGGAATCTCCCCATGAGTCGGGGTGGATGGAACACAGCATTGATACTTACCCATTGGCAATATCCTCAGCAACCTTCATGCCTTACCTGCACGACCCAGCATCATGAGCGGCGACCTCGAAGTGCGCAAGGGTGAACGAATTCCTCGACGCCCTCTTCCAGAATTCAATGAAGCATCCTCATTCCGTGAAGCTCTTCAGCGAGACGGAATTGCCGGAACGATTCTCGGTGATGCAAACCAGTACGGGCCATTGTCGATGCTCTTTGTTTTGCTTGGTGTGGCCACAGTGACAGGATTTGTCATCAAATTGATTTCAACGTTTCTTTGAATCCGTCCCCCACTGCTGTTGAACAAAACCACATTTTTCTCCTTTTGATGACGGTAAACATCAAACCCTTTCCATTGAACGAGCGTTCATGGATGAACAGTCGGTCAACGTTGAAAGCCGAACCTCATCTCAAGACAAGCGCTGGACAATCATGGCCGCCCTCTTAGGTACAAATACAGCGTTTATGCTTTTCCAAGGCATGCAGCAGGAATTAAATCCTCAAAAAATTCGGGAAATCGCTCTTGCAATTATTGCTGCGTCACTCCCGTTTCAAGGCATCTACTTCCTCATCTACACGTTCATGATGGAGCACGATGGCGAACTTAGCCCTGAACGTATTGAACGGTTGAATATGGCTTCAGCAGTCTGCCAGATCGTTGCTTACATTTCACTCCTCGGCGTTGCAATGATGTGGTATAACATCTCTCTTTACGTTGGATTAGCGTTCCTGCTGTCCACTTCTTTGGCCATCATTTTAATCCGTTCAGTAATGAGTCCAGTCCATGTGAATGAATAATTTCTAAGTTTGACGTGCATCTCAAACTACGGCAATGTTGATGAAGCGTGGCGTGTGGAGTTTAAGCATGGCCTTCTGCCCGCTGGATTATCGATACGGTTGCCAAGATTTCAAACGCATTTGGTCCGAAGTCGGACGGCACGAACGCCAACTCGAAGTTGAGCGTGCTTTGATTTGGGCACACATGCAACTTGGTCGAGTCACTGAAGTGGACTACAATGCTGTTGCAGCGATTGCAAATCCTGATTCTGTTACCAAAGAGCGCGTCTCGGAAATTGAAGCCGAAACACGCCACGATATTATGGCCCTCACCAAGGCAATGGCCGAAGCAGCCGGTGATGCAGGTTGGTGTATTCACCTTGGAGCAACTTCCAACGATATTGTAGATACAGCCGTCGCTCTGCAACTTCGCGACAGCATCGTTTTGCTCCGTGAACAATTATGTCTTCTCATCGGCGTATGTGCAGACGTCGCAGAACGTGAACGAGATACAGTAATGCTCGGACGTACGCACGGGCAAGCAGCAGTTCCGATTACTTTCGGTTTGAAAGCAGCAGTATGGCTCGATGAACTTCGCAGGCATCTGGTCCGCTTGGATGAAGCAGCACCCCGAATTTCTGTTGGTAAATTCCTCGGTGCAGTCGGTACCGGTGCTGCACAAGGCGAGAATGCACGAGAATTACAACGGTTGATTCTAACCCACCTGGGTCTCGGCGTGCCGCTCGCAACCACTCAAGTTGTCGGTCGAGACCGGTACATTGAGTACGTCTCATGGCTGTCAACAGTTGCAGCAACTTGTGAGAAAATTCTACAAGAAGTTCGAAACTTACAACGCTCCGAACTCCGTGAAGCAGGTGAAGGATTCGATGTCGAAAAGCAAGTTGGTTCATCGACTATGGCGCACAAGAAAAATCCAATCAAGTCAGAGAACGCTTGTGGACTTGCACGTATTGTCCGTGCGATGATTATTCCAACATATGAGAATGCGTTGTTGTGGCATGAACGCGACCTTGCGAACTCCAGCAGTGAGCGTTTTACTCTCTCGCACGGTTCGGCTCTCTGTGAAGATGTACTTGCTAAAACACGAGATGTACTCAAGAACATGTGGGTCGACGCTGAACGCTGCATGGCGAACATCAAAGCACAGAAGGGTCTTGTGATGGCAGAGAAAGTAATGATTGATTTGGTCGACCACGGCATTCCCCGAGATGAAGCACACGAAATTCTACGTGCGGCTTCTTTCGAAGCAGTGGATAAGAATCTCGAACTGATAGATGTCTGCAGCCGTACTCCTGAGATCTCTGCGGCGTTCTCTGCTGAAGAACTTGAGGCTATGTTTGAACCTGCCAACCACATTGGTGTTTCCGGTGAAATTGTCGACGAGTGCGTTGCTCTCGCTCGTCAAGCAATCGCTTGAACATCCGTAATTTCGTATGTTCCTCGGACGCCATCCCAGTGTACTTCTCCGAACAATTCCAATCGTCCCGGTAGATGAGGTCCGCCGGTTACCAACGTCTCGTATTCCCCACCTTCGCCGTCAACATTGAATCGATAGCGCTTTGCAAGCTCTTCGAGTTCGCTTAGAGATTCTGCATCGAGTGTACGCCCAATCCATTCTTTTCCAAGACCCTCACAACTCACCCCGGTGATGAATACCTCGAACTTATTTTCGATAAGTCCACGCATGTGTGCTTCGCTTTGTTGATGCCAAAGCGGAGTCCAGCTTTTGATATTGAGTCGCTGTGCCATTCTTTCAATTCTGCTCTTTTGGTAATCGGAACGTAATGCACCACTAACAACACCGTCGATTTTTAGATGTGCTAATGCTTTTTCAAGGTCATTAATTTCATCCTCTTGAACACCTTTTGTTTTGACTTCAATCCAGGGGATATCTGCGAGTCGTGCTTGGTGCTCTACCAAATGCGTTCCTGGTACTTGGAACATCCACGAATCTCCGCCAGTGATGCGAACCGTCACAAGATGAGTAACATCCCACCCACGGCATGTCGCCCACCACCAGGATGCGGCTGAATCTTTGCCGCCGGATGAGAGCACTGCAACGCGCATGTTACGGCTACATGCCCCTGTTTGAAGAGGTTAGGGGTGAAGTGGTGATGTGTAAGGGTTCAAATGGGGTGGCGTTGAGTGGTTTGTATCTCGGCCGATGAGTGTGTGTTCATGCGAGTGAACCCGCATCCTCATAAAGCGTCGATTTAAGGACACAATGAGAGTGAAGGAAATGCAACCAAGCGGAAGAGGATATGACCATGGAATTACTACTTTTAGCCCAGACGGACGATTGTTCCAAGTTGAATACGCTCGTGAATCTGTAAAGCGTGGTACCACAACAGCCGGACTTAAGTTCCGTGACGGAGTAGTTTTGGTTTGTGATAAGCGTATTGTTAGCCGCCTAATTATCCCTGAATCGATTGAAAAGATGTTCAAGATTGACGAACATATTGGTATCGCAACCTCCGGCTTGGTCGCTGATGCTCGGCAACTTGTTGCACGTGCACGTGTTGATGCTCAAGTCAACCGTATCACATACGCTGCAAGCGTTCCAGTCGATGTTCTGGTCAAGAAACTCTGTGACTTCAAGCAGTCATTCACCCAATACGGCGGTTCTCGACCATTTGGCACTGCGTTGTTGATTGGCGGTGTTGACCCGAACGGTATTCACCTCTATGAGACCGACCCAAGCGGCGCATACCAATCCTATCATGCTGGTGCCATCGGCAGCGGAAGAAACACCGTGATTGAATACTTCGAATCCAACTGGAAAGAAGGTCTCACACTCAATGCAGCAATGAAACTCGGACTCGAAGCTCTTCGGAGTGCGAACGATACTGAACTCAACAGAGAAGCTGTGGAAGTTACCGTTGTTGATGGTGACGGATACCGTGTTCTTGACCGTTCAGAAGTGAACAAGCAAATCGACCGCTTGAAACCCCTTGAAGACTGAGTTTAGATAACCACGTTCAAATGCTGTCCCCCGACTCAACAATCGAGGGAACATTATGGTAAGTCTTGATGATGCCGTGCTTGCACGCATGGAAAAAGGGGGAAAGCGGTACGAATTATTGGTCGATCCAAACTTGGTTGATGTGTTTAAGTCTGAACCTACATCAGTCGACCTCAATGCGTTTCTGGCAATGGATGAGGTGTTCCACGATATCAGAGGCGGCGAGCGACCAACAGAAGATGCCATTGAGAATACCTTTGGTACACAGGACATTTTTGAAATCACCAAAACCGTATTGGCAAAAGGCAGTATTCAACTTACGACTGCTCAACGTAAAGCTCGTGTTGAGCAAATGCGACAACAAATCGTTCATGAAATACACACGCAAGCAGTTGATCCGAAGACCAAAAGCCCTCATCCAAAAACCCGAATTGAGTTGGCACTCAGTGAGTCACGCTACTCAGTTGATCCATTCAAGCGCTTGGATGATCAAGTCAAAGACGCTATTGAATTGCTTAAACCAATGATTCCACTGTCTTTTGAATCGGTACGGCTAGCTGTTCGAGTCCCAGGTTCTGCTTACGGTGGCTCATCTCGTATTCTGCGACCATATCTTGAGAAGGAACAATGGCTTGAGAACGGCTCGTGGGCCGGAATTATTGAGATTCCTGCAGGTATGAAAGATACTATTTATGGGAAATTAATGAGCCAATCTTCTGATACCGAAATGAAGGAACTTTGAACCGATTTTCTTGTGGTTCGATAGAATCCCTATGGGTCGGTTTTATCATGGGATGGCGATTCGCCACGAATGGAGAGAAAGAAATGTCCAACGGTCAAAACGGCGCCGAGCTGCGCCTCGTGACCCCGGGTATGGCTATTGGGCCATCAGCCGGGATTCGCGTAGGAAGTGGTGCACTCGCACAAAACGATACAATCATTGCTACCCGACTCGGGTGGGTTAAAGAATTCAACAATACGGTGTCTGTCGACCCTATTAACAGCGCTTACATGCCTCGCTCTGGTGACCTCATCGTTGCTACAGTTGCGGAAGTTCGTAACAATCTTTGGTTCATGAACATCAACGGCCCGTTCCAGGGTCTTTTGCCAATGTCGCTTGCGCCATGGAAGGTCGAATTCGGCGCTGCACGTCAACACATGGGTATTGGCGACGTCGTTCTCGCACGTGTTCAAGAAGTCGATGAATGCCACAATGTGGTCCTCACAATGAAAGGTGTCGGCCTACGAAGACTTACTCAAGGCTCCCTACACTCCGTACCAATCAACCATCTTGAACGCCTCCGTGGTGAAGGAAACGCAACTCTTCAACGTCTTCGAGACGCTTGTGATTGCCGAATCATTGTCGGTGAAAACGGCAAAGTTTGGGTTGATGGCAACTCAGAAGGAACTGCTTGGGCTCGCCAAGCGTTCGACTTGGTTCTCAAATCAGGACACAAAGACACATTCGAAGCAGATTTAACTGCTCTTGAAAAAAATGCTCCAAAAAATGGTGATGCTTAATGGGCGGATACGGTGATGTACAATTATTACGCGACGACGGTCTACGACTGGACGGACGCAAGCTTGACGAAATGCGACCAGTTTCTATCGAGGCAGGAATACTTCCTGCCGCAGATGGTTCAGCAATGGTGACGCATGGATTGAATGTCGCAGTTGCTGCTGTGTATGGTCCTATGGAAGCGCATCCTCGAAAGATTCAGCGCCAAGACCGTGCAGTCATTGACGTGCGATACAACATGGCTCCTTTCTCAACCGGCGACCGAATTCGTCCGGGTTACAATCGACGCTCCCGTGAAATCTCCAAGGTTACCGCTGAAGCCCTCGAGTCAGTCGTCCTTGTTGAGCGATTTCCTCGCTCGAAAATCCGTGTAGAAATCGAAATCTTGGCTGCTGAAGCAGGAACTCGCTGTGCTGGTCTTACCGCTGCAGCAGTTGCACTTGCTGACGCTGGAATCCCAATGCGTGACCTCATTGTCGGTGTCGCTTCTGGGAAAGTCGAAGGCATCGTTGTTCTCGATCTTGACAAAGCAGAAGACAACTATGGACAAGCTGATTTGCCAGTTGGCATTCTTCCAAACACCGGTGAAATTGCTTTCCTCCAAATGGATGGTGACCTTTCCCCTGATGAATACAATCTGGCAATGGAATACAACTTCAAAGCCGCTGCTGAGATTCATGAAATCATGGTCGATGCACTCAAGCGCAGATACGAAGGAGGGGAAAACTGATGGTCGAACTCGTACCAACATTGCTTCGCCAAGAACTCGCTCGCCTCGCAGAAGACGATCAACGACTCGATGGTCGTGCTCAATGGGAGGGCCGCGAAGTCAGCCTTGAAGTCGATTGCCTCTACAATGCTGAAGGTTCCGCAAAAGTCGTAATGGGCAAAACCATTGTCTATGCAGGTGTTAAGTTCGAACTCCGAACACCTTGGCCCGACCGCCCGAGTCAGGGATCACTCATGTGCGGTGCCGAACTACGACCTGTCGCTCACCGAAAGTATGAGCCAGGACCACCTTCTCCCGAATCCATTGAATTGGGCCGAGTTGTTGACCGCGGTATCCGTGAATCCGGATGCATTGACATGGAAAGTCTCTGCATTGTTCCTGGAGAGAAAGTCTGGGGTGTCATGATTGACATCCATGTTCTTTCCGACGGCGGAAATATTTTCGATGCGTGTGGGCTTGCCGCAATCGCTGCTTTGCGAACTGCAATTGTCCCTGCTGAACGATTTGATGTTGGTGAAGATTACAAACTGAAAGTCAATGGAACACCCATCATGTCATCGTTTACTCGTGTCGGAGGTCGTTACATTTACGACCCATCTGAAGAGGAAGAACTTGGTGGCGATGAGCGAATCCATATTACGCTCGGAGACGAGGGTCACCTCCACTCCCTACAAAAGGGGTTAAGAGGGGTGTTCACGCCGGCCGAATTTGCAGAGATATTCGATGTGGCGCATCAGCGATGTACCGACCTTCGAACACTCGTGGCAAACCAGGAGGGGAACTGATTGGCAAAGCGAACACAAAAAGCAGGCGCAACAGCACGATTTGGAGCACGATACGGTGTATCCGTACGACGTAACGCAGGGTCAGCACTGGCGAAGAAAACCGCCAAGTACACCTGTCCGGTTTGTCAATACCGTAAGGTGACTCGAAAATCCGTCGGAATTTGGTCTTGTGGAAAGTGCGGACACACCTTCGCCGGTGGCGCATGGGAACCATTCACTCGTGCTTCAGATACCAACAGCCGAATTCTACGCCGTTCAGTCGAAGGTGCAACCACCGCAGACATGGCATTCATTGCACAACAAGCAGCAATGGATTACGAACGTGCACTCGCTGCTGGCGAAATCTCTGAAGAAGAGTGAGCACTCTCGTGGAGTGTTGACGATGTCGTGGTCATTGACCCTGTCCGTTCAATCCAATTCACGTGAAGACACCAGAGCTCTTGCCGATGCACTCATCACTGATGAGGAAGTGATTTGGGCCAGTTCCTTCAAACACTTTTCTTTCCAACTGAATGAAGACAAAGCAAAGGATTTGCGTGCAATGCTCAATACCCGCATGCGTGGTCTCATCGCAGTAGATTCTCTACTTGCATCTCTCGTGGACCAGTCCGAGGGTTCATCAACCCAAGGCCAGTGAGAACAACAGGTGAGCGTATGGATAACATGGAACAACTACAAGTCGTCGTCAACGAAGTACAGTCTGCTCGCCAGCAACTTGCAAACTTAAGAGCCCAAGTTTTGGAACTTGAGACCACGCTTGAATCTGTCAAGACACAACCTGCAGACCTGGCTCTTCACCAACAAATGGGTGGCGTAATGGTGGAAGTTTCCGACCGTGAAGCACTCGTTAAGGAACTCGATCAAACACTTACGGCTCTCAAAGAGCATCTCGAACGGTTCGCTGGACGTGAAGCAGAACTTCTTGCAACCTATGACCAGCTCAAACAAATGCTTTCGGGGTCGGAGAACGCATGAGCACCGATGAGCAGCAAGCAGACTTGGAATCGTTTCACGATTGGCTGTTGAATGCTTGCTCACGTGGTGCTGTACCAATTGTTACCGGCAAGAACGGAGACATGGATACCATTGGCTCAGCCGTTGCCCTCTCTGCAGCCCATCCGAACCTGATGGCATGTGGGCTTCATTTGGGAAGAACTGCTAAGCGTATGGTGGAATCGCTACAAGCACCCTTCCGGAAATTATCAGATCAGCAAACTGTGTGGCCAAAAAATATTGGTGGTGTCATCATTGTCGATGCTGCTGCTGCAGGTCAAGTTGGTGTTTCTCTACCTGAAGGTACACCTCTTTGCGTTCTGGACCATCATGCGACATGTGATTGGGAACTCGGTGAAAACGATCTGTTATTGCAATGGGATGTCCGTGCAACAACACAGATTGTCGACGCTTATCTTCGACTCTATGCACCTCAGGCCCGCTCGATCGTGGTTCGAAAGATGCTTTTGGCAGGCTTGTTAACCGACACTGCTCGTTTTCGCCATGCAGACAAGGGTGCATTCCAAACAGCCGTCAATCTCCTTTCAGGTGACGATATTGATTACGCATCCTTTGTCGAATCTGTCGAATCAGAAACCACTTCTCCCAGCGAAAGGGGGAGCCTTTTGCGAGGGCTTGAACGTGCCACATCAATTGATTCTGGTGCGTGGAATATTGTCCATACCTATTCAGGCACACTTGAAGGACGATTAGCAAGCCTGCTCATTGGCACTGGTGCAGAAATTGCTCTCGTGAGCAGATTCCGGGATGGAACAACCCGTCTCACGGCTCGTGCATCACGGCACACAACTCAGCGGGGCATTCATCTTGGAGAACTGATGGAAAAAGTCGCTGAACAAATCGGCGGCGAAGGTGGAGGTCACGATGGCGCTGCAGGTTGGAGCGGTACAACCGATCGCATTGCCGCAGAATCATCTTTTATTACACAAGTTGCGCACATATCAAGGAGAGAAGATTGATGTCCGAAATTGAACTTCCAAAAGCACCAGGATACTTTATTTCCAAGTGGAGAGAACAAGGACCGGTCGATATCGACATGCTCACCAGGTGGCGAGATGAAATGAATTGGACCACTTGGTTACCGCTTGCAGAAGCCGCTATGTTCTTGGACGCTGCTGAGCTCTTAGCGCTCATTGAAACAGTACTCAGTCCTGCGGAAACAGCAACACTCTCATTGGTTCGACGTCGAATGCTCGGTGATACACGTTTGCAGCCGAGCATTGAAGCCGCATTGGATGTAGCACGTCACCCCGATACTCGAGACTTAGCGCTTGAAGGCCGTCTTCGAATGGAACTGGGCCTTGCAAAATATGAGGCTGGAGATTCTGAAGGTGCCAAGGAGGATTTAACTTGGGCTGAAACCCGTCTCAAGTCCGTCGCTCAGGCAAGCCGAGACCACGATCTTTCTTTGATCAACAAGGCAGCACTTCATACCGCTTGTGGTGAACCAGTCATGGCTCTGACAGTCTACTCGGATATACCTCGTAACGGCAGTCATGCTGACGAAACAATCGCTCTCTCACGGCTCGGTGCAAGTCGGATTTGTGCTGCTCTTGGCCATGATTTTGATGCTGCCCGTCACGCATGGAATGCACATGCACACGCCATCAAAGCGAACCAAGTCGGTATGGCAATTGAAGGCGGTGCCTTGTTTTTGGATTTCGCAAGTTCTTCAATAGATGAAAATGCTGAAAAAATGCTCATCCAAGTTGAAAATTCACGTCCTCGCGAGGCTGGAGAGGCTGCTCATGCTTTACGAATTCACCCCGATGATATCGATAACGTATTCCAGTGGTGTTGCTCAAACATGCCTGAAGAATCCTCTGGTGCGGACCGACCTGATTTGCGAGCCATGGTAAGTCTTGCACATCGATTCGAAAAACTAGAGGTCTTCAGTGAAATGCTGAATAATCCTGATTCAGTTGAGGATCCTATGCTGGCTGCAATTGTCCAGAGTTTCATTCAAGATCAACATCTCAAAGGACTTTGGGATATTCGTCTGGCTACACTGACAATGCTCTAATTTCCCGCACAACACCAATCGGATAAATCTGTGAACTCTTCCACTGTCCATTCTTTGAGAGGTGGAACTTCTTCCCACCATTTCACTTTCGCCACTTTGTCATCGTGCACATTCCACTCCATAATTGCAGTCTCCTCAACGACCACATGGGCGACCCACCCTTTTGGGTAATACGTTGTATTCCAACGCTGAATCTTTCCAGTAAGTCCAGTCTCTTCATGCAATTCTCTTAACATTGCTTCATCTGGGGTCTCACCTGATTCAATGTGTCCTCCTGGAATTTCCCATCCTCTTTGTGGATGCTCAACGAACAAAACCATGCCACCTTTACCAAGTTGAATGTTCTGTTTGGAACGAGTGGTGACCCAAGCCAAAACAAACTTCGGTCGTGTGGACTGCGACATTTCAACACCTCAAAATGCATTCTTCGCCTTTTGAACCCACTCTTCTGCCCATTCTTCGCCTTGAGAGACGAGCCGCCGTGCGAGGAAGAATGCTTCAGAAGCATCCCCAGCGTCCATGAGTGATTGGAGGCGAACCATGTCTTGGTTTTCCTTCACGGCTTCAACTTCCACTGTTTGATCCATTCGAGGTTCTTCAGTGAGTGTTGAAATGCGCTTTGAGAGTTGCATCATCTGTTCGAGGAATTGTGAACGTTTTTCGATGCTTGGAGCAGTCCACGGCTTTTCTTCCTCTCCCATCATTTTACCGGTGATTCTCTGCAGGAATGAATCCCGTGGTGTTTGATGGGGCTGCAATTGTTGTACGTGATCATAGCATGACCATGCCTCATCCATTTCCGAGCGTCGCTCGTACAGCCTACCGAGTTCCATCCACAACTCGTGGTTGTTTGGCCGATGGGCGAGAAGATGCCGTGCTAATTCGATAAAGAGTCCTTCACGGCCGCCAGAGCGAATACGTTCAAGCCTTCTTGCGTAGACAATATTCGCTCGTTGGTCGCTAAAATCCAAACGTCTGCATCGTTCAGCGAAATCCTGTAGTTCGATTTCAATCGATTCAGACTCAGAATACATTTCCCACCAAGCATTGGGGTCCAATGGGTCTCGTGCAAATGCTGCTTCGAGTAATTCAAGGCCAACGAGTAAGAAATCCACCTCTTTGAGTTGATCGATTTGTTCTGGATCTCGTCCGAGGACGATGAAGACGTCTTCGAGAACCGCACTCAAGCCGTCACCGTCTTGATTGACAACTTTGATGTCTGCCAGACAACGCCAATTTCTCTCGTCGGTGAAATCATGGAGCAGTGCTTGACGAGCATTTTGTTCCGCCCATTGCATGTTGTCTTCGAACCGGTCTGGATCTTTCGATGCCAGGCGGGCAAATTTTTGAGCTTGCGTTCTGTACCGGTTGCCGAGGTTGCGTCGGGGGTGTTGCAAAAGGTCTGCACTTTCCCCTACCATAGCGACCACTCAATGTCTTCGCTTTCAATATCTTCGATGTGATGCTCACTGGACGGACTTGAATCCTTCATGATCGACGCCCCATGGGAGCGTTGCGTCAAAGCCGACTTTGGCAGTTAAACCGTCACTGTCACGCGAGGGGTCGAGTGAACTTCCTTTTTGGTTTGACAGAATGAGCGTATCTTTGTCAGGTTGCCATCGAGTGACCATTGCCCATTCGACGCGAACTGGGTTTCCAATATCGATGTCTTCATCAACAACTGTGACCATTTTCATGCTACGATGTCCTGCCAGTGCAGCATGTATTGCATTCATAGAATCTTCAGGATTCTTCTTTCGGATTTTGACAACTGCAGCCAGCCAACCACAACCACCTTCGGTCATATGGACATCGATGCATTCACAGACTTCGTTAACTGCAGATTTAATGGTCGGAGCTCGTGGAAGCCCCATCAATGTCTTGTGTTCAGCCTCGCCTGGAATTAATGCGTGGAATATAGGATTGTCGCGGTGAACAACACCGTCGATTTCAATCACAGGTTCTTGACGGACATCATCAACAGTCCCGGTGATGTCTACATACGGTCCTTCATCATCATCTTCAGCGGTGATACGTCCCCAGAGCACATATTCGGCATCGGCTGGAGCCAAAACTCCGTTCGGCATGCGTGTTAAGCGCAATGGTTTGTCATACAGTTTTTCGTGAAGTGCCGCTGCTATGGTGAGTTCATCGATGTTATCGTCGAATGACATGGCAGCCGCTAACAGTACGACCGGGTCTGGTGCATTGACGATTGCAATGTCCACTTCTCGACCTTCCTTGCGAGCATTCATGGTAAGCGTTCGTAAGTGGCGTGGAACCAAACGGACAACCAGGTGATTTTCATCTCGAACGAATTGGCGGTGGAACGACATGTTTCGGATGCCTGCGTCTTGGGCAATAATGACGCTTGCAGATGAATAACGTCCACGGTCTTGAGGCCAGTGGTGCGGAATTGGAAGTTTTGTAATGTCGACAACTTCCTGCAAGTTCTCAAAACATTCAGCTTCCGAGGCATCGACAATAACGGGTTCACTTGGATTGTTCATTGCCCACCCGAGCGTGTCGATGTATTCTTCTGGAGTGATACCGATTGATTCGCACAGTCGGTCACGTGTAAGGATATTGACGGCAGCACGTTGGCCTGGTGTTTCAGGAATGTTGGTGAACAAGGTGAGGTCGTGATTGCTTGCACGCGAGTGCTCCCACATGCCGTGGATGAGGCTGGTCGGGGCTGGTTCTTCTTTGGCTGCGCCAAGGTGGTCACGGAAGGCCATGGTTCGTCCACTTAGGCACATCGTTTGAACCTTGTTTAATGCATGGGTTGGAATACTGCCTAAAATCAAACATTTTGTCGAATCTATGAACCATATATTGTCAATCCATCCTCACAAGCATCCGTACATTCACATGGGCTTTGAGGGTCGCTATTAAATAGGGGATTCAAGTCGGCAAAGTGCTTCAATGCGGTGATTATGATGGGTAGAGGACTCTTCGCAGGTGCTAAAATGGCAAAGGACCGACAAAAGTTCCGCTGGTCGGACCGTCGATACAAGAAGCGCATGCTCAAGTCGCGAGCCAAGCACGACCCGCTTGCTGGGTCCACTCAAGCCAAGGGTATCGTCATTGAAAAGGTCGGTATCGAAGCGAAACAACCGAACTCCGGAATTCGCAAGGCAGTCAAAATTTCCCTCATTAAGAACGGTAACAAACTCACAGCTTTCGCTCCTGGCGACGGTGCAATCAACTTCATCGATGAACACGATGAAGTGATGGTAGAAGGTATTGGTGGACGCATGGGCCGTTCATACGGAGATATTCCTGGTGTACGGTACAAGGTCATCCAAGTCAACGGTGTTTCACTCGATGAAATGGTTCGTGGACGAAAGGAGAAGCCAATCCGCTGAGGTGTTGATGATGTCTGAATCTGAAGTTGTAATCGAAGAAGAAGAAGAAATCGTCGAAGATGTCCGTCCTATAGCAGGAATCGGAACACTCGTCTTTGGTAAGTGGGATGCATCTGCAATTACTTGTAAGGATCCTGGACTTTCTCCATACATTAATCTCACAACCGTTGGTGTGCCTCACACTGGTGGACGTCACGCAAACGCTTGGTTTGGAAAAGCAAAGTTGTCAGTTGTCGAGCGCTACATCAACAAACTCATGCGCACCGGTCCTTACACTGGTAAGAAGCAAGGTGCAATGAAGGCTTTCGAATCTGCACTTGATGCGATTGCAGCAAAGTCTGGAAACAACCCTCTCCAAGTCTTTGTTGATGCGATATGCAACGGCGCTCCCATGGAAGAAATCACCCGAATTAAGTTCGGTGCTGTTTCACAACCCAAGGCAGTCGATTCTTCGCCTTCTCGCCGACTCGACGTCGCCCTACGCAATCTCGCTAAGGGTGCTCAACAAGGCACTCACAAGTCGAAGCGAACCCTCACCAACTGTATCATCAACGAACTGTCCAAGGCAGCTGCTGGAGATGCAACTTCCTTTGCAGTTGCAAAGAAAGAAGAGTTGGAACGCATCGCAGCCTCTGCTCGATGAAGTTGAAGTTTTGCTTGGCCTTGAAAACGGGCTTGTGAATGCGAATTTATTACGACACAGTCCTTGCTTTTCGTACCTCTGTTGCGAGTCACTTAAGAACCCCTTTCCGGTGGCCAAGATTGACGAGAAGTCATAGGTGATTTCATGGGCCGAAAGGAAGACAACATTAACAAAGCAACAGAAGTTATGCACATTTTACCTCAGATTCGAAATTTGTGTATTGCTGCACACATTGATCACGGTAAAACAACCCTCTCAGACAACCTGATAGCGGGTGCAGGTATGATGTCCAGCGACCTTGCAGGTTCTGCTCGTGTTCTCGATTTCGATGAACAAGAATCCGCCCGTGGTATCACTATCAATGCAGCATCCGCATCAATGGTTCACGGCGTTGAAGGCACTGATTACCTCATCAATCTCATTGACACACCAGGTCACGTTGACTTTGGTGGCGACGTGACACGTGCTATGCGTGCAGTTGACGGATGTTTCATCCTTGCGTGTGCAGTCGAAGGCCCAATGCCTCAAACTGAAACCGTCGTTCGCCAAGCATTGAAAGAGAAGGTAAAGCCAGTTTTGTTCATCAATAAGGTCGACCGTCTCATCAATGAATTGCAAGTAACTCCTGAAGACATGATGGCTCGATTTACTGAGACCATCAAGAAGGTCAACCGCCTTATCAAGCAGTTTGCTCCAGATGAATTCAAGAAGAGCTGGCAAGTTTCCGTTGCAGACGGAACAGTGGCTTTTGGTTCCGCTTACCACAACTGGGGAATCACCGTCCCTTACATGGCTAAGTCGAAGATTTCTTTCACAGAGATTTTCGAATACTGTAACAATGAAGACCAAAAGACACTAGCCGAAAAGGCTCCAGTTCATGAAGTTCTTCTTGACATGGCAGTTACTAAATTGCCAGGGCCTGTCGAAGCACAACCATACCGTATTCCAAACATTTGGACCGGTGACCTCGACTCAACAATTGGTAAAGCAATGATCAGTTGTGACCCTGAAGCAGAACTTGCTATGATGATTACCAAGATTTGGATGGACCCTCACGCAGGTGAAGTTGCAGTTGGACGTATTTACTCCGGTGCAATTGCACAAGGTGAATCGGTCTATGCAATTGGTGCAGCCAAACCAGAACGTGTTCAGCAAGTCAGCATGATGGTCGGAGGCGACCGGATTACTGTCCCGAAGGTTGTTGCAGGAAACATTGCAGCCCTCACAGGTATTCGCTCCGCTGCCGCTGGTGTAACACTGTCACGCGACAAGGATTTCACTCCGTTCGAAGCGATTCGACACTATTCCGACCCTGTCGTTACCGTTGCGGTTGAACCAAAGAGCATGAAGGACCTACCAAAGTTCATTGATGCGCTCCGTTCACTTGCAAAATCTGATGCCTCTCTCCAAGTCACAACGAACCAAGAAACCGGTGAAGCACTGCTTGCTGGTATGGGTGAGTTGCATTTGGAAATCACAGTATACCGTATCGAAGAAGAACAGAACATCAAGGTCAGTGTCAGCCCACCAATCGTTGTTTACCGAGAAGGTATCCAAGGAAGCAACCGTGGACATGCGTTTGAAGGTAAGTCTCCAAACCGTCACAACCGATTCTTCTTTGAAATCGAAGCACTCACTCCTGAAGTTGTTGCAGCACTGCGTGCTGGAGATTTAGGATCCGGTACAATCCGACCTAACGATGCAAAGGAAGTTGGCCGTAAGTTCGGTGAACTTGGAATGGACAAAGATTTGATGCGCAAGATTTACGCAATCAACGGATCAAACGTTCTTGTGAACGACACCAAGGGTATTCAAGGGCTTCACGAAACCCGTGAACTAATCATTGAAGCATTCAACGGCGTCTGTTCAAAGGGCCCAATTGCTGATGAACCCGTTCAGGGAATGTTTGTCCGTCTTGTTGACGCCAAACTTCACGAAGACGCTATCCACCGAGGTCCTGCACAAACAATTCCTGCGGTTCGAAACGGAATAAAGGGTGCAATGATGCGTGCTCGCACAGTTCTTTTGGAACCAATGCAAAAGGCGTTTGTCTCAGTTCCAAACGACTGGCTCGGTCAAGTAACTCGTGAAGTTACCAACCGTCGTGGTATCATTGAGGATATGCCATCTGAAGGTGAAGTTACTACCGTTGTCGGTGTTCTACCAATCGCTGAAACATTTGGATTTTCCAACGATATTCGTGCTGCATCGCAAGGTCGAGCAGTTTGGAACACAGAAAACCTCGGCTTCGAACAATTGCCTCCACAATTGTTTGACAAAGTCGTCGGTCAGATTCGAACACGTAAGGGGCTTAAGCCAGAACCTTACCCAGAATCCTACTATTCTGAGTGATCTGCATGAACGGCTCGATTGCGGGCCTCTTTGCAGCACCTGAAGGTGGAGTGCCCAAGCCACTGGTTGAACAACTCGATGTTCGAGTCAACGGTTGTGTTGGAGATTATCAGAGAGACAAGAAGCATCATGGCGGCCCAAACCGCGCCGTATGCCTGTTCAGTTCCGAAGTGGTTTCATTTTTACAAGAGAACGGCCATCCCATTTACCCAGGTTCCGTTGGTGAAAATATTCTCGTTGCGGGGCTGCAATGGGAGCATGTAGGCATTGGCACAATTTTCCAGTTTGATGATCTCATTTTGGAAGTCACATCTGATGCCCCGCCGTGTAAGACGATTCATGATTCATTTACCAACGGTAGTTTCAAGGAAATTTCAGTGAAAAAAGCACCTCACATGACGCGATGGTATGCGAAAGTCATCAAGGAAGGCAACGTCAAAATTGGCGATGCTGTTGAAATCAACTGATTCGCTTCAATTGGAAGTCTGTTAATTCACGCAGAGCCTTCATTGCAGGTCCCTGTGGAATACGGTCCAAACAAGCATGCGCCTTAGCGTGGTAATCTGCCGCTCTTTGCTTTGCATAGTCAATAGAACCGAGGTTACCCAGTGCCTTGACAGCAGCCTCAATGGCTTGAGCGTCAGCATCTTCGCCTTTTCCAAGTGCTGCAAGCAAGGTTTGCTTGTCTTCACTGTCGGGTTGCGCAAGGGCATGAATGACCATCAACGTCCTCTTACCTTGGGCTACATCAGAACCTGCTGGCTTTCCAAGGACATCGGAATCGGACAGTACATCAATCAAATCATCCATAAGTTGGAAGCAGAGTCCTACTGCAAGACCCCAATCTGCCATACAATCTATTGTTTCTTGGTCAGCACCCGCCATTCGTGCACCAATCTCAGCACATGTGAGGAACATGACAGCAGTCTTTCCTTCAATCATCTCGATGTAGTCGTCTTCGGATACTGCGAGCTCATCTTCAAACTCAATATCCATCTGCTGACCTTCACTTACGCGTCGAACCATCCAAGCAATTCTGTTGACCAGTGGAGCCACATCGTTTGCCTGTAGCCCTTCAGCCTGTACTAATCGCTCGAATGCGATTGCCAGCATTGCATCACCGGCATTGATGGCGGTGGGAAGGTCAAATTCAATATGGACAGCATTTCTGCCTCTTCGAACTTCATCATCATCCATGATATCATCGTGAACCAGTGTGAAATTGTGAACTGTTTCAATCGCTGCACCTACATCGAGCATACCAGAGTGAGAGTCACCAACCGCCTTTCCGACGAGCCATGGTAGTGTTGCACGCAATCGCTTTCCACCACCATGAATGAGGTGCGTCATTGCAGCAGCCAATCGTTCATGCCGTGAGGCCATCAAGCTGTTCATGATACGTTGCTCGACCAATGGCTTGACTTCCAGAACAGAGATATTGAGTCCGGCACCCACTGCCTCTGGCAGCATGTGTGTCACATCGCCCATGTCGTGAATTTTATCGTCGCTTAATGCGTTCAATGCATCCGTGCTACCAATTGCGCTCCACCAATCATCGTTCATGATTTGAGCAGCAATGCATCGAAACCAGGGGGCAACCGAGCCGTTGGAACGTTCCTCTTCAATGAGCATATCTTCCAACTCCTCTTGCGAGACCCACATGATTTCCGAGACCTCGTTTTCATTGATGTTGAGTTCAACGTCTTTCTGAGCAATCAAAATGTGGTCGATTTCTCTTTCAATCCACGTTTCATTCATTCGTGCTGAATAACGCATCTTTGTCATGAAAGTAAAGTCATCCGTCGAAAATTGGCTTGGGTCGATTCCAAGTTCCTGTTCTAATTTGCGAACTGCAGCCATCTTTACACCGAGTGCCCCTTCTTCGACCAATTCTTCATCGCTGTGAAGTGGGTGTGAGCAACAGGAATTCGCCCATACGCCAGGAAATGTGACTTTGTCGTGTGCTCGGCGTTGGAGCAGCAATCTCTTTTGAGAATCAAAGAGCAGGACACTGAATGCACGGTGGTATGCTCCAGCGTCTCTGTGAGCCGAAATTTTAGACAGAGGTCCGAGTACTACATCCTTTTCATCAACTGCAATAATTGCTTCTGACATGAGTACG
>JABIWF010000023.1 GCA_018701175.1 Methanobacteriota archaeon
CAGATGATGTCACGGATGAAGATGAAATTTGGTCGCTTATTCGTTTCAGCCTCGTCACCTTGCGTGTGCTCCTGTTTATTGCAATTATTGCCATCTCTGAAATCATGGAGAGTTACTTCATTTACAATTTATCGATGGCGATATGGTCACTAGTCATTGGCATCCCGTTGTTCGTATTAATCTCGATGGGAATCATTCTGGGCGACCGATTCATGCAGCAAGAGAAGACTTCAGCCACCGCATCAGCAGTCCTGCGGCCAATCCAAGAACGCTTGTGACTCACTCATCAGCATCTGGAAGTCCAGCCATGTCACCCGTTTGAATGGCCCATTGACTGGCATAAACGCCGTCTGCTTCGACCAACTCATCGTGCAAACCACGCTCGACCACTGCGCCATCAACCATGGCAAGTATCTCGTTGGCGTTTCGAATTGTGCTCAAACGGTGAGCAACAGCAATGGTTGCTCGATCGCTGCCGCTGGCGAGGAGATTTTCTTGTATTCTACGTTCAGTCTCTGCATCAAGAGCGCTGGAGGCTTCGTCCAAAATCAACAAACTTGGTTGCTTGAGAAGTGCACGAGCTAACGATACACGAGCACGTTGACCGCCACTGAGTTTAGCACCACGGTCACCGACCATTGTATCCAAACCGCCCTCCAATTCTTGAATGAAGTCCCACGCACCTGCGAGTTTCAGTGCGGTGTTCAATTCCTCATCTGTGGATTCTTGGTTATACCTCACGTTATCACTTACCGTGCCATAAAACAAGAACGGCTCCTGACTGACAAATCCGATTTTATCACGAACGGAATGCAGTGTGAAATTGTTGAGCGATTGCCCGTTGATGAGTACATCGCCGCTGTCAGGCACATAGTATCGCATTAGGAGTTTGAGAATGGTGGTCTTTCCAGCACCTGTGTGACCCATAACACCAAGGAAATCTCCACCTTCTGCCTTGAACGAAATGCCACTCAACACTTTGATGGAGGTTCCAGGGTAGGTGAAATGAACATCACGGAATTCTACAGAGGTAATCGGCGTATTCAATTCGATTGCATCCGGTTGGTCGAAAATTGTAGGCTCGAGGTCAATGGTTGCAAAGACGCGCTTTGCTGCTGCTTCGCCGCGTTGAATCTGATTGATGAGGATACCAAAAATAAACATCGGCATGGTCATTCGAGTGCTGATTAACAGGAATGTAACCAGTTCACCGGTCGAGATTTCACCCTCACCAGCCAACCATCCACCTGCGGTGACAAGAAGACCAAAAGCGATTCCTGCGATGACATAAATCATCGGCAAAAACCGGTTTCGATCACGGCTAGCACCCATGGCTTGGTCACGATAATTCCCGGATTCACGGGCTACACGCTCAGATTCCCAAGTCTGGGCGTTGTAAGCCTGCACGACAGAAATACCGGAAATCAAGTTTTCCAGAACGGCATGGATATCTCCTGTCGACTCTCGTTGTTTGCGGTATTTGCGCTGAACTCTGGTCGAGAACCAATAGACACAAGGGATGATGAACAGAATAGGTCCAAACAAAATCCCAGCCAATTTCAGTGACATCGATGCAAGAATCACAAAAGCGGTAAGGAACGTGAAAACGATTCGGATGATCGATGTCGAAGAGTCAGACACGACGTCTTCTAACTGGTTGACGTCACTGGAAAGTACCGACATCAGTTGCCCTGTTTGACGCATGTCGTAGTACGAAGCCTCCATGGCGATAAGTGAACGCGTGGCATCCATTCGCAAGTCGTGCTGGATGTTGTAACCGAGCGTTTGCCAAGAGTATTCAGAGACACCTTGGAAGAAAGCGAGCATAACGAAACCCATGAAAATCATGACGCCGTATCCAACTGCAGGTTCGGAATGAATGGAATTGACGGCGTTTTGAACGAGCATAGGTCCAACCATCACATCGGATGTGAAGTAGTCAACTGCCCATCCAATGGCGACGAACGGAACGAGGTCAACAATACGAGCACAAGCGTTACCGATGAACCCAGCCAAGAGACGGCGAGGATAGCGGAAAGCGTAGGGGACGACTCGCCAAACTTGCTTGCCCAGCACTTGCACGCTGTCATTCAATTCTTCAGGTTCGAGTGATTCGACCTTCGGACCACGGTTTGAGCGTCGCGACATAAACCATTCGCAGGAAGCGATGCTCTTGAACCCTCGGTATGGATATCGCTACCATGAACAGCCTGATGCCACTTGGATACAAATCATTCATGAGGGAGCGGTGACTGTATCGTAACATGACGACGAAGCGAAGTATACGTGCAATCACTTTTTCTGCACTCATGCTCATCCAAGTATTGGCTCCAATCACCTATGCTACGCCATCATTAACGCCAACTGCAGTTGTTGATACCGATGTGGATTTGGCTTTGTTGAATGGCATTGGACTTGCACCGAGTGCTGATGCGGCCCATGGTTGGTTCGACTCGGCAGATGGTGTTGGAGAAATCGGCCTCTTGTACCGCGATGCGAGCGTTGTGGCAATTGACGACTGGTCCTCATGGACCGGGCAAGGTTCTGCGCTGAATGGATGGTATGTTCTCACACACGCAACTCCAATTCCAACCGAATGGTTCTATGAACTCGAAGATGCCGGAATTGAATGTTTCACCTTCATGCCTCCAAATGGATTCCAGTGTGAACTGAAAGGCCACTCAACAGCAGAGTTAGAGAAACTCGATGTCGAAGGATTGGTTCAAATCGACGCTGTCGACAAGTTGAGAGAGGATTTAGTGCGTGGAGTGCTTGGAGAACAAAAGCAATTTTTCAATCCATATTCCATCGAAGGCAAGGCCATCGTCAATATTGTCCTGTCGGGAACTTCGTTGCCGGAAGGACTCGAAAACCGTAACGACCTCGTACTCGACTCACACTCCGGACGCTTCGCAACGCTCGTCGCTGAAACTTCTGGAATCGAATGGCTTGCCTCCAACGGTGCTGTTGAATGGATTGAAACAAGCCCTCACTTCATATTGAACAACGACGTTGCGGCAACAATCATCCATGCAGATGACCTCCAAAATTCGACCTTCATGGCAGCTCGTGACCCAGGATGGGGCAGCCTTGATGGGAGCGGAATCGTTGTCACGGTAGGTGATACTGGACTTGACAACGGTGTCAACAACTCAAATACGCACCCAGATTTCAAAGACCACATCAAAGGAATTTACTCTTTCCCAATACCACCTTCACAATGCGCCTGGATAGGAAACAACCCTGGTTCATGCGACGACGGTGCAAACGATGACCACGGTCACGGCACACACGTTGCCGGATCTGTACTCGGCGATGGAACCCTTTGGCCGGACGTCCAAGGCATGGCACCAGAAGCCCAACTGCTGGTTCATGCAATCGAACACGGTGGCTCCCTCTCAGGAATTCCAAACGACCTAGGAGACATGTTTGACCTTGCAGTTGACAACGACAGCCGCGTTCACACAAACTCTTGGGGTTCAAGTGTTGCAGGCTTCTACACGACAAGTTCGATGCAATCGGACTTGAACGCACTGAAAAACGATGAACTGGTCATCATGTTCGCCGCAGCCAATGAAGGAGTTGACGCTGATGGCGACGGTAAAATCGATGAAGACAGCATGGGCTCACCTGCGACAGCAAAGAACGTAATCTCGATTGGAGCCAGTGAAAACCTACGAACGAACGCAACTGGTTCATGGCCTGTGTGGGCATCGAACAACATTTCTGGAATGGCGACCTTTTCATCCCGTGGTCCAACAGACGACGGTCGATTGAAACCTGATTTCTCAGCTCCGGGTACCAACATTCTCTCCACCCGTTCTCGCGACCCGGGAGCAGGTGGCAGTGGAAATTACACTTTCATGAGCGGAACGAGCATGGCGACACCTGTCTCCGCCGGTGCAACCGCACTCTTGCTTCAGCATCTCATCGAAAACCAAAACGTGCCCAACCCATCATCTGCACTGGTGAAGGGAATCTTTGCAGCGACTTCGGTCGACATGATTGGCCAGTACAACGACCCCACCGACGGTGCAGGCCAAACTGCACCAAATAACCACGAAGGTTGGGGACGAATCAACCTCTCAAGCGCAATTTCGGCGTCGTTCGTGGACCGTGAATCGTTGAGCACTGGTGTTGAGCGAGGTTGGAGCGTCAGCGTGCCAGCGACAGCACCAACCATGCAGGTCATGCTCTCATACAACGACGAGACGAGCAGCCCGGTCGTATCTGCAAACCTCGTCAACGATGTGGATTTGGCTGTCAAAGATCCGAGTGGCACGTGGACAAACCTTTCTGACAGCATCAATAATCTGAAAGGACTAACTTTTGCTTCGCCAGCTCAAGGTGTTTGGGAAATTCACATCATCGGAACTTCAGTTCCGTCTGGACCGCAGTTCTTCTCTGTAGCCGTTAACTCAGGCTATGCAATGGTGAACCTTACACAAGACGCTGATCTTGACGGAACCGTTGATGAGGATGATGACTGCGCATTCACCTTCGGAATTTCCTCCGTTGACCGACAAGGATGCCCGGATACCGATGGTGATGGATATTCTGACCCCAGTTTCAACTGGACAACAGCAAACGGCGCTGACGTTTTCATCAATGAACCAACCCAATGGGCAGACCAAGATGGAGATGGATACGGTGACAATCTCGGCGGAACGAACCCTGATTCTTGCTTGACCGTATCCGGGACATCAAGCGGAGACCGCTTCGGATGCCTCGATTCGGATTCGGACTCCTATTCCGATGCTGAGACAAACCTCGGCGGTTGGACGGTATTCCAAGGAGCAGATGCATGCAGGACCGTGTTTGGAACATCGAACGGTGATAGAAACGGATGTCCTGATGAAGATGGGGACACCTACAGTGACCCAGACCCGAGCGGAACAAACGGTTCGGTATGGTTGGTCTCCAACGGTGCTGATGCCTTCCTTGGCGACATCACCCAATGGGCAGACTCTGATGGAGACGGATACGGAGATAATCCTCCACCCGCCACGAACAGCGATGATTGCCCAACCGTACTTGGCACCTCGACGGTAGATCGAACGGGATGTCTTGACACCGATGGAGACGGTTACTCCGACGCTGATAGCACTGCCCTGGCTCATCCTGCTGGAACGGCAGATGCGTTCCCTAATGATGTCACTCAGTGGCTTGACTCAGACGGAGACGGATACGGTGATAACCAATCCGGAACAAATCCAGATGCCTGTGTCAATGATGGGTTGCCGCTTGGAACTCCTCGTTCAACCATCGACCGAGTTGGCTGCCCAGACAGCGATGGCGATGGCTATTCTGACTACGATGCAGGATGGCTTGCACATCCAGCCGGTAGCGCTGATGCATTCCCTCTTATTCCAACGCAATGGAACGATACGGACTCGGACGGTTTCGGCGATGAATCGCTCGGATTCAATCCGGATTCATGCGTTACAACATATGGTAATTCGACAAGCGACCGATTTGGTTGCCCTGATACCGATGGAGATTCATTCTCCGATGCCGACCCATTGGGCAACAACGGTTCAGTATGGACAACTGCAAACGGTGCAGATGTTTGGCCCAACGAGCCAACACAATGGGTTGATACGGACTCAGACGGCTACGGTGACAATCCGAGCGGAGTATTCCCAGACAGTTGCCCAAACAGTGCCGGAAGTTCATCCTCAGACCGATACGGTTGCCTCGATTCGGATGGCGACACCTACTCTGACCCAGACATTGGGCATACCACTGCTCAAGGTGCAGATACACATCCTAGCGATCCGCTGCGTTGGTCCGACGAAGACGGGGACGGATTTGACAACCAAGTCGACGATGACTGTCCGGAATTCTGGGGCGATTCGTCGATTGACCGAACAGGATGCCCCGATACAGATGGTGACGGTATTTCCGACCCAGACCCAGGATGGACACCTTCCGATAACGGCTCTGACGCATTCAAGACCGACCCCACTCAATCCTCTGACGCTGACGGAGATGGATTCGGCGACAATCCTTCAGGAAATCTCGCTGATGACTGTCCTAATGAAAACGGAGACTCGTGGCAGAATAACGTCCTTGGGTGCCTAGATGATGACCAAGATGGATGGGCGAACATCATCGATTCACATGTGAACGATTCATCGCAATGGTCCGACATTGATGGCGATGGATTCGGCGATAACCTCGCTGGAACGACACCGGATTCCTGCCCAAGTGTGGCTGGAAACTCCACTATGGGCAACAGATTAGGTTGCCTAGACACCGATGGTGACGGGTGGGATGATGTCAGCGACCAACTACCGCTCCTCGCATTCCAATGGCTCGACCAGGACGGCGACGGATACGGCGACAACGCAACTGGCCCTGAGCCGGATGCATGTCCTGGAGTCCCAGGGAACTCAACGATTGACCGATACGGTTGCATCGATTCGGATGGCGATGGAATGTCGAACGAAAGCGATGCATTCCCGGACGACCCCACTCGAACTCAAGACACGGATGGAGATGGTTTTGATGATCTCGAAGATGACTGCATAGAACTACCAGGCAACTCGACCATGGACCGAACGGCGTGTCCGGACAGTGACGGTGACGGTTACTCCGACCCTACTTTGTCTGTAAACGGAAACCCAGGATGGAACGCCTCGAACGGAGCTGACGCACTGCCGTTCGAACCAACGCAATGGGAAGACCAAGATGGTGACGGATACGGCGACAACGCAAGCGGATTCCAACCGGACTCATGTCCAACTGTTGAAGGATATTCCAACGTTGACATCTTCGGTTGCTACGATGAAGACAACGACGGTTCTTCACAGGGTGGCGACGCTTTCCCAGACGACCCAACACAATGGCTCGATTCAGACGGAGACGGGTACGGAGACAATCCAAACGGAAGTCAGCCAGACAACTGTACCAGCGTGTTTGGTACATCCACCCTCGACGTATTCGGTTGTCTCGACAGCGACGGCGATGGAGCCAGCAACACAAACGACCTGTGGCTTAACGATTCGTCCCAATGGTTCGACAGCGATGGAGACACTTGGGGAGATAACCCACTTGGAACGGACGGTGATATTTGTCCTGAAGAGTTTGGAACTGCATCCCTTGGAAATTCAAGAGGATGTGTTGACACTGACGGCGACAAGTTTGCTGACATCAACGATGATTTCCCTAGCGAACCAAGCCAATGGCTCGATTCAGACGGTGATGGTTGGGGTGAAAACATGACCACTGGCGCTATCAAACCAGACCACTGGCCAAACGACCCGACCCGTAACGCTGCTGAAGGTTCGATTACATGCACTCCAGAGTCGATCGATGTAGACCTCGCTGCGGAAGATTATTTCTCATTCAGTTGCAGCATTGTGAGTGTTCTACCGAACGTCACAATCCGAGCAGAATGGCAACCAATGTCTTCGATTATCAGCGCAACTCAAGTTCAAGTTCTAACCTTCACTGAAACGACTGGCACAACGCAAGTTGCTGTCTTCAACGGTGAAGGTCGCAGCGCTGGCAACTACCAACTGTTCGTCAGCATTCAAGAACCGGGTGCTGAGGTCGCAATGGACTCGGATGCGATTACTCTGAAGGTGTTTGATTCTCGTATTGTCGATGAAGATTCACTCATTACCGATGAGTCGAGCGCATTCAACAATGTCATGGAGATGCCAATCGTCCAAGCCTTGATTGGAGCATTGGTACTGTTCTTCCTCATGGGCATGCTGATGATTCGTGGAAAGGCATCCGAGACAAAGATGGCTGAACAGCGTGCAGAACGTGCTCGAGAGGTATTGACCGCTCGTTACAATCGCATCAACGGAGTATCCGAAGTCAACCTTGGCCTCGACATGAGTGGTCGAGTACCCCCTCCTCCGCCACCTCGAACTTGATTTGTGAATGAACAACCGATTCACTCAAAGAGGAGAGGCTTCTCGGCAGGAACATCACATCGTGCGGATATGGTGTAGTGGTAACATAGGAGGTTTCCAACCTCTTGTCGCGGGTTCGACTCCCGCTATCCGCACCTCATACCATGTGCATTCAGAGCGTATGCCTGAACCAAACCCTCATGATACAGCCTCATTTGGAAAGGTTGTGTGGACAGAGGAGCACCGAGATTGGGAGAACGCTGATTTCACCTCATTGAAAGATGGCACTGCTTTTCCAAAGGAGTTTATGTGGGGTGTAGCAACCGCATCTCACCAAATTGAGGGCGGTAACACCAACAATTGGTCTGCATTTGAACCTCGTTCAAAAAGCCAACAATTGAGCGGCGAGGCTTGTGACCATTGGAACCGAAGAACACAAGATGTGGGCCTGATAAAGGACCTCGGCGTATCGCATTATCGATTCTCTATCGAATGGTCGCGAGTTGAACCTCAACAAGGTGAATGGAATCAAGATGCACTGCAATGGTACTCTGATCTCGTCGATGATTTGCTGGCCCGAGGCATACAACCGATGGCCACCCTTCACCACTTCACTCAACCGCTGTGGTGGGATGAAATGGGTGGCTTTGAACGTGAAGAAAACATCACACATTGGGTTCAATTCAGTATCAAAATGTTTGAACTGCTCAGTGACAGAGTCGAATGGTGGTGTACCATCAACGAGCCGGCAGTCTACGCCTCAATGGGATACGTGCTTGGAGAGTTCCCACCTGGCGTTCGTTCATTCAAGAAAACACGGCTCGTTTCAATGAACCTCATGCGTGCACATGCTCGCTGCTATCGAACTCTAAAAGCAATGGAAAACGGCAATCGATGCCAGATTGGTCTGGTGAAAAACATCAACCTGTTCGACCCGTATCGACGATGGAACCCTCTGCATTGGATGCAAACGAAACTGCTTGATGGTATGTTCAACCGTTGTTGGCTGAAGGGCCTTGCTACCGGCCGGTTCAAGCCTCCATCCGGTTTATTCTCCAAACGAATTGATGGACTCAAGGGCAGCAGTGATTTCATCGGCGTCAATTATTACACGCATCTCTTGACGACTCCGTTCATGCCTACAAAAGTCGAAATCGACCCGTTGATTCGACCGTGGGAGCAGCGAACTGATTTCCGATACCCAATGTATGCAGTGGGACTGCGTCGTGCCTTCGACATGGTTCGAAACCTCAACCTCCCCATCATCGTCACCGAAAACGGTGTTGCTGACGATGACGATGATATGCGTCCCGAACATATTCGAAGGCATTTACAAATTACCGCTGAAGCCATCGCAGATGGATTGGATGTTCGCGGATTCTACCATTGGAGTTTGATGGACAATTTCGAATGGGCAGAAGGATACGACCAGCGATTTGGACTGTACCATGTTGATTTTACAACAAAGGAAAGAACGCTCAAAGACAGTGGAAAAGAGTATGCTGCTATCGTCAAAGCCCATTCAATGCCACAACTTGTTGTAATGGCTGGAGGCTTGGGGACTCGTTTGGGTAGTATAACGGAGAAGCACCCAAAATCATTAATCGAAGTGAATGGGAATCCAATTCTCCGGCATATTCTCGACTGGGCCAGAAGCCAAGGTTGCATGCATGCACTGGTTCTAACCGGACACCATGGTGAGCAATTTGAGGGTATGACGCACCCCGGAATGTGTCTTACTTTCCATCGAGAAGATGAACCACTTGGGACAGGTGGAGCACTCTGGAATGCACGAGAACTGCTTGAAGAACGCTTCATCCTCGTTTGGGGTGACGATTTACATCCAATTGACTTTCAACCGTTGGTGATGCAACACATCTCGGAAAATGCCCCACTCACAATGACCGTGACTGAATCTCACAGTTCATCGAATCTCGAACACGATGGAAACGTGCTGTTGGCATACGACAAACGAACCAAGGATACGTCCAAGCTGAACGGATATGAGGCTGGAACGAGTGTGATCGAAAAGTCAACCCTTCTCAAACACGGTAAAGACGGCAAGTGGAGTTGGGAAGAGACGGCTTACCCGGCCCTAGCGGGACAAGCCGCTGTTCATATTGATAACACCAAGTTCTGGGATATGGGAACGCCAGAAGGCCTTGCTTCACTCGAAGAATTCCTCAACGAAACCACCCTGTGAGGGGCGGTAAAGGCGTTGCTCGGGTAGGACATCGTCGGATGCGACCATCACGAGAATCATCCCTCCAAATCCGCCACCCATCATCCGAGCACCGTAGACTCCTTCGGTTTGCTGCAGTGCAGCAACTTGGGTATCCATTTGTGGTAGGCTCACGCCCCTTCGTATCAATGAGGCATGAGAGAGATTGAGCAGTTCACCTAGTTCATCGGCTGTTGCACCTATCGCAAGCTCAACACGTTGATTCTCAGAGGAGACATGATCTGTGACAATCGAATCGTCCATTGGAGTCCGATACGAAGAATCACTGAGCGTCCGATGAATCCCCGAATCAACCAATTTGAACATCCAGCCGGTGGGAACTGTGTAGGATTCCACAGTGTTGTTGGAGAAATCAATAATGGATGCATGGCCTTCTTTAGCGAACATCATAGCCATCTGATCGAGCAGGCCACAAGGTGTTTTGAGAACTTCATGTTCAATCCGTTGGGCTTCAAGACAAGCGTCAAACGGCTTCATTGGACCGTTGACACACAAGACCACCGCCAAACACAGTGCCGCAGATGAAGACATTCCAACACCGATGGGAATGTCGCTCTCAACGGTCAATCGAGCCGGCCAACCTCCCGCTGCTTTCCATAGCGCAAGAACGGTTGCTCCACCTTCAAATCCTTCGTCAAGGGCGGTTGCTTCCAAAACCATACGAACGTCAACAGCAAACGGCAAAGCCTTGCCACCAGCGTAATCAGTGTGTTCACCAATGATGTTGATTCGTGCAGGTATTGATGCACGCCTCTTCATGAGAGTCAACTCGAACGAGAATCATCCGTTGGTGATGAGATGGTACATGGTACGAACATGAATTCCAGTTGCACCGTTTCCGACCATTGAGTTGGTCTTCGCACCCCAGTATGTTCCAGCGATGTCCATGTGAGCCCAAGGGATTTGTTCTCCGTCCTTTTCGTAACCACGGTTTGGTACGAATTGCTTGAGGAATGCCGCTGCGGTGTTTGCACCGCCCCAGCGTCCAGCGCCAAGGTTTCGAGTGTCTGCAATCTTTGAGTTGGTCATTTCCTTCTCAAATGCAGGCAGAAGTGGCATCGGCCAAGCGAGTTCGTCGACTGCATTCCCTGCTTCGTGGATACGGGTACGGAAATCGTCATCGTTGGACCATAGACCAGTTGCTTCGTGACCGAGAGCAACGACGCAAGCACCGGTGAGGGTAGCAAAATCGATGATGTATTCTGGGTCGAATTCTCCAGCCTTCCACAATCCGTCAGAAAGCACAAGTCGGCCTTCTGCATCGGTGTTGAGGATTTCAATGGTCTTCCCTGACAGCGTCTTGATGACGTCACCTGGGCGTTGAGCGTTGGACGAAGGCATGTTTTCAGCCATGCAAGTAATTGCAGTGACTTTTCCAGCGTATCCAGTTGATGCAAGTGCTTCCATTGTCCCGAATACGGTTGCTGAGCCGCCCATGTCATACTTCATTTCGTCCATGTTTGCGCCTGGCTTGAGTGAGATACCGCCGGTATCGAAAGTGATTCCTTTACCGACCAGCATTGGTCCACGGCCCTTTACTCCGGCATTCATCTCAAAGATGACCATGCATGGCTTTCGTGCTGAGCCCATACCGACCGCAACCAATCCTCCCATGCCTGCCTTGACAGCTTGGTCGTAGTTGATGATGGTCACATCGACGTTATCGTATTGCTTGGCCCATTCCCATGCTTGATCTGCGAATGCTTCTGGATACATGTCGTTTGGAGGGCAGTTCCCGAGGTCTCTGGAAAGGTGAACGCCGGAAGTGACGCCTGCATGAGTGAAAATGAGCGAACTCAATTCCTTTTCTTGGCCTTCATCGCAGGTAATTCGGACGGTGAGTTCTTTTTCATCATCGTCGTCTTCATCCTTCTGTTTGTAATGGTCGTAGGTGTAGTCTCGCAAGAGCATACCTTCAGCAAATGCACCCATAGATTCAATGGATGCGCCGCTGAAACGGGCAGTGAAATCAGTGCCGTGCGCTTTCTTACGGTTCGCAACGACCGATGCACCGGCCTTTCGATAAGCATGAGCGTCAAGGTCTTCTTCTTTACCAAGACCAACAAGCATTGCTTTTCCGCCTTCACTGCCAATAATCGACATTGTTGACTTGGCCTTTCCTTTGAAATCTCCGTCTGAGAGGATTCGATTGATTTGACTCTTCAGTGCGGTGTGAAGGCCTGCTTCAAGCGATGTAGGTACGCTTTCAGAGCCTTCAAAGAGGGGCAAGAGTAGAGTTCCGTTGATGTTGTGTCCTGGGCTTACGGTTACTTTCATGGGTTCACCTAAACCGACCAAGGACTTGAAGCACTTGAAACCTCGCGCTCGGCTTTCAGCATCGAAGGCTGGAACCGTTATTCTTCATCCGACTCTTCACGTTGAACAAAGGCCGCAATCGCTGCGAAACCTGCAATCATTGTTATTGGATTGAAAAGGCCGTATCCGATGAGGAAATTCGATTCTTCGTTTTCGACCATGACTGGGACAGATGCGTTAATTGGTTCGGTAACCCAGCGAGAAGATTCGATAACCCGGACTTGGTAGTACAAGTCCCATGAACCGCCATCGACCATAGTAAGGTTCTGGCCATCAAGAGTAATCACCGAGGAATTGGTTGCATTTACGGCGAAGAAAGGCGATTCCCAAAGCGGTTCGCCGTTCGCATCTACATAGCGCAAGGTGGCATTCGAGGTAGATGCTTGACCGTAATTGCTGACATCAATGGTAATTTCCTCGTCTGAAACTTCAAGTGACTGAACATCCAATCGAGCTCGCCAATACCATACGTTCGAGATCAAATACTTCATGACATCCAGTTCCTCTCCCAACCGCTCATTGAGATTCTCAACCGAGCCCGGGACGAATTGTTCATCATCGGTTTCAAAGGTGAATGTAGGATATCCCATGACGCCGTAACCGTAATCTCTGCTGGTCCCGCAATTGGGATACAGCCCTTGGTTAGCGTTTTGAATTGGGATACTGGAGATGTCGTTGTTTACATCCTCTCGGATTTGATGGTACAGTTCCCAGTCGGCAGGTTGTTCAGGCCACTTGCC